>JAFUYH010000002.1 GCA_017470605.1 Treponema sp.
ATATTCAACTTCAGCAGAGGCTACTTCTGAATCTGTATAACCTTCTTTTGTTGCAACTGCCTTTACAGTAACTGTTGCCGTTACATCAAAAGGAGCCTCGTATTTTGTGCTTTCTGCAGTTGGTGCTGAACCATCTGTTGTATAGTAAATTACTGCATCTTCTGTTTCGCAGGTGATTGTTACCTTGTTGTCTTCATCAGTAATAACAGGCGTTGCGGCAACAGGTGCAACATAAGTACATTCTTTTTCAGCCGTTTCTGAATCATCATAGCCGTCTGCGGCTGCAAAAGCCTTTACTGTAACGGTTTCAGTTAAGGCAATTGGACTTGAATAAACAGAACTGTCTGCGGTCGGGTCAGAGCCGTCTTTTGTGTAATAGATTGTTGCCCCTTCTGTTGCACAGGTAATTGTAACGCTGTTATCTGCAACAGTAATTACTGGGGTTGCTGCGGCTTCTTTTGTCGCATCTTCCGGGGTCTTACAGCTGATAGCTGTAACCAGCAAAGCGGCAGCCGCCAATACTGCCGCAAAACGAGAAAGTTTCGTTTTCATATTTTTACTCCTAATTTTTGAATTGTACTTGAATTTAACGAAGGATTTATTCAAGTACTTTCTTAAGTAATTATAAGTGTGAATTTTCCTCTCGTCAAAATAAATTTAAGTTAAAAACATCATGTTAAACGATTAACTTTGCTATTTTTTTTTCACTTTTATATCAATTTTTATAGGTAAAATCCCCTAATGCGATTTCTCAAAAAAATCTTCTTTTATTTTGACATTCTCGCCTATTTTTGTCATATTGACACTAAAAGCCGCATTTTATATAGTAAAAAGAAAAGGGATTTTTAGGGGAAATCTGTTCCCCTTAGGAGAGGGAGTAGGACGCAACGAAGTGCGGCCGAGGGATAAACAGCCATCTGCCTTAAAAGGTTCTTTACCCCTTCCCTATAAAATTTCAAGAGGTTTTTATGGAATACAATGTTGAAAAACAGCATGCAAAAGGAAAACTTCATGCAATTGAACGCATTAATGCTCTTTGCGACAAAGGAACTTTTGTTGAAACTTATCAGGGTGTAAAACATAACTGTACAAGTTTTGGAATGGATAAAAAAGACATTCCTTATGACGGAGTAATCACCGGATTTGGAAAAATAAACGGTCGCAAAGTTGCTGTTTATGCCCAGGACTTTACAATTCAGGGAGGTTCTCTTGGTCACATGCACGGACGAAAGATTGCTGACCTTACAAAAATGGCTATTGATGCCCGCTGTCCTGTAATCGGTATTAATGATTCGGGTGGAGCACGTATTCAGGAAGGTGTTGAAGCACTTGGCGGTTACGGTAACGTATTTAATCAGAACGTAAGAGCCAGCGGTGCCATTCCTCAGATTTCCATTATTGCAGGCCCTTGTGCCGGCGGTGCCGTTTATTCTCCTGGAATCACAGACTTTATTTTTACTGTTGATAAAGTTACACAGATGTTCATTACTGGACCTAAGGTTGTTAAGTCTGTAATGTTCATGGATATTTCTGCAGAAGATTTGGGTGGGGCTTCAATTCATGCACAGAAGTCTGGTGTTTCTCACTTCCGCTGCGAATCTGAAAATGAATGTTATGAGACCGTACGCCGTCTTCTGGATTACATTCCGCACTACTTTGGAGACAAGATTGAACCGAATGAAAAGTTCAAGTTTGACGAAAAAAAGGCTGCAAAAAAGATTAAGGAAATCATGCCTGAAAATCCGCGTCAGGGCTACGATGTTCGGGAAGTTATTAACTGCGTAATTGATGATGATTCATTCCTTGAAATCATGAAGGAATTTGCAATTAACTGCGTTGTAGGATTTGGAAAGATTGAAGGCCGCACGGTTGGTATTGTTGCAAACAATCCTAAGGGACTTGGCGGCGTTCTTGACTGCGATGCTTCTGATAAGATTGCCCGCTTTATCCGCTACTGCGACAGCTTTGACATTCCGCTCCTTACTTTTGTTGATGTTCCGGGCTTTATTCCTGGACCTCAGGAAGAGCAGAAGGGAATTATCCGCCACGGTGCAAAGGTTATTTACGCATACAGCGAAGCTACAGTGCCAAAGCTTACTGTAATTCTGCGTAAGGCTTATGGTGGAGCTTACATTGCAATGTGTTCAAAGCATCTTGGTGCTGACTTTGTTTACGCCTGGCCAAAGGCAGAAATTGCTGTAATGGGTGCAGAAGGTGCTATTGAGATTTTGTTCGCAAAAGAACTCAAGGACCCTAACAAGGCCGCAGAGGTTCAGGCTGCGTCAGAAAAATATAAGAACGAAATTATGACTCCTTATATCGCGGCAGAACGCGGTTATATCACAGAAATCATTCAGCCGGAAGAAACACGTAAGCGCATTGTTGCAAGTTTTGACTTCCTTGAAACAAAGATTTTTACAAACAAGCCGCTTAAGAAGCACGGAAACATTCCGCTTTAAAAATATATAAAGGCTGCCTGAACGGTAAAAGAGTCCGGGCGGCCGGCTGCGGCGGTTTCACGGCGGTTTGAGCCGAAGACCGGGTTGCAGCAGGTACAGTCGGTGCTCAGGGTTATATGACTATCCTGAACACCGATTTTTTTTAAGGCCGCCACATTTGCCCGGGCCAGAGAAAGGCGGTAGAGTCTGCCGCCGCGGTTCTTCCAATTTACGGGAAGGGCGGCCCCTTCTTCCAGCGGGGTCACGCAGTCTTCGCAAAACTCCCGCGCAAAAAAGCCGGCCCGCTCCTGGTCCACAATATAGCAGCAGTCATGGATGTGCGGCCCCACCAGAACAAGAAAATCTTCCGGCCGGCTTTTATGCCTCTCTGCCGCAAGTTTTATTGCATCCGCCGCAATGCCCGTTCCCTTCCAGCCTGAATGTACAATGCCAAAAACTCCGCTTACAGGGTCATATAAAAAAACAGGCACGCAGTCTGCCACTGTAATGCTTGGCACAAGGGCATGATTCACCGTTATTATTCCGTCTCCAATCCTGCCTTCTGTATCTGATGGGGAATTAACATCATAAACAATGTGGGTGTGGTCAAGTTGAAGAGGAACCAGGTGGCGGGAAGACTTGCGGGGGGCTGTATGTTCTGCAGGGGCTGCACTCCCCTCCGCATCCTCTTCAAGCAGCCGGCTGAAAAAGTCCTTTCTCACAGGATTTTCTTCATTCCACCTGAAACGCATGGAACCTGCAGAGCGCAGGGTCATTCCGCAAACAGGGGCACATCCCACAGCATTTCCGTCATCATAAAAAGGAAACAAGACGTATTTTGAAGAAGGAGTTATAAAGTTCCGGGCAAGAGAAATCATGTTCATAAACAAATTATATAAAAGATTACGGTCGATTTGAAGTGTCAATATTGTCAAACTCTACCAGATAATAGAGGACTTTTTTGAAGCGTTCCTTTTCTTCATTAAGATTTTCACGCCATTCGCGGTTCTGATGACCTTTTATTGACTTCAGATTTTGCAGGATATCATGGGAACGCTGGGAATCTTCATCAAGCATGGCAGAAAGAATCTGATTCAGGCTTTTCCCGCCCTTCACAAATTTTGCAATTATCTCACGAATTTCAGATTCAATGGTTGTCATGAGGGAATCAATTTTGTTTTGAGTCTGCAAAGTAAGAATCTGGGAACTGACAATTTCCGAAAAAGTAGAGCCAATCTCACCTTCTGGTGAAAGTTTAGTCAGCAGAAGCTTCATCTGTGTTCCTGCCTGATTAAAGAGGTTCAGGCTTTCTGAATATTCTATACGCTTTTCATTACGCACAAAAATTCCTTCCAGCATTACGTCATTAAAGAGGGAATCCATCTTGTCAAAAGCTTTTGTAACAAACCATGAAAGGAATCCGCCAGAAAGTTCATATGTAAAGGGAACAGAAGTCCACATTTCAAGCCAGGGTCTATATTCCATAACAGGAAAAGACTGCAGTCCAAAATCTGATAAAAGGCTGGTTCCCAGAGAATTCTTTTTCTTTGCCCTGACCCATTCCTTCCAGCGGACTTCCAGAATCTTTTTCCATTGAGCCCTGAAAGCTGAATACCAGGCTTCTGCCCCTTCCATTGTACCAGGAGTCCAGTCGTAATTATCATTAACAAGTTTACCAAGTTTTACAACAGGCACTGCACTGATAAACATCTGAATAGGAATCAGCTGCTGATTTGCCCGCGAAAGGAAATCTTTTACTGCCCGCTCTATATCTTTCTGCTGGGCATTTTCCGTAAGTTTTGTACGCTGGGAAAAGAGAAAAATTGCTTCCAGCAGTTCATTTGAAACAGAATGAACGTTTGTAAAGACTGCGGCAAGCGCATCGTAATCTATGACAGCATTTCTATACGGACAGGTATAAACATTTCCCATCACGCTTGTAAACTGAGCCGTAAAATGCAGGTAAGGCAGCTTGCAAAAATGATTCAGCCAATTAATAGAAGAAATTGCAGAATAAAGGGTATTTTTTACCCTTGAATCAATATTTTTAAGGACATCTTCCAATGCTTTCAGCAGACCGTTTTTAACGTCCAGACTGGCTTCTGTATCAAAATCCAAAATAAAGGGATCTGCATGGGATGTTACTTCATCTATAAAATCAGGAGTGATGAAGGAACACAAAAAAACGTAAAATTCCCCGGGATTATCTTCTATCATAACCATATAGGGCTTAAAAAAATCAGATGCCTCTTTTAAGGCTTTCAGGCGGTCATAAAAGATTCCGTCCAAAGATTTAATTTTATGATTTACAAGCCCCGGATGGGAGCGGGAAAGTCTGTGGGCGAGAGCGGCAAGAACATCATCACTGTATACTTTTTCTGTTGATGAACGGTTGATAAGGGCTCGCAGCCAGAGAATAAAACGATAAAATAATGATTCATTTTTCAGCCGAAGATTCAGGGAGATGTTTTTTTCTTCTACATAATTTTCTGCATCTACGAACTGGAGGGAATCTGCGGTTGTTGAATTAATGTCATTCAGCATTGCAGTACGTTCTTCAGATGTAAGCCCTGCCACCAGCTTATCAAAAGTTCCTCTATTATCTCCAGCCAACATATAAGGAAATCCTATAGTAAAAAAAACAAAGTTGCAAGTTTTAATGCTATATTTATGCGAATTGAGAAGCCGCGAACTAAACCTAATCTTATAGAAAAACCGTTAAAAAAAGACTCGCCACAAGCGAGTCTTTTTAGGTTTTACCTATCTTCGGTCCCTGCGGGAATCGAACCCGCCTTTCAGCCTTGAGAGGGCCGCGAACTAAACCGATATTCGAAGGGACCAATAATAAAAAAAGCTGAACCATTTCTGATTCAGCTTAGTTCCCCAAGGAGGATTCGAACCCCCACAGTCAGAACCAGAATCTGAAGTGCTACCATTACACAATCGGGGAATAAATAAGTGAATATAAATATAGCGATTTATATTCACTGTGTCAATAGACAAAACTAAAGAAGTCTATTTTTTTTTATTTTTTTGTTGTTTTTTTAGCAGGAGCCTTTTTTGCAGCAGGCTTCTTAGCGGCTGGTTTCTTGTCTGCAGACTTTGTTACAGCCTTAGAAGTTGGCTTCTTAGAAACTTTAGCAGCCTTAGGAACTGTTGTGTCTACTACAGAGTTATCATCATTAGCAAGTTCTGAGCGAACATATTTATCTGCCTTCCAGTCGTTAATCCAGATATTGCCGTCAAGACAATAGCGGAACTGGAATTCTCTGTTTGTTTCAAGCTGTTTCTTTACAGAAAAAGAACCTGCAGGATCTTTCTTCATTGGTGTTGCAGTAGGATCCCAGCTGTTAAATTCTCCAACAAGATATACTTTAGATGCACCTGCAGCAGCTTCTGGATTTACAGTAAATACAACGGTACATTTTTTTCCATCACTAGAAAATGTTTTTTTCAAAGACATTTGTTTATCTCCCGTAAATAAAAATCATTTTGATATTATCAATAGTAATCTTATATCAAAGGAAAATCAAGTATTATAAAAAATAAAAACGATTTTATCAGCAAGACAAATAAACCAGTTTGACTTCTTAACTTCCCTGTCTGCAATCAAAGGAATGGTCTGCAGAACATAATCGCCCAGAATCACAGAAATCTGCCCTGCTTCTTCCCCCTGCTCTACCGCACCCATCAGATAATCTGGAAGAGAAACTTTTACCTGCACAGCATCAAGATTGGCCTGCATTGAATCACCATAAATATAAGGTACAGTAACAATTTTTTCAGAAAAAGAAGGAATAAGATTCAAAGACTTTTGACTTGCTCCGCAAATTTTAAGCATATAAGGATGAACAAAATCTTCTATAGAGTAATCCGCAAAGGAATAAAAAGCCCATTCCATAAGTTCTTTGCCGTCATGAACACGCCCTGCCTGACCTTCTGCCGCATTACGGCCGGGGCCCTTCATAGTAACAGAAAGATAGCGGGTCTGCCCCCTTTTTGCTGTAAGAGAAAGATTATAGCCGCTTTCATCAATATATCCGGTTTTAAGGCCATCACAGCCCTCTAAAAGCCCCAGAAGAGGATTTGTATTTTTCTGGGTAATCGGCATTGTTATATGACGGGGAAGCCCCTGTGAAAAATCCTGAGCGAGCAGACTGTCACCGGGAGCAAGATTTTTTTCTTTTGGATAAGTAAAAGAAGGAACTCCATGATAACGCTCCAGAGAATCCGGGTGACGCTTAAGATATTCCCGGGCAAAAACAGCCATTTCCCGGGCAGTTGTGGTATTTTTTTCGCTGTAACCGGAACTTTCTACAAAATGAGTATGGGTCAAGCCCATATCAGATGCAACCAGATTCATGCGTTCAACAAAATCTTCTATATTTCCGCAGATTGTATAGGCAAGAGCATAGGCGGCATCATTTCCTGAACATACGGAAAGCCCTAAAAGCAGTTCTTCCAGAGTAACCTTCTGCCCTTCCCCTAAAAACATCAAGGAAGAATGAGGGGGCATATTGCAGGCCCAGCTTTCTGGTGGAAGAGGGATAATCTGGTCATAAGAAAGATTTCCTGCAGCAACTTCCTCGTCTACCACATAAAGGGCAAAAAGTTTTGTCATGGAAGCAGGAGGAATTACCTGGTCTGCATTTTTTTCATAAAGCAGACAGCCGTTGGAAACATCTATTAAAATTGCTGATTCTGCATAAACATCAAGTTTTGGTTCAGGAATGGAATAAGGAAGATTTTTAATTTTCTGAAAATTTTCGGGATAGCGTGAAAGCATCAAATCATTTAAAGAAAAAAGTTCTTCCTGACTAAGTGGAGCCGCTTCTTTTATTTCTGAAAACTGATGAAAGCGTACTGCCGCTGTTGTAAAAAGAGAAACAAAAAAAATGATGATTATGGCAGAAACTCCCCCTGCTGCAATTTTTACAGGAGAGGAAGATTTTTTTCTTTCTGATTTTTCCATCATTCATTCCTAAGAAGCATATCTGCAAGAACAATTGAAGTCATTGCCTCTACAACAGGAACTATGCGGGGGCAGAGGCATACGTCATGCCGTCCCTTTATTTCCAGCACTGTATCACGGTAAGTACCGTCAGGAAGTTTTTCTACAGTTTTCTGAGGCTGGAAGATACTTGGAACAGGCTTTACTGCAGCCCTGAAAACAATAGTGTTTCCGTTACTGATTCCGCCAAGAATGCCGCCGCTGTGATTTGTATCAAAAACAGGCTTTCCGCTTTCTTTATCAACGTGCATTGAATCATTATTAAGGCTTCCAAAAGAATCCGCAGCGTCAAAACCGTCGCCAATTTCAAAAGCCTTTACCGCACCGATACTCATGATTGCCTTGGCAAGTTCAGCGTCAAGTTTATCAAAAACAGGCTGACCAAGCCCCGCAGGACATCCTTCTACGATACATTCTATAACGCCGCCAGCAGATTCTCCGCGCCCCCTGAGTTCTTCTATCTTTGCAGTCATTTTTTCTGCCGCTTCCATATCAGGAGAGCGCATGGAATTTTTTTCTATGCATGAAAAATCTCTTTTTTCTGCCGCAATTCCAGCGGCACGAACAGTATAGGCAGTTACTTTTATGCCCCGCTCATTCAAAATCTGCCGGGCAACAGCACCAGCCGCAACCCTGCACAAGGTTTCGCGCCCGCTGGAACGTCCGCCACCCCGATAATCACGAAATCCGTCATATTTAATGTCATAAGTATAATCAGCATGCCCCGGCCTGAATGTATCCGCAAGATTACCATAATCCGCAGAATGTTGAGAAGTATTGCGCACTTCCAGAGCAATTGGAGTTCCCGTAGTTTTTCCTTCAAACACGCCGGAAAGGATTTCTACTTTATCTGCCTCTGTTCTGGCAGTTACAGCCGCATTCAGTTTTCCGTCTGCAGAAATGCCCGGTCTCCGCCTGTTTAACTCCTGCTGAATCATGCTTTCTGAAAGTTCAATCCCTGCAGGACAGCCGTCTATAATACACCCCAGCGCAACACCATGACTTTCGCCAAAGGTTGTGACAGAAAATGCAGTTCCAAAAGTATTTCCCTTATTTTTCATATCTAAATTATAATAAATTTTCTGTATAATATGAAGAGATTGTGTTATAATCTATGATATGGAATTTTCATTTTCAGTAACAAGGCTCATTTTTCAAACTTATTTTGCCCCTTTAATTTCAATTTCCATTCTGATTACATTTATCAAAGCAAACATAAGTTTTACAGACAACATTAACCGCTGCTTTTTATGCGCCTGTGCCGCAGCAATCCTCCTTACAATTTCAGACAGCATGCGCTTTATTTCTGCCCACATGGAAAGCCCCACAATTTACAGATACATTTCCGCAGGAGTCGGCTATTCTCTCAGAACATTAATTCTTTATCTTACCAGCGTAATTGCAGGACGAAATGAAAAAAAGATAAATCTTTTATACTGCATTCCTCTTGCAGCCTGTATTATAACTTCTATAATAAGCATTTTCCCTTTTGGAAAAGGCTTAATGTTCTCATTTACAGAATCAAACAAGTTTATTCGCGGGCCTCTGGGCTTTCTTCCCCACTTTGCCTGCATTTTTTATACAGGCCAGATAATTTTTTATTCAGCCAGAAACTTTCATCACAATAAATTTGAACCGATTGTAGTAAGCCTTATGGCAGCCGCCGCATTTTTTGCAATGATACTTGAAAACCGCTATCATTTTGACTTTATTCTTTCCCAGGTTTTAATTATTTCAATCATCTTTTACTTCTTTTTTCTGCTTACCTACACTTACAAGCATGACACCCTTACCGATTTTCTTTCCCGACGCTGTTTTTATCTGGAATTAAAGCATTTTACAAAAGAACCCCTGATTATTCTTTCTATGGATTTGAACAATCTGAAGGTTTACAACGACACAAAGGGGCATGCAGCGGGAGACAAGGCAATTGTAACCGTTACGGTTGAAATGAGAAAGCATTTTTCTAAACATGCAAAACTTTACAGAACCGGTGGTGATGAATTTATGGCTGTATTTAAAAAGACAAGCATCCAGACTGTAGAAGAGCTTATAAAAGAATTTCAGGAAGCCCTTTCTAAGACCGAATACAGCGTTGCCTGCGGTTTTGCCCAATACGTTCCGGGAGATAATGTTGAAAAAATCATTTCCATGAGCGATGAAAAGATGTATGCAAACAAGGCTAAAATGAAAGGGCTTTAGTTTATTTAAGGGCTATATTCATACCTGGCATTTCTGAAAAAAATCCTGTTTAATCTAACTTCAAATTTTTACTTATATTGAATATTTAAAGGAAAAACACTAAGATACTTCAAATAGTAATTATATATAAGCCGCCTTTCTACTTATGATGAGCATAATACAGGGCGAGTTTATAAACAGGAGGATGAAATGAGTATTTTTCGTGGCGCATTTACTGCGCTTATTACCCCGATGAACAAAGATGGTTCCGTAGACTTTGAGGGATTCCGAAAAAACGTCAAACATCAGCTTGAACAGGGTATAGACGGACTGGTTCCGCTTGGTACAACAGCTGAAACTCCTACTCTGGATGAACGTCCGGGACAAGAAGAAGACAAAATCATCAGCATTGTATTTGAAGAAGTTCGGGCTTTTGAAAAGGCAAGCGGCAAAAAGATTCCGGTAATTCTGGGAGCCGGCTCTAACAATACAAAAGATGCTGTAGCATATTGTGAACGTGCAAAAAAAGCAGGAGCAGATGCCGCACTGGTTGTAACTCCTTACTATAATAAACCTTCAAAAGAAGGTATTTACCAGCATTTCGCAGCCGTAAGCAAGGTTGGAATCCCAATCATTGTTTACAATATTGCAGGCCGCACAGGTTTGAACATTCCAACAGACCTGCTTGAGCGCATTGCTGAATTGCCAAACATTGCCGGTGTAAAGGAAGCAAGTGGAAGCGTTGCACAGATGATGGAAGTAATCGGTCAGATTAAGTGCAAGAAGCCGGACTTTGCAGTTCTTAGCGGTGATGACGGTCTTACCCTTCCTCTGATTGCCTGCGGTGGAGACGGAATTATTTCTGTTGCTTCAAACATGATTCCAGCTTTGATGCACGAGCTTGCACAGTCTGCTCTCGACGGCGACTTAAAGAAGGCCCGCGAGATTCATTACAGGCTGGCACCTTTCTTTAAGGCAGAGTTCTGCGACGGAAACCCTTCTTCTATCAAATATGCAATGAACGTAAAGGGCATGCCGGCAGGCGGCCTGAGACTTCCTCTTGTTGAAGTTACTGATGCTGCTAAGAAAATTATTGAAAAAGCTATAAATGATTGTGGCTTATAATTGTCACACGGATTCGATTTTGCTAACGCAAAATCTTTAATAAAATATAAAAATGGAATTACGTTAGTAATTCCGAATCCGTGTGATATTATTTTTTTTAAGGAGATAACGATATGTCAGAAAAGATAAAGGTCGGTGTACTTGGCGCTACTGGTATGGTAGGCCAGAGATATATTAAGCTGCTGGAAAACCATCCGTGGTTTGAAGTTTCTTACGTTGCGGCTAGTCCTCGTTCGGCCGGTAAACCTTACTGTGAGGCTGT
Source organism: Treponema sp. (assembly GCA_017470605.1). GTDB lineage: Bacteria > Spirochaetota > Spirochaetia > Treponematales > Treponemataceae > Treponema_D. The sequence continues at coordinate 11,018 of JAFUYH010000002.1, forward strand.
AAAAAACCGATGGCTGATTGGCGCTGAAATCCCTAGCGGAGTTGCAAACCTGATTGTAGAAGATGCCAACGACGAAAAGAAGGCTCTTGGCAAGTGCCAGTTTGTATTCTCTGCTCTTGAAATGGGAAAAGACGAGATTAAGGCTCTGGAAGCCGCTTATGCCGCAGAAGGAATTCCTGTTGTAAGCAATGCGAGCGCAAACCGCTGGACAGAAGACGTTCCTATGCTGGTTCCAGAAATCAACTACAGCCACTTGGACGTAATTGCAGAACAGAAAAAGCACCACGGCTGGGACAAGGGCTTTATTGCAGTTAAGCCTAACTGTTCTTTGCAGACATACATGATGCCGCTCCACGCCTTGATTCAGGCAGGCTATCCTGTAAAGAGAATGATTGTAACAACTCTTCAGGCAACTTCTGGTGCAGGCTACCCTGGTGTTGCTTCTTTTGATATGATTGACAACATTGTGCCTTTTATTGGCGGCGAGGAAGAAAAGACAGAAAAAGAATGTCTTAAGATTCTGGGAAGCGTAAAGGACGGCAAGATTGAAAACGCTGCCTACCCTATCGTTTCTTCAACATGTACCCGCGTTCCTGTTGTAGACGGACACACAGCATGTGTAAGCCTTGAGTTTGACTTGCCGGATGACAAAAAGCCAAGCCTTGAAGAAATTGAGCGTGTATGGACAAGCTATACATCAGTGCCACAGGAACTCAAACTGCCTAGTGCGCCGGAACATCCTATTGTTGTACGCCACGAAGAAAACCGTCCTCAGCCACGCCGTGACCGCGAGACTGAAAAGGGAATGGCCTGCGTAATCGGACGCCTCCGCCCATGTAACGTATTCGACGTAAAGTTTGTAGCTTTAAGCCACAACACTAAACGAGGTGCAGCACTTGGCGGAATTCTGAACGCAGAGCTGCTTAAGGCAAAGGGATTCTTCGGATAATCAGCATTAGAACGGTGGTTTTGACAGGTTCAGCCACCGTTTTTTTTTATTTCCTTTTATCTATGAATTCACTATTATTTAATTATGAAAAAGATTTTTTATTCTATACTGATTTTATTTTCGATTATTACACTTTCATCATGCGCTTCTACAAAAAATGCAACAAATCCTGTAAAAACAAAAACACCTTTTCTTACTGAAATAATTTCTGTTACAGGCGGAGACATTCAGGGAATTTTAAATGAAGAAGGAAATGTAGAAATTTTCGCGGGAATTCCTTTTGCGGCTCCTCCTGTGGGCAATCTGCGCTGGCGGGAACCTCAAGACGTGATTGCGTGGGAAGGAGTTCGCCCTGCAAATCGTTTTGCTCCTATGGCAATGCAGACTCAAAACGGAGCCCTATACAACTTCCTCTTTAATCTGTATACGCATCAGAAAACAAGCCGAACCTACAAGGCTCCAATGAGCGAAGACTGCCTTTACCTTAATGTGTGGCGTCCTGTAAATCTGGAAGAAGGTGCTAAAGTGCCTGTGCTGGTTTACATTCACGGCGGAAGCCTTATGAGCGGTCAGAGCTGGTACGAAAAATACGACGGAGAAAACCTTGCTAAAGAAGGAATTATTGTAGTAACGATTGCCTACCGCCTTGGAGTTTTTGGCTATTTTGCAGATGAAGAACTGGCAGCAGAATCTGAAAATGGAACGACCGGCAATTACGGACTTTTAGACCAGATAAAAGCACTGGAATGGGTTCACAACAATATTGAAGCCTTTGGCGGTGATGCAGGAAACGTTACCATTGCAGGAGAATCAGCAGGCTCTTCTTCCGTAAATGCACTCTGCGCTTCTCCCCTTACAAAAGGCTTTTTCCGCAGGGCTATTGCAGAAAGTTCTTCTGTAGTTCAGGAAAATCCCCCTCACACCTTCCGAACAATGGAAGCAGCCTTTAAAATGGGCGAGGACATAAAAAAAGAATTCAAGGTTTCTTCTGTAGAAGAACTCAGAAAAATTCCAGCTGAAAAACTGATTAAAACACGATACGCAAACAATTCCATGACGGTAGACGGCTATGCCCTGCCGGAAAGTCCTTATGAAATATATCAGAAAGGACAAAATCACGAAGAAGCACTTTTAAACGGATTTAATGCCAGAGAAGGATTCGGCTTTACTTTCTTTACCAAGGTGAACAGAAAGAATATTGCAGACCTGCTTCGTCCTTCATTTAAAGAACGGACAGAAGAATTCCTGGAAAAGTATCCTGTAAAAAATAATAAAGAGGCAAAAAGTCTTTACAGCGATATTTTTTCAGTTGTCTGCTTTACTTATCCTCATGAAGTCTGGACAAGAACTGTTGAAGCGCAGAATCGACCGGTTTACGAATATTATTTTTCACGCGAAAACGGAGAAATCGGAACAAACCATTCTGGAGAAATGATTTACGCCTACCGCAATGTGCCTAAAACAAAACTTTATAAAGAGCGGGACTATGAGCTGGAAGAAACAATGTCTTCTTACTGGCTGAATTTTATCCGCACGGGTAATCCAAACGGAAATGACACAAAGGGAGAGCCTCTTCCAGAATGGAAAAGTACAGCAGAAAGCAAGGGACTTTTAATGGAATTTGGAGATACTTCTTCTATGATAGAAGACCCATTCCGCTATGTTTACGAATATCTGGACTAATATCTAGCGTCTGGCAACAATGACCATGGTGCGGGCATGCTGGTCATAAGGAGAAAAATCAAAATCTCCGTAGGCCTTTGCATCTGCAAAACCGCACTCCTCTGTCATAAGCCGGCAAAGTTCTGCAGCAGAATAAAGCCTCTGGGTAAAAACATGGTCAACCACAGGCTTTGCATCCGGCTTTTCTGCCAGATTTGTTCCTGCAGGATAAAGAGTCCAGCGGGAACGAAGCCCTTCCCAGGCTCCTTCTACATTGAACTGGGTACGCACATGAAAGCCTGCCCTCTCAAATTCTTCACCTTCCGTAAAATACATGATTGAAGTTTCACGGCTCACACATTCCAGAATAAAAGTGCCGTCTTCCTTCAAAACTCCCGCAATATTTTTCAAAATCTGTAAGTCTTCTTCCAGAGTGTCACAGTAGCCGAAGGACGTGTATAAGTTTACAGCGCAGTCAAACTTCTTTTCAGACTTGAATGTGCGCAGATCGGCATTCAGCAGTTCAAGATTAACACCCTCTGCCTGGGCAGACTCGCGGGCCGCATCCAGTTCCGCCTGAATAACATCTACGCCTGTAACATCAAGCCCCAGAGCCGCCAGTTCCACGCTTATACGGCCAAGACCGCAGCCGGCATCCAGAACAGAATCCCCCTTTTTCAGGCGGGCAATATCGCGGACATAGCGGGCCACATCGGGAGCCTCTGCCCAGCGGGCTTCATCAAACATAATGGGTGCGTAATTCACCCAAAAAGATTCAGATTCAAACCATTCTGCCATGAAACTATCCTTTTATTGTAACGTAAGTTTTGCCCGCCCCGCCGTCTTCTGCCGGAGCCTGTTCAAAAGAAGCAACTGAAGGACAGTGCGAAAGATAATCCCTTACAATCTGCATGAGGATTCCATCCCCCTTACCGTGAATTACGCTGAAATGCAAAAAGTTGTTCAATATACAAAGGTCTATCTGGTGTGCAAGTGCCTTTTGGGCTTCTTCCGCCCTCATTCCCAAAAGCCGCAGTTCAAAAACAGGGCGTTCACTGTCTGCGGCAGGCTCGTAAGAAGAACAAGAAACATCGTCCTCTGAATAGGAAGCCGTTACAGACTGCTTTTTGGAAAGAGTTAAATCCTTTTCTTTTACAGTCATTTTTACGCTGCCAAACTGAACCTGCCAGACACCCTTGCGGGTCTCTTCAATAAGACGGCCTTCGGTTCCAGTGGCACCAGCAATAACAACAGCACCGGCTTCAAACCGCAGGGGAAGAGCGCGCTCAGTTTCAGCACTTTTTGCAGTTCCGCCGCCCGCAGACACCAGCGCTTCATTTACAGTCGCAGTTTTCAGCGCCTCTGCATTGCTCATCTTCTTTTTTGTCTTTTTATTAGAAATGCGGCTGCCCTTCTTTTTAAGTTCAGACTCAAAACGCTTCTGGTCTTCTGCAAGTTTTTCTTCTTCCCTTTCAACTTTTTCTTCAAGTCGCTGGGTGTCAGAAGTCAAATCATTTATAAACTGCTTTACGCCAAGAGTTTTTTCCCGGGTAATTTCGCCTTCTTTTAGTGTACGCACCAGATTTTCCAGCTGACGGCGGGAATGAATCAAAAAATCATCCAGTTCCTGAGTACGGTCTTTTTTAAGTTCGTTTTCGCGACGGCGCAGTTCCAGTTCCCGAGTCTTTAAGCGTTCATATTTTTCTGTATATTCTCTTTCACGGCGGCTGGCTTCTTTCTGAACCTTATTAAGTTCCAGATGTTTTCGGTTCAACCCACGGATAAGGGCAGAAACGTCAGCCTGTTCACTTGCAATATAATTTCTGGCTGCCCTGCAGATTTCCAGAGGAAGTCCGTTTTTCTGGGCAATATCAAGGGCATGGCTTTCTCCAGGGACTCCCATTAAAAGATGATAAGAAGGAGAAAGAGTGTCCTGATTAAATTCAACCGAGGCATTTATACAGCAGGGATTCGTATAGCCATAATTTTTCAAAATCCCCTGATGAGTCGTTACCAGAACAAAAGAGCGTCTTTTTATCAGTTCATCCAGAACAGCCATGGAAATTGCAGTACCTTCCTGAGGGTCGGTTCCGCTTCCAAGTTCATCAAGAAGAATAAGACTGTCCGGCCCCGCACCTTCTACCGCGGCGGCAATATTTTTCATGTGCCCGCTGAATGTAGAAAGGCTCTGGTCAAGAGACTGGTCATCACCTATATCAGCATAGATTGAATCAAAAACAGGGAGCCTTGTGCCCTCTGCCGCGGGAATTGGAAAACCAGACTGATTAAGCATGGAAAGCAGGGCAAAAGTTTTAAGGGAAACGGTTTTTCCGCCGGTATTAGGCCCCGTAATGATTAAGACACGTTTTCCTTCCATAAAGCGGATATCAATAGGAACTGCCTTTTCACCCAAAAGAGGATGACGGGCCTGAACCAGAACAGGAGCCTCTCTTTCTGCATCAACAGTAACTGCAAAAAAGCAGTTATGTTCGGTTCCCCAGCGGGCAGCAGCCTGTGTCTGGTCAAAAAGACACATAACAGGCAGAGCGGCATTAAAAGCCGGAATAGACGGCTGTAAGGCAGACGTAAGTTCTGCAAGAATACGTTTTATCACGACCTGAAGCTCATATTCCTTTTGCACCAGCTCATTGCTGCACAAAACGGCTTCCTGCGGTTCAACATATACAGTCTGCCCGCTCTGGCTCACTTCGTAAACAATACCGGGGATTCTGTTCTGCAGGCTGGCCTTAACGGCAAGCACCTGATGTTCACCGCGCAAAACAGGCACAGTAGATTCCAGGATAGAAGCATATTTTTGATCAGAAATAAAGCCCTGCATAATAGCCTTTATTTTGCTGTGCAGGCTTGCAATCTGCTTTCTGATTGCAGTAATTTCCGGCAAGTCACGAAGCTCGCCGTCTGTAGTAATTACACGGAATATTTTGTTTTCGGTTTCGGTAAAATCAGGGATTTTTTCGGCTTCCTGCATCAAGCATTTTAGTTCCAGCTCATCGCCATGAACCGAAAGATATTTTTTTATTCCCTGCACGCTTAAAACCAGCTGGCCCAGGGCCTTAAGCTGCTCTAGCGTAAGAGCCGCACCGTTTGTCTTTATGATTGGGATAAGAGGACCACAAGCCTCCCAGCCCTTCAAAACGCCACCCTTTGATGTATGGTGACAAAGGCTCCACTCGCGGCTTAAGTTTTTCCAGTTTTCTATTTCTTCTGTTTTGGTGGAAGGCAGGCGTTCCAAAAGCAAGGCCCGCCCCTCTGCGCTGACACAATAGCCCGCAACCTGTTCTCGTATGCGGAAGTAGTCTATTTCTGTTAATGTTTTTATGTCCATTGCTTAATCAGTCCAAGAACCTGTGCGGATTTCTTCACTTATGCGCTTCCAGGAATCATAGCGTTCAGGAGAAATTGCCCCGCTTTCAACAGCTGCCTTAATTGCACAATCAGGCTCGCTGTCGTGTTTGCAGTTCATACCAAAACGGCATTTACCTACAAAAGGTTCAAATTCCTTAAAATATAGAGCCACATCATCAGCCTGAATATCATCCAGCACAAAACGGCGGATTCCCGGAGTGTCGATAATATCAGCTTTACGATTGTGAACGCCTTCTGTAAGAGCCTCGTTCAAAGTAAGGTGGATTAAAGTTCCCTTTGTAGTTGTATGATTTCCGCGACCGTATTTTTTAGAAAGACTTCCGGTTTTTAGAACACAGGAATTGTCCATCACATTTATCAAACTGGATTTTCCAACACCTGATTGTCCAACAAAGGCCGAAAGATGATCTTCCAGCAGTTCTGCAAACTGAGTCATTCCCTCCCCTGTTTTTGCAGAAATGCGCAAAACCTTATAGCCCAAATCTTCCCAGATATTAAGGCGGCGGTCAATTTCTTCGTATTCTTCTAAGCGGCCGTCTGTCTGCATTTTTTCGGCTAAATCCCATTTATTGCAGACAATCACAGGGGTAATTCCCTGATGCTCAGCCTGAGCCAGAGCGCGGTCTGTAAAACGAGGGCGGAAAGGAGGTTCATCGGGAGTTGTTACAAGAATCAGATAATCAAGATTGCTGGCCAAAAGCTGAGGACAGCGGCCTTTCACATTCCAGCGCAGGAAAGTGTTTTTTCTTGGCATGATTGAAAGCACCTGTCCCTTCTTTTCATTCATTGGGTCTGCTTCAATTTCAAGCATATCACCAGGAGCAATAGGATTGTAAAATTCCTTATCAGATTTAATCACCTTGCCCTTAATAGAACAAAGCCTTGTGACCTCATCCTCACATTCAACCGTGAAAAGATTATTTGTTCCCGCAATAACAGTTCCGTTCATGAAACTCCTTTTTTATAGGGCGGCATGGATGCCGCATTTTTATCCAAGTTAGCTTGCGAGTTTTCTAGAAAACTCGCGGTTATAAAATTACATGGATGTAATTTTATAACCATTACATTTTTTCCAGATATGGAACAAGCACAAGATTCATGCCGTTTTTAAGAACCTGCAATGTACATTCAGCAAGGAAGAGTCGAGCTCCTGCAAGCTGAGCATTTTCGCTGGCGGCAGAAACAATCGGACAATTCTGATAGAACTTACTGAAAAGTTTTGCAGTTTCATAACAATAAGCTGCTACTCCACTTGGATCCAGATTTTCAGCGGCTTTTTCTACAACTGCAGGATAGTCACCAAGCTGCTTAATCAAAGCCCATTCATCTTCACTTGTAAGAAGAGAAACTGCGGCCTCAGAAGAATCTACAGCAAGACCAGTTTCTGCAGCTTTGCCCAAAATAGAATTAATTCGAGCACCCATATACTGAAGATATGGACCAGTGTTTCCATTAAAACTGAGCGATTCAGCAGGATTAAAAAGCATATCCTTAATTGGAGTTGCCTGCAAAATATAGTAATGAAGAGCACCAAGTGCAACTTTTTCTGCAACTTCGTCTGCATCTCCAACTTCGCTATCGCGGCCACGCTCTTTAATAGCAGCCAGGGCATCTGCGTGAAGGGAATCTACAAGGTTGTCTGCATCAACAACAGTACCTTCGCGGCTCTTCATGCGTCCGCTTGGAAGATTTACCATTCCGTAACTAAGGTGGAAGAGCTTATCTGCCCAGTCAAAGCCAAGTTTTTTAAGGATATGGAAAAGAACCTTAAAGTGATAGTTCTGCTCGCTTGCAACAACATATACAAGCTGATTAAAAGCCCAGTCATTGTGGCGGGAAATTGCAGTTCCGATATCCTGTGTGATATAAACGGAAGTTCCGTCCTTGCGCAGCAGAACCTTTTCCTGATTGTTTCCGTCTTTTCCTTTTCCTACAACGTCCGTAACGTCAATGCGCACAGAACCATCCTCTGCCTTAAAGAAAACGCCTTTTTCCAGGCCCTTCATAATTTCGTCCTTTCCCTTAAGGTAGGTTTCGCTTTCAAAGTAGTATTTATCAAAGCTGATTCCAGTGCGCCTGTAAGTGGCCATCATGCCGTCAAAAGTCCAGCCGTTCATCTTTTCCCAGAGGGTATGAACTTCAGGGTCGCCGGCTTCCCACTTAATCAGCATGTCTTCTGCCATCTGAGCAGCTTCCGGGTGGGCAGTTTCAGGCTTGTCTTTTTCGCCCTTGAGATACTTGTCAAACTCAACATAGCACTGACCTACAAAGTGGTCGCCCTTCATTCCAAGACTTTCCGGAGTGTCGCCCTTTGCCTCGTGGAAAAGTTTATAGGCCAGCATTGATTTACAGATATGAACCCCACGGTTATTGATAAGGTCTACCTTAAAAACATCTGCACCGGCAGCCTTAAGGATGCGGCTGACTGATTCACCAAGGGCATCATTGCGGACGTGACCAAGGTGAAGAGGCTTGTTTGTATTTGGAGAAGAGAATTCAATCATTACGCGGCGGCCTTCCAGAGGCTTTTTGCCCTGCTGGTTAAATGAACCGTAAGAGTCGCCCTGAGCCTTTATAGCGGAGAGAATCGGGAATGCGGCACCTGCCTTATCAAGCTTAATGTTTACATAAGGGCCCACAGCCATTATCTGACCAAGAGAAGCCCCGGCGCTCTGAGCAATTTTTGCAACTTCGGCAGCAATCTGAGGAGGAGCCATGCGCAGAGCCTTTGCAAAAACAAACATAGGGCTTCCCAAATCTCCCATTTCCGGGTTTGGAGCCGACTGAACCACAATCTTATTCTGCAAATCTGCGTCTGCTTCTACTCCCTTCTGATTATAAAATTCTTTTACTGCATTAAAAATAATTTCTTTAAAAGTTGATTTTGCGTCACTCATTTTTTTCCTCACTACAAAATGTCATGTTCGCGCTTGACGCGGACATCTACTCCACAAGCGGATCTACACCAAAAAGTTTTGCCAGCTGCTTGCGGCTTGCATCCATGTCCTTTGGATAAGGAGCGGTAAAAGATACCTTTTCTCCACTTTTTGGATGTGTAAATTCAATTTTATAGGCATGAAGAGCCAGTCTGCTTAAAAGCGGGCGTTCTTCATACTCATCACCATTCCACTTTTTTTTGATTTCGCTAAGTCGAAGAGGCTTCTGGTTTCCTCCGTAAAGAGGATCGCAAACAATAGAAAAGCCGTTTTCTGCCAGATGCACGCGAATCTGATGAGTCCGTCCGGTAAGAGGACGGGCTTCTATCCAGGAATAAGGCCCGCAGGCACCAAAATTATGAAAATCAGTTTCAGAAGGCTTTCCAAAGCGTTTGTTTACAACAGTTCTATGATGAAGGTCTCCATCAGGCTGCAGGGGCAGTTTTACGTTCAAATCCTGCCAGAGCGGATGGCCGTAAACCAGGGCATGATAGACTTTGTGAACTTCCCTTTTTTCAAACTGCATGGAAAGAGAACGCTGAGCCTCAGGATTTCTGGCATACATTATAAGCCCGGAAGTATCCTTATCAATTCTGTGCACAGCATACAGTTTTCCAAATTCCTTCTCTGCAATCAAATCAAGCCGAGGAGCCTCAGGATTATAGCGGTCAGCAGCAATCAGAATTCCGCTTCTCTTATTAAGAACCACAATATCATCATCTGCATAAATCACGCTGTAATCAGTGTTTTTATTTGCCATATCCTGCGATTATAACAGATTGCGGGAATTATGTCACTTGACCGCAGGAATTCTGTAAACAAATCGGTATATATTCGTCTTATAAGGAATTCGTTAAAAGTTCGTTTTCCTTATAAGCGCTAAACATAACTATTCAGGGCAAGAAAGAAATGTATTAGCGCCATTTCCTATTGACTGAGTAATTGTGTTTAGCATTCGTTGTGTTAAAAGAACCTTCTGTTCAGTCCAATAGGAAGGTTCTTTTTTTTATGTTCATTTTTCAAAAGGCAACCTCCTTTGTTCTTTTGTGATAAATGATACAAGCATTTGGCCAAGAAGTTCGGGATAACTTCTTGGTCTTAAGCCCTTTCTGGTTTTGAAGCAGAAGTCGTTAGCGCTGCTTCTGTGGGTGGGTTCAATTCCTGCCAAGGGCATCATCCCTCGTATGAGGGACAAATCTGATAATCATAGAGGACTGACTATGAAAACAATTACATTTGCCTTACAAAAGGGTGGAACTGGTAAAACCAGTATTTCAGTATCAACAGCCGTGCAGCTGGCAGAAAATGGGAAAAAAGTCTTACTTATTGATGCAGACCCCCAGGGAAACGCTACAACCTGGCTTGGAATTGATACTATCTCAGTAGAACTTGCTGATGTACTTATGAAAAAATGTTCAGCTAAAGAAGCAATTATTAACACCCAGGTTGAAAACCTTTCAATCATTCCAACAGCAAGTCTTGATTCAGATCTTCGTCTTTATTCAAAAACTCTTGCGACCCAACAACCTTTTATTGTTAAACATCTTTGTAGAGAAATAAAAGAAGATTTTGATTTTCTTATCATCGATACATCTCCGTCATTTGGCGCTTTGGAAGAGAGCTGTTTTTTGGCATCAGATGAAGCAATTACAGTCTTGAATATTGATGAATTTTCTTCTGACGGACTCATCACATTCATGCAGAACATTGATTCTCTAAAAGACCGTTACGATACCGACAAACCAAAGATGGACAAGATTGTATTGAACTCTCGTGATTTGAGACTTGTTCAACAGGCTGACTATCTTAAAAAAATAAAAGCAGCAACTGATTCAAAACTTTACATCGTTCCTGTAGACCAGGGCTTCCGCAAAGCTCAGTCCGTTCATATTCCCCTTCAGTATCTCGAAGGAGTAAAGAAAGAAACGCTTTCTGTAATAGCAGAATTAAGTTCAGACCTGGAGATGTAAAATATGGCAAGTAAAAAGATTTCATACAACGACTTAAAAAAGCAGAACGATAGTAATCAGCTTGCCCAGGCTTTTTCAGCTGGTAAAACAGTTGTATCTCAGAATACAGGTTTTGAAAAAGTAAAGGTTGAAGATATTGCTGAAGATCCGAAAGGAGATTTCACAGAGATATTTCCATTCAATGAAGAAATGGCAAAATCAATTGCCGACTCAATCATTGCAAGGGGCTACGATAAAACCCAGGTAATACATCTGTTTAAAATCAGGGAAGAACCTGAGACGATGGAAAAACCTATCCGTGGGGACGGCGCACACCGTGTAGCTGCAGCAAAAATAGCAGGAATTGAGGAAATACCTGCATACATCCACACATTTGACACAAGGACTGAAGCATTAATCTATGCCTACGAGCTTCAGATTTTACGGCGTAACCTTGAACCATATCAGAAGCTTGATGCAATGGCTAAACTCGACAAGCTTAAAAATCCAGGTAAAAAGACAGATGGTGAAAACACAGGTAAATCATCAGAAGAAATTGCAGATGTGCTTGGAGTATCTCCTAGAACAGCAGAAAGAATGAGAAACATCATCAACAATGCTGATGAAGAAACCCTTGAAGCCGTAAAAAGCGGCGAAATGTCAATTTCAAAAGCTGACAAACTAACTAACGAAAAAAAGCAGAAGAAGTCAAAGAAAGTAGAAGATGAAAATCTTGATGATGACATTTCTGATGCACTGGAAGACGAAGAAGGAAATCCGCAGTCCGTAACTGTAAGAAGCCGTGATATGTCCGAGCATTTTACGCCACCACAGGAAGATGAATTTGATAAACGTTTGATTGCCCGCTACAAAGACGGCTTTGCGGCCGGACTCAAGAAAGGCTTTTCGGAAGGGGCTTATCAGATTTACGACAAAATCATTTCCATGATGCACGAAGGAAAAACAGTTGAAGAAATTGAAAATGATGACTTGTTCTCTGATTTCACATTCTCAGAAATTGCTCCAAAACTTGAAATTAAAACAGACGATGAAGAGCTTTTGAAAGAGTTTAATACGTAGCCTGTCAGAAAACGAAAAAGAAGGAGAATAAATTATGACAAAAACAAATTTGATTATTTTAATATTTTGTATTGGTGTTCCAATTATAATTGTATCAGCAATATTGATATTTAAAGGCCTAGAAGAAAGTAACCCTTCATTACCGCTGCTAGCTGTGCTTATATCTTTTTGTTTTCTTGTTTTTTTTCTTTATTCAATAAAAAACTATTTGGATCATCAGGAAAATCAATATGTTTATTACGTTTTAATTGATGGAAATGAATACGAACTTACTTATGATAAAAATAAAATCAAAATTTTCACGACAGGCTTATTTGGTTCAGGAACTGAAAAAATCCAATTCTATACAGATGACGGACAGTTTATTGAATCAAACAATTTTACTTATAAGAAAATCTTGAAAGATAATAACAAATGACAAGGGAGGCTATATGAGTTTTTATCAAATTGTAATCGTTGTTCTTATGATAGCCGGCATTCTCTCATACAATAAAGTTGTACAGTATACACGGGGGGGGGGTATGAAAACTATCCTCAAATACCCAGGAGCCAAAAACAGGCTTGCCCCATGGATTGTAAGCAATATGCCGTCCCATGAAGTTTATCTGGAACCGTTTTTTGGTTCTGGTGCTGTATTTTTCAATAAAGAGCCTTGCAGGATTGAAACCATCAACGACATAGACGATGAGGTTTACAATTTTTTCAATACGGTTAGAAGAGATTTCGATATGCTTGCAGAACAAATAAGAATGACACCGTTCTCAAGAACAGAATATGAGAATGCTTTCAAAGAAAACGAAAATGATTCCTCTTTGGAGAAAGCAAGAAAATTCGCTGTAAAGTGCTGGATGGGCTTTGGAGCTTCAAACAGATATAAAAACGGCTTCCGCTCAAGCCAGCAGTCATCAAGTCCTTCCACAACAAAAATCTGGAATGAATATCCTGAACGATTATTAGAAGCCTGCAGCAGGCTCAAAAATGCACAGATAGAAAACCTTGATTACAGGGAATGCTTGTCCAGATACGACACAAAGGATGTATTCATATACGCAGACCCGCCATATATGCCCGGTGTCCGCAAAGGATATATATACAAGCATGAGATGAATGAAGAAGAACACAGGCAGCTTTTGAGCTTACTTTTGGCTCATCCGGGAAAAGTAATGATTTCCGGCTATGACACGCCTTTGTACAGTGAAATGTTAAAAGGCTGGAAAAAAGAAATGCACAAAAATCAGGTTGAATGCGGTTTGCAGAAAAATGAATGCATTTGGATGAATTATTAGAAAGGAATAATTATGAATAAAATTGAATTTTTAAGGTTATTAAGCCATTTATGTGTAGCAGGATTATTTGTTTATGCATGGCAGACTGCCGGAACAAAAAGAAACTGGAAACAACTGATTTTGCCTGTCACGCTTGCTGTCTTGGGCATTATATTTACAATCTCAAAAAATACTGAAGAAAAAAAAACAGAACAGATTGCAGCAGAAAAAGCTGACCAAATGTATTACGAAGAAGTGTTTCCAGAATTAAAAATGAACTTGGTCAGAAACGACCCATTTATTATTATACCGGCCTACGATGAAAAGTTTATTTTGATGCATCCTGAGCTTAAGAAATCTTTTGTCAGCAAAGTTCCGGCCGAACAAATATTTTTTACTGAATTGAACATAGATTTCGCAGACGGCACATGGCAGCTTTCAGTAGATGAACGTACCTCTGAACGAGTGAAAGCACAGTTCTCAAAAGACGGCAAATTTGTCCTTGTCAGTGGAATGAAAGAAGGAAATTCAATCATTAATATTTCAAGGAAAGATGAAACATATGGCGGAAGTATTTTAGTAAGAGTCGAAGAACCTGAAGAATGGTATGAGAAGTTGCAGGAAGAGATAAAACTTTACTCACGGGAGAACTTGAAATGAAAAAAATCTTTGAGGAAAAATATTTTTTCTTTAATGGTGATGACTATGTACAGATTGTAGTGGAAAAAGCAACTTCTGAAGAGACAGTTAAATCAATTAATCTCAAAAATGGCGACTATCTGCTTACTGTAAAAAAAATCAGTGCGGATAAAAAAGATCTGCTGACAGGTTCATTACCATTTCCTGCAAAAACAGATATAAGGGAATGCCTTAAAAGCGTTCATAACAATCTTTTGTGTTCCTCTAATATTGATTTCTGGTCTGAAGAAGGAAAAGACATCTTTATGACATTTAATTATGGCATCAATGAAGTGCTGTCAAATATTGCGAAAAATGAAGCGGAAGAAAAGAAAGCCGTTAAATTTCCCAAAAAAAACAAAGGGAGTAAAAAATGACAAACGAACACATAAAAGAAATGCTTCTTGAACTCGAAAAGACAGACATTGATTTTACAGTCACCATGACAGGAAAGGAAAGCAAGAAAGTCAACGGTCTTTACAAACCGACAACACATGAAATCCTTATTCATAACCTGAATTTTAAAAATGATAATCAGCTTATGTATACGGCTATTCATGAATACACTCATCATCTGATTAATGTCAGAAATGAGAAAAATGGTATTTCCTCACAAAAAGGAGAAAAAAGCCATACAACAGAATTCTGGGCAAAAATGGATGATCTTGTTGAAAAAGCCGTAAAACAGGGCATATATTTCAGAACCCGTTCTGAAAAGCTTAAGAATCTGATTGAGGAAGCAAAAGGAATAGACCATGAAATTGCTGTCCTAAAAAAGAAACTTGGAAGTCTACTTGAAGAAATACGAGAAGTATCAGAAGAAGAAAATGTTCGACTGGAAGATATATATACAAACGACCTAAAAATGCAGAAGAAGACGGTACTCAACTGCATAGGTGCAGCACATGTTCAGACGGAAAATATCGGACAGGATATGCAGGAAGTCCTTGTAAAGTCATTGAAAAAAAGTCCGGCACAAAGAGAAGCTGTCAAAACAGCAATTTCAGAAGGAAAAACCGTTGAACAGGTAAAAAAACATTTTTCGACCAATAAAGAAATTTCTAAAAAGGAAAAGCTTCTAAAAGAAAAAATCCATATTGAAAAAACTATAGATGTCTTGAATCAGAGACTTGATTATGTCTGCTCGGAATTACGAGATATTGAGGAGGAGGAAACTTAGTATGGATGGAATAAAACTGTCACTAAAACCGATTTTTGACTTCTATATTTCCAGAAGAAAAGGAAGCCGTTAAATTTCCTAATGAAAACAGGTAGTACCAGGAGAAATATAAAATGAATGGGTTAATCATTAAACCTGAATGGCTAGATAGAATTATTCTATACGGCAAAGATATTGAGGTAAGAGGAAGCATAACGAATCATGTAGGAGAAAAGATTTATCTTCTTGAAAAGGGAACCTGCAAATGCGTTGCGGTTGCAAATTTAGAATGTTCAGGTGTGATAAGAGATGAAGAACACTGGGAGTTTCTGAAACCGAGACATCAGATTGATAAATCGTGGGAAGCGATAACCAAAATTTATAAACAGCCCTGTTTCTGGTACCTGAAACGTCCACACCTTATTGACCCCTTTATATACCGACATCCGAAAGGTGCTGTCATTTGGGTTAAGGATGTCGAGAAACTTCGTATTGAAGACGTTGGACCTGTTTATGGACGACTCTAAAATAGCAAAAAAATTTCGTTAGAAAAATAAAAATATATTGGAGGTTAATTATGTTTTTACCGTTTTATTATTACATTATCGGAGCTGTTTTAGTTCTGATAATCTTGATTCTTGCATTGGGATATACAAAGGCATCCCCTGATGTTGCAAAAGTCATTTCAGGTCTCTCAAAAGAACCAAGAATTCTGGCCGGAAGAGCCGGATTACGAATTCCATTCTTTGAGAGAGTCGATGAGCTTTTTCTTGGACAAATCAGCGTAGACATACAGACAACTGATTTTATTCCAACAAAAGATTTTATCAATGTAAAAATTGACGGTGTGGCAAAAATACGGGTAGACCAGGAAAAGATTCAGGCAGCCTGCAAGAATTTTCTGAACAAGGAACCCATGAACATCGGAATGGAACTGCAGGACACATTGCAGGGAAACATGCGTGAGATTATCGGAACTCTTGAACTGAAAGCAATCAATCAGGACAGAGACTCATTCTCAAAAGCCGTAATCAATGCAGCCGGTGAAGACATGTCAAAACTCGGCATAGAAATACTCTCATTTAATATCCAGAACATTACCGATGAACATGGTCTGATAAACGACATGGGCATGGACAACACTGCAAAGATAAAAAAGGATGCGGCAATTGCAAAAGCCCAGGCTGACAAGGAAGTGGCCATCGCACAGGCAGAGGCGGACCAGGCGGCAAATGAAGCCAGGGTTAAAGCTGATACGGAGATTGCAAAGAAGAAGAATGAGCTTGAAATCCAGAAAGCAAATTTAAAGAAAGAAGCTGACATTGCAAAGGCTCAATCGGATGCTGCATATGAAATCCAGAAACAGGAGCAGGAAAAAACACTTCAAACCAGAACAATCCAGGCCCAGATTGCTAAAGCAGAGGAAGAGACAAAACTCCGTGAGCAGCAGATTGCGATAAAAGAAAAAGAACTTGAGGCAGAGAAAAAGAAGCTCGCAGATGCAGAAAAATATGCTGCCGAGAAAGCAGCTGAAGCAGAACTTGCAAGACAGCAGAGGGAGGCTGAAGCCATAAAAGCCAAAGGTGAAGCTGAAGCTGCTGCCATTGAAGCAAAAGGAAAGGCAGAAGCGGCCGCTATTAAGGCCAAAGGTGAAGCCGAAGCAGAGGCAATGAACAAGAAAGCAGAAGCCTACAAAAAATACAACAATGCCGCAATTGCAGAAATGATGCTGAACATCCTGCCTCAAATGGCAGAGCAGATTGCAAAACCGCTTTCGCAAATCAAGGATATTAACATCTACGGTGGAAGTGTTTCGGATGGAGTATCGCAAATTTCCGGCAATTCTCCTGCTGTAATCAAACAGGTTTTTGATACAGTTTCAAAGGCTACAGGTGTCGAGCTTTCAGAGGTCTTAAAAGCAGAGACCTATGCCGCAAAGGTTGACAAGAACATAAACGCAAAGATTGATACAGAATCAAATGAAAAAGAAACAGCTAAAATAAGCTGATAAGAACTGGAAGAAGGCTGCTTCGTAATGAAAAAGCCTCCTTCCAATAACAGGAGGAATAAATATTATGGGGAAAATAGTAAAGATTGTTTTTTTAGTAAGCCTTTGTTTTACATTTTTATCGTGTAACCCAATAAGAAAAGCAAATGATGCACTTGCAACTTTTGACAACGACCTTAAAGAGTCCTGGCTCAGACAGGATGCAGGTAAAAGGCTTGCCAGCTATGAATGGTTTTATGAGCAGTATGGGGTAATTAAATCTACCAGCACCAAAGTAAAACTGGCGCAGGAGCCTGAAAAAACTGCAATCAAAATGGTTCTTACGGATATGGTTGAAGATTACAATTCTAAATCCCGCATGAACCGTACAAAGGCAATGTGGAAAGCACAGGATTTACCGTATCAGATTGACATAAATGAACTTTTAGGAGAATAAACATGAAAAGACTTATTTTAATCAGTGCAGCAATTTTTATTTTTTCAACAAGTTGTTTTGGACAGAGCTTCTTCGGAAATTCTGGTTCTATAGCTGATGTACAGCAGAAACTTGAATACAATGCTTTTAAGGAATATCCAGTTCCTTTAACAGGAAACTTTCTTGAAAGAAAGCTTATTTATGATTGGACAAAAAGATGGAATGTTCCAGATACAGTATGTTATGTATATATATTTATTGGATCAAACTGCATAGGATATTTTATAACTCACGGAAAACCAGCATCAACACAAAGTTATTTATTACCAGAATACCTTTCTGGTTCTACATCCAATAATAGGGAAACACCTGATGTAGACGGCACATATGGAACAAATAATCCGGGGTACAGGTTTTTTCTTGCAAATGGAACCGCTGTAGAGTGTTCCGGCACAATGGTAAGCTGCATATATTCTGATGCGCCTCTATCGTTATCTGCGGTTGAAATAAAATCTGTAAAAACTAAATAGGATGAAATAGATAAGCATAAGCTGTTATGAAATTCAGTGTTTGGGATTATTCACAAGTAAAAATAGCTCAGTTTAATCAGCAGAATCCTCAGCTGGCTATAGACCCGACAGATATATTTATATTTACCTGGTTTAAGGGATTTGCAAATAAAACAAGGGCAAAAACTTCAAAAAAAGACGGTTCTCAGGCAAAAGGAATGTGGTGCAAGACCATAGACGGAGTTGACTATTTCAATGTCCGCTATGATGCCATCATCAGGGATTTCCCGATTTTAGGCGTTTGCAATGTAAAAAGCATCCAAAGACGCTTTGACAAGTATGTTGAAGCAGGAATCTTTGAAAAGACAATCGTTCATGCAGGAAAGAAAGGAAATTTCACATATTTTGCGTTTACAGAACTTTTTTTAAGCTTTGAGTATGACAATGATAATCCTGAACACAAAGAGCAGATAAAAGAAGAAAATGAGGCACAAAAAGCTCAGACTAAAACAGTTAGTGTGGACAAAAATGTCCAGACTAAAACAGTTAGTGTGGACAAAAATGTCCAGACTAAAACAGTTAGTGTGGACAAAAATGTCCAGACCAAAACAGTTGGTGTGGACAAAAATGTCCAGACCCTTATATATAATCCTACTATTAGTTTAAATAATCCTTCTACTACTTCTTCAAATCCTGACAAAACAAATGGGACAAAGTCTTATTTTGATTCTAACAAAAAAGAAGAAGAAGATTTTTCTAAAACTTTGATAAAATTATTTGGATATGAACCTCATTTTTCACCAAACCCTATGCCTCAGATTAAGAAAATCATGGATTCTGTAAACATTTCAGGCAGATTTTTAAGCGAATACTGTCAGTGGCTGTATTCTAAATTAAAGCCCAAATGTAAGAACCCAGCTAATTTCATAAGCTATTTTTATAAATCCTGCACGGCAGAAGTTTATATCTCTGAGTTTGCTTATGTAAAACAGCAGGAAATAAAAAAGCAGGAAGAAAAATTAAAAAATCAAATTACATGCCCTGTATGCGGGCGAGTTCACGACAAGAAAGATTTTTACTGTCCGAATGAGGAATGCCGTTTTTCAGCTGAAGATCTTGAAAATCCCTCAGAAATTGCAAAACAAAAGAGCCTGTATGATTTACGCAAAAACGACAGAGCAAAGTTTGATGAATATCAGCAATTACTTTTGTTATTAAATGACGAATATCCGATATTCACAAGAATTTCTAACAAAGAAAAGTTTGCAGAATATAACGAAAAGGTAAAAGAACTTGAAAAAAAGTTCTTAAATATAAAAATTACAGCTTGAAAAAGCTGATAAAAAATTAATGTCATGGAGGTTAAATTATGACAGATTTAAATTCGGTAAACTTGGGAGGACGCATTACAAAAGATGCAGTTCTCGAAAAGACAAAGGAAAACCTTAGTCTGGTAAGGGTTTCTATGGCTGTAAACCGCAGCACCAAAAAAAAGGATAGTGAAGAATATTTTGACAAGCCTGTTTTCGTTGACTTCACAATCTTTGGAAATTATGCGGAATCGATGTTCAAGTATTTTACAAAAGGTACTTACATTACAGTACAGGGGCATCTTGACATGGACTCATGGACCAGCACTGACGGAACAAAAAACACAAGGCTTAAAGTTGTTCCCGATGTTGGTGGAATCAATCCCTGGGTTGAAAGAAAGCCAAAACCACAGGAAGCAGCTTCAGTACCGGAAGAAAGTTTTTCTGCTGCTCCAGAACCAGAATCTTATTCAGATGAACAAAATCAAAACGCTATATTTTAGTTCATAAAATAAGACCAGGAGATTTATATGGATGTAAGCAAAATGACTGTTACAATCAAGGTTGAGCCTTATGAATTACAGTCCATCTGTGAAATAATCAAAAAGGTTGAGGAAACAGATAGAAATAATAAAGACTGCATTGAATTGAGTCTTAATGAAAAGCACTTTGTTTCTTCAATCTTCAAGCGTCTGGCAAATTCTGCCAGACGGAAAGCAGATAGGCTTGAAGCACTTGGCTCTGAAGTGAGAAACAGTTTGGATTTTGCAATTTGCAAATAATCAAAGCAAAAAATAGTAAGGAATTAATTATGAATCAGATAAAGGCAATTAAGACAAATGACAATAATCAGTCCTGCTCCAGGGCAAAACAGTTTATCGGGGTTCCTGTAGTTGGAAAAGACGGTAAACTTTTGAACGGAGAGTACAGGTTCAAGTTTGAAAACGAAGAAGAAGAAACCGTATGCCGCTTTGTAAATGGTTTCCTTGACGGAAACGTTTATGACGAAAAAGGTAAAGTTTTGGAAAAACTTCCTGCATTGGAATACAGTTTTGGTGGAACTGAATACTGGACTAAAGGTGCGCCAGACGGTTTTCCAGCAATAGTGCAGAACTTCGGCTATTACGAAGAAGATTGGCAGAACGGAACTATTCAGGAAATCAGAAACGAAATCGAACTTGAAAGTATCGAGTAAAAATTTACAGCTGATGTGTAATTATCTGCATTTATATTGATTATTGCACATCAGTATAATCAAGAGGAAATAAGTCAACATGGAAAATTCAAACTCTATATTTTTGGCATTGAACAATACAGACAAGCAGCAGCTTGATGCAGAAGGAAATCCACTGAACGGCACAAGAGTATATGCAGAAGACTTCAAGAATGGAAAGCATACAATCTTGCGTTTTATTGACGGATATTTAGACGGCGATCTGTTTGATACAAACGGAAATTTAATCATGCAGAGGCCAGCCGTTGATGCAGACGGACACCAGGAATACTGGCGTAAAAACAAACTGCACAGAGATGGAAATGCACCAGCCATTTATTCAAACGGATTTACCGAAGAAGAATGGTGGCAGGATGGAAAAAGAATTAAATAAAATTCATATTCATGAACAAAAAGGTAGTATATGAAATACAGCAAATGTCTGGAAAATGAATACAGAATGTATAATCAGGTTTATAAGATTCTTAAAGATAAAGAAAAAGTCTTTGAACATCTGTTTGAGGCAAATGGAAGAAAGGTTCAATGTGAATGGCAACTTCATTTGTTAGAAGATGATATGAATGGAAACATTCTGCATGTATTTCTTAAAACAAAAAAACTCAAAGAGTTTTTAATAAACACACCAGTAAAAGATTATGATAACTTTCTTCAATTTCTTATAGACAATGGTTCATTAAAAGATTTTACTAATTTAAATACAGGAAAAGATTTATTGTGTTCTGTTTATGAAATCTGCCTTCATATTCCTGATGAAGAGTATGGTTATACATACAGATTAACTGTAGATGAAGAAACAAAAATCAGGATTGTACTTTTGCATGATAATCTTGTTATAACAATGGATAAGGAAAAAGACAAACCTTGTACATTAGAAAATGCAAAAACATTTGAAGAACAAGAGGATTTTAATTCCTGGAAATTAATTATTAATTTGATTTATTACATGAAGGCATTTCCAGAATGTGTTATTGACGGTCTTCCAAAGGGCTGTAAGTTAGACTTTAGTTTTAAGAATAAAAAAATACAGTTGGGTATATCCGAAAAAATTGTTGAAAAAACAATAAAGTCTGATGATGGTAGAGAAATAATTCCCCATTTCAGAAGCGGGCATTTCAGATACCTTGGTTCTGATTATTTTACAAAGAAAAAAGGTCAAGTTATTTTTATAGATTCTTGCTTTGTAAAAGGAAAAAATGCAAAAACAGTTCTTCAAAACAACTAATGCTACAAAGTTATCTTGACCTTCATGTTATTATTTCAACTATCTTTCTGGACCGTCATAACCAACTTTTTTATGGTCTTGTTTGATAGCCTGTTTTTCTTCTTTAGTCTGTAACCTTTCATTCTTGCGGATCTGCTCTACAAGATTTTCAAGCGGTATTTTATAGTAGGCCTTTGACTTTTCATTGTAAATCAAGGCCCTGTCACCAGAAAGACACTTTGAAACCTCTACGATTTTCCAGTCTTCTTTTGGAGTCTTTAAGTGCTTTCCGCTGAAAGTATCTTTGTACTTCATTGCAAAAGAAATAGTATCACCGATATTTGTATTAGTTCCTTCAATTTTTCCAGAGCGGAGAGATTCATACATAAGGTTCTGTTTATCAACAGCTTCATCCGCATCAAAATGGTAGCCTTTTATTTGCTCAATATTGATGTCCTTCTTAGGATGAAACTCATTGAACTGTTTTATAAGATGCTCATCAAAAGTTGGGCCGCCATCAATTTTTGCTCTTTTATCCCACTGTTTACGCATTATAAGAAAGCGTTCCTTTTCTCTTTTTGCCATTCTGTCAAACATAATTCCGGCAACTTTTAAGGCCTGTTCAGGATTGTGGGCTTCATCTCTCATACAATGAACACGGAAATTATGAATGAAGTTTCCAACCGTATTGAGCCGGAAGGAATTGTCATCGGTTCCCATTTTTTCAGCATAATCCATGTGGGCCATCATCCAATCCCAGGAGTCTTTGCTTTGACCTTGCTTACGCTGTTCAAACTCCTGTACATTGTTGATTATATCGTTGTAGAGTTTTTCTTCTATTTGAATTGCTTCCTGCTTGCCGTTTTCTTTTAGAACAAGCAGTTCAATTTTGTTATTTGCCGGATTTTCTTCATCAACAAGAAGCTTTGAAAAGACAGCATTTTTTATAAGCTGATGGCTTCCGTCATCCTGCAGAATACCAAAGGTTGGAACTTTCTGGTTTTTCTTATATGCAGTTTCCCGGCCAAAGCCATCCTGATTTGTAAGATTCTGATGTTCCACAGAAGAGGAATTATTATAACCTTGCCCCATAGAATCATTTGCAGATTTTTCCTGAGCTTCTTTTGGAGCTTTAATCTGCTGGTCTAAAGCAGCAAGCTTCTGAGAGAACATTTGATTTTGTTCCATTATAATCTTATTCTGTTTTTGTAACTGCTCAATGATTATTTCTTTTTCTTCTAGTTTTTTAAGAAGTTTATCCAACTGTGTACCATTTTCGTTACTTGTAACCGAATCGTCAGGAGCTGGTTCAGTAGTGTCTTCTGAAATATCCATAGGATTTTCAACAATTTCTGCTTGTTCAGGTTCAACAGAAATATCCATAGGTCTATCGTTTAATTCAGAAAGATTTAAGCTTTCCCGAATAAAATTCTTGTTGACTATCTTCCTGTTGACAATCTCTTCATCTTTTTGAGCTTTAGCCTTATCAAGATTACCGTTTCGAGTACCAGCAATCTTTATAGCAAGGGCTTTATCATCAAAATCAATCTTGTAGTCATCATATTTTTCCATTACATTTTGAATATTCGTAGGAAGCTCCATAAAACGAGCTTTGTTTCTTTCAACAGAATCTTCATAACCAGCGGCATCATCAATACCTCTGTTATAAAGGTAATCCATAGTTGCAAATTTCAAGGCTTCATAATTATTATCACCAATCAGTTCTTTAAGCTCAGAATAAATATCAAATGCTTTGATTGTTTTTTTGTTCATAGTCTTATTCTCCTTGTGATTATTTATATTTTTATTTACACTTTGTTCGTAAATAATTTTTTCATTTACTTTTTCAATAATATCATTTGTGTCTGTAACTATAATTTCATCTTTACGTAAGTCATTAAAAATATTTCCATTACGGAAATCAGAAACTTCAAAAGAACCATCCTTATTATTAAGAAAAACATCTTTTATTTTTCCGGAATCCTGAGCATATCGCTCACAAATTAAAAACTGCTGTTTATCTGCAGGAAGCATAATGATATTTTCTGAACCATATTTGCGGCCTAAAAATTTTAGCTTTTCAGAAAGAACTTCTTCATTTAAAAATTCAATAGTATTTATATACTCCAAAGAAGTTACAATACCATTTCCTGTTAGTAAAAAGGAAGGAATCCAGTCTTTTGTATTCCAGACTTCTCCAGAATCACAGGATTTTGCGTATTCTGCAAGTTCTTTTAATGACTGTTCAGAAATTGTATAATCATCATTGAATGAAGCTTTCTTTTTATGTTCTGTAAGTTGAATTTTATAATTCTTTGAAATTTCTGAAAGAGGTTTTATTTCATCATTAATCAAAGCCTTCCAACTACGAACTTTTGAATCATATAAACCGTAAGTACCATGATCCAAGATTATATGACCACAAAAAAGATTTGAATCTTTTGATTCTTCAAAAAAGTTGGTCAGATAATTAGTTAATTCAATATCAGCTTCAGAAGGTTCAACATAACCAGATGGATGATTGTGAAGAAAAACAATTTTTGAGCTTGTTTCTTCTGCATAAGATTTTAAGTCGTATAAAAACTTTTCATCCGGCTTAATGATTGTAGAAGCAGGAATCTGAGCGGTAACAGTCTTATGACGTATTATAACACCGTCTTTTACAAAAAGATAACGAGCTGTCTCATAATGCTTGTCAGAATATATTTCCATAGCCTTAGACAACTGTTTCATTCCTTCTAAGGTAGGTTTTCCAACAGAGTCAGTTTCAAACTGTTTGCCAATAATATCCAAATCATCTGATTTATTCTGTTCAAAAGAAAGAACACTATCAGAAATTGTTTGAATATTTTTAGGAATTGGTGATGTGCTTAAAAATTCTTTTTTTATATTTTTTATAATATCCTCGACATCGGGATTTTCTGATTTTTCAATTTCAAGATTAATTCTATCTATAAAAATTTCATTATATAAAAAAGGCTCTTTTAATTTTAAGTTTTTATTGACAGATTCAATGTAATATTTTATATTTTTCTTATAGAAGCCTGTGTTAGACACAACCTCTGTTCTATCCCTTCCATTTGGAATGCTGTGTGAAATAAGTTGCTGTGCCAGGCTTTTTTTGTTTTTATTTACATATAATATACGTTCATTATTTATTGAATTGAATTCAAATGCCGTAGCCAAGAGATTAGATTCAATTGGTAAATTAGAGAAGAAAGTTTTTATACCAATGGGCTTTGGTTTTATAATTAACTGTAATTTTGTTTTATTTGTAGTTACATTTCCAAATTCATCCTTTATGGGTATATCATAATCTAAAACGCTTACAATTGATTCTGTCTGACGTTTCCCTTGATACATAAAGATTACATTATTAAGATTATTTGGAATATCCTCCAAAACAGATATATCAAGATTATGATAATGAGCTAAGTTATCAGAGTAAAAGCCAAAAGGATTTGTACACAAATAAATATGTCTTGCAGACATAACTAACGGGAGTTCTTTATATCCAAGTGGAGAATATAATGCTGGAGTAAAACCAAAACAACTTGAATTACCAGTCAAATCATGTACAGTTTCTGCATTTGCGTTTTGTTCAATTTCATCAAATAGAAGTTCTTTATCAAGATTATGAGAAACAATTAAATTATAAGCGTCAAAAAAGTTTCCTTTAATTCGTCTTATATTAATTTCTGTAGAACGTTTAAATCTTTTATCAGTTATATTTGGCAAAGATTTAATATAATTATTTAGTTTTAAAAATTCTTCTGGATAATTTTCTTTTGACCATAAATCAATCTGAGGAGTTATTATTATATTATTTCGTTTCTCTTCCATTGAAATTATTCTCCAAACCTACAGGGTAGTAGTATAATTACTTACTACTACCCTATTTTACACTCTGTAAGCAAAAGTATCTACCTTCCCTGCCCTATGTCAGAATCTTTATGCTGCATACGTTTTTGTTCAAAAGAAGAAAGTTTCTTAAAGAACTTTTCAAAACCTTTTTCCAGGTTTTCTTTTGTTGAAAAACCTTCCTCCTTAAGAGAATCACTGAGCCATTTATTAAGAGCAGGAATGTGATCAGGCTTAGATGTTTTCCAGTCATTTATAATTGCTTTTGCAACTATAAACGGGTCTCTTTCAGGTCCTGGAAAATGAGTTTTCATCCTGTTCTTAAATTCTCTTGTAAAGAGTTCTGGAACTTCGGCCAGTTCTTTCTGAGTTGCAATCTCTTTGATAATATCAACAGGCTCTTTTTCAGAAATTTCTCTCAGTCCAAAAGCATCATCTTTTACAATCCCCTTCTGAACAAAGTCTTTATAAACTTCATTTTCTTTAAGAAGTTTGTCAAAAGCATCCTGACTGTTTTCAATCTTTAATTTGCCAGAAACAATTTCTTCTGAAAGCTTGTCGATAATCATCCATTTCTGTTCAGAAATTGTACTGTTATTCCAGCTTGAAACTCCTTCAAGTGCTGTATCAAAGCCATGCAAATCAAGAGTATTTTCAAGTTCAAGCCCCATAGCCCATTCTTTGAAATCTTTCTCGGTTTCTGTTCCCGATTCTGCCCTGTCATAATCTTCTGGATTCAAGCCAAGGTCTTTCCAGGAAAGCTCTGTTTTAAGAATATCTGCCCATGAAACTTCATCTCTAACTTTTTCGATAATCTCATCAGCGGTAGGTCTTACTACATTGAATCGCTCTTCAACATAATCTTTTGCATCGAGAAGAGCTGAAATGATTTCTGCAACGTCCTGTTCAGATTTTCCGATCTCACCTGCAACAGCAGGAAGAGAAACATCTGTAAGTCTTTCAATTGCAGATTGAATTTTATCAGCCTCAGAGCCTGACTTTTCAAGGCGATTATCATAAGCAAGATAATTCTTATCCATAACATTCTTGTATGCCAGTGCCTTGACGGTCTGGAGTCCTGTCCTGTCATGTTCTTTCAGTTCTTTTGCGGTTGCATCATATTCTTCTTCTGTAAGATAGCCGTATGAACTTAAGAATTCGTCTTTTGATAGAGAATCAAAATCCCTCATCTTGTCGATGTCATCAGTAAAAGAAAGATTTGTTTCTGGATTGAAGTGATGTCTGTAGGTTTTATAAAGTGAATCGAGCCGTTTGTATGATTCTTCCGTATAATCATGATATTCCTCATCCAAAGCTTTTTCTGCCATATCATGTGCGAGAGTAAGAATGTCAAAATTATTTGCCCTGCTTCCCTCTCCTGAATAATCCTCTGATACATCAAGGATATAGGCGTTTCCTTCTTTAGATGTATAAAACTTGTAATCTTCATAGCAGCTGTATCTCAGAATATCTGCTGCCTGTTCTACAGAAATAGTCGGTTCATTTGATGAAATTCTGTGATTATTCATATAAGCCTCAAGTCTTTCAGGGCTGTCAAGAAGTCCATAAATTGCAGGTTCCACAGGCTTTTCAAAAGCTTTTTCAAGGACTTTTCCGTAATAACGTTCTGCATCTATTTCTCTGTCACACAATTTAGCAATACGCATAAAACCTTCAAAGCTAATATCGCTTCCAGTTTTCCAGGAACCAATGTCATTTGTTACGGATTCTTTTGCAATTTCAAAAACACTGTCTGCATAGCCGTTGTCTGAAAAAATATTCTTTAATTCAGTTTTATCAATATTATCCAAAAGCCAGTTTAAGTTGTCTCCGAGGTTTGCATCTTCTGCCACAACTTTTATAGAACGCTCTGGATTTGCCCCCTTTTCAAGAAGTTTTCTCCACAAATCTTCATGTTTATCAAGCGTTGCAAAACTTCTTGCTAAGGCATCTGAAATAACCTGTACCCTCCCCTCTCCAAGCTGTTCAAGCATCTCATCAAAGTTTTCGTCATCAAAGTTGTTTTTGATGTATTCAAATTGGTTTTCTTCGTCCATCTGGCGGAAGCGGGAAGCGTTCACCATAATTTCTCCATCTGCCTGTTTTACTTCTTCTCCCAAGTCATTTATGACATATAGATTTCCTGCAGGAGATTTATGGAGATAAAGAGGATTGTCATTGTTCCAGTAGAAATCATTGATTTCAATTGCTGTCTTATCGTCAATATTCATTCCATAGTGGATGTTACAGTATTTTTTTATATCTTCTTCGTGTGCATCCGGCAGTTCTTTGATTGTGTCATAATCAAGAGGCAGTTTCTCTTCATTTACCAATTTTTCTTCTTCCTTTGACCGTTCAATTATTTTTTCATTGATATGCTCAAGCTTTTCAATATAACCGTTAATCTTAGTGATAGTCTCATCATCAGCAGTTCCCGGATGGAGTTCCGAAAGCTCCTTGTCATCCCAAGCGATTACCTGTCTGACAACATACTGAAGAGAAAGTGGATTTGTGTATTTACCGTCTACATCATCAATCACTCTGAACGAACCGTTTTCATTTCGTTTCAAAGTAAGGTCATGGTCTTTATATCTTGAATAAATTTCATCAGAAACCTTTTCGTCTACCTTGATTCCAGATTCTTTTTCAATCTGTTCCTGAATATCTTTCAGAGACTGTTTATAAGAGTCCACACTTGGTTCTTTGATATAGTTTTCATAAACTTTTTCATACAGCGAATTTGTATATTCATAATCGTTTCTCTGCTGGCTGCCATTTTCTGAAACCGAAGCATGGTCTTCTGCGAATGAATTGATTATATGAAGGACTTCAACCGGTTCTTTTTCTACAGGGCCAAGTGAGGAAATATGTTCTACAGTACCGTTCTTCCTTATTTTAAGAAAATCACCAGGCTCATGTGTCTGTTCTTTTCCGATATTATCAATCACTGCAAAAACCTTGTTGTCTTCAATTTCTAAAGCCGGAACACTTTCAAGTCCAGCTATAAAATCACGGACAGCTTCAATATCCCGTCTTTCCCTTGAATATGGAGCAATAACAATTTCATTAAGTCTTGCAGCTTCAACAAGCTTTGTGTGATAAAGTTCATTGCACTGCTGTTCGTCATTCCAGTCTACAAGCGGCCGCATTGCTTCCGGTTTTAGAGATGTTTCTTCTGCAATGTCATCAAGAACAGCTTTTGTTACCATTTCCTTAAAATCTTCGTATGTATTGTCTGTAAAGAGATTTGAGGCTATCTGGTGTCCTGGAAAATGGTCATAAGGAACACCAAACTGAGTCTCTCCTTCTCCTTTCTGGCCGAGAATGTAATAATTTGTATCTACCCAGCCGTCCTGCTGGTTGATTACGAATTCAACATGAATGCTTCCGATATGAAGCCTTCCATAATAATCTTCTTTTGGATTATCCTTAAAAAGCTCATCCCTGATTCTGTTGAAGTCTTTTTCTGTGAATTCTGAGAAATCAAACTCCAGAGGCTGTTTTAAAAGCCAGCCGTTTTCTTCCATAATTCTGTGGTTCTCTGGAATATCTGGATAAGAATAATATTCAAGGTTTTCGTCTCCAATCCAGATGTCTTTCTTTTCTTCTAAAATCCGGCAATTGTGATCTATGCCGTACTGTTTTGCAGCGTCTCCATCGCTTTTAAAAACATTCATATCGTCAACTTTTGAAATGAATTTAGGGGTAAAACCGCCTTTTACATCTAAATCCGGGTTTTGAAAGATTGCATAGCCTGTCGTAATTTCATCAAATTCCCAGCCGTTTTCAATTCCATCATGAAGCTGTTCTTCATTCGGGCGGATATAAAAAAGAGACTCTTTACCATGCTCGGCAGCATCCTTACCTTTAATAAGTGATTTAAAGTCACCCAGCAAAAGCCATTTATCGCTTCCTTCAAAAACAAGTTCATCTGTTCTTGAATCTGAAAGTCTTACTTTTTTCTCATCAAAAGCATACTTTATTTTTTCAAAAGCATTATTGATGACAGTTTTCTTTTCTTCATTGGAATATTGCGGAAATTCATCTGCAAGAAGATGATTGCCGTCAAACTCTTTTTTCAATTCAGGGTATAGCCTATCTGCAATTCTAAAAGCACTGTTGATACGATCTGTAATTTCAATCTCATCTTTATATTGTGGATTTTCTTTTAATACTGCAAATTCTTTTTCAGCCTTTTCCCAGATAAGGCTTTGTGCATCAGAGAGAGTGACAATTTCACCAGAAAGAAGCTCTTTTGCAGCGGAATCAGAAAAATCCAAACGCCACTCCGCACCATCCCCGAAGCCATATATATCATCAAAGGCCTGATAATTGAACTCACCAAAATCGAGATTTTCTTCAATCATGCGACTGGTAGCTTCAAGAAGAACACCCTCACTGTCTTTTTCAGGAAATTCTTCTTCCACCCACTTACAAAGCTCTTTAAAAGTCTCTCCGTCCCCGCTTCCCAAATGACTCAATTTATCTTCAAAGAGCTTTTCCATGCGGTTATATTTATCTGCCAATGTTTCAGATTTTGCCATTCTTTTTTCCTCTTCTTCCAGCAATTTTTCTGTGTCAATGTAATCTCGTTCAAAGATGATTTTTATGTCCCTGTTTCTGACGATATTTTCTTTTACAAATTTCTGTGCATATTCTTTAAATGCTGTAAGTGAGGTATCTCTTGTCGGGTCTGCATCAAGGAAAGAATCCCAGGCAGAATCGGGCGTTACCTTGTATTCTTTTGTAGTCCAGTCATAAGAGAAATATGATTTTCCGTCAGGAGCTACCAGATGTCCTGATAGGTCATCATAGTCTTTCCAGGTCCAGACTTCGTTTTTCTGAGAAGCTTCTCTTTTTATTTTATACTCATCGTATTTCTGTATGTTTTCTTTTACATGCCCTTCAATCATGCCGTTAAATAAGGAAACGAGTTCCTTATCATTGATAATGATTTCATCGCCTCCATCAATGAGATTTCCTTCGTCATTATCATGACTGTAGCGGACGATAAAACGGTTATCGAGTTTGTCAGAGAGTGTTTCCTTTGAGAAATCACCAATATACTCATCGTCATAGCGAAGAGATTTTCCAAAATCAAGCTGCAGGGTGTTTTCAGACGGTAAATGCTGTTCTCTGATATAAGACTGAATAGTTTCGTATAAAGCGGAATCAGCTTCTTTTATAATTTTCAATGCGGAAGCCGTATCTTTCAATGTCCAACGGGGTTCTTCGTAAGTAAGAATTTTGGAAACTCCTTTGATTCCTCTTTCATTCAATTTTTTCTCAGGAATGTATTCCTGGAATGCATAGTTTAAGGTTACATCATTCTTATTCATGTTTATCTTCCCCTTTCAATTTCAATGCCACGTCTTATTTCTTGTTCATGATCCGGCTCTACTTTCTTTTTCAAAAGTTTTTCTAAAGACTGCTGGTCTTTAGCTCCGTTTTCCATAAGGTATTTTCCGATGACTTTCTTTTCGTCTTCTGAAAAGTCAGATAAAGCTTTAGCTGATGCTTTCATAACTTCATCAACTATATTTCTTTCTGAAGCAGGGAGACTGTCTTTAATTTTATCCAAATAGTCTTTGACAATTTCTTTTTCAGTTCGAGAGTGAAAATGTTTGCTTTGTTCTTCAGTCCTCTCTTCTCTTTCAATTAAGCGCTCATTGATTTCTTCAAGAGTATCTTTAAGTTTAAGGACCTCAACACGCTGTTTTGCAGGAATATTTGGATGACCAGTCAGGAAATCTTCAAGAATTTCAATTTCTCTGGTCGTAATTCCGCTAGGCATGTAATCTACGATTGCGTCTTCTTCCTTAGATTCCCAGATAGATTTTTCACAGACATTTCCAAGTTCATCAATTACTAGAGGAGAGCCGTTACCTTCAAAATCATCAATTACCATCTGAGCCATATCTTTTGTGAAAGCTTCATCACTGATAAATGAATGAAGTTTGTCAGAGGATAAGAAGCTGTATTTTTGTTCCCAGTCACGACTGTTTGACTTTTCAGTATTTTGTGATATACTTTCATCAACCGTTGTGGGTGATGGTCGCAAACGAGTAGCGGGCTGTTCTTCGGGAAACCGTAGAGCAGATATTGTAGGTGCAACTCCTACCCCTACAACGGTATTATATTGTTCTGAAATACCATCTCGTCTATCAACTTTTCCAACAGTTACTAAATAATTACCCAGTTCGTCTTTATTAAAAACAATCTTGTTAATTTTTTTAATATCATTTATATCATCAAACAAAAGCTGAAAGTTCTTTGTACGGTTATCCACCAGAGCAAATGAAGCCTCTCTCATTACATGTGGAATCTGACGATATTCTTCTGTATCAAGTGCCTGGTCATAAGCTCTCTTTCGGTCAGGTCGAATATGAGTTGCATTCTTTTTTAAAATAAAAGCAGTGTCTTTTGAAAGTCCAAGCTTTTCTGCTAATTCTGCTTTTAAATCTGGTAAACGTACTGCATTTGGAATATGCTTGTAATCATTTAAAATGATTGAATCAACAATATCCGAAAAGTCATCATCGGATATAATCTCAAGACCTTTAACATCCTCTTCTTTCAACACATGATAAGTTTTAAGTTCAGGAGTTTCTTTTTTCTGCTGGTAATCCATACGGAGCTGTTCTTCATCCCGAATATCAAAACGAAGCTTTAGATATGTTTCCAAATCATTCTGTTCATCAAATACCTGCAATTTACCATCTTCGATTGCATTGTAAATATGTTTTTCGCCATATTCATCAAGCAGGTCTTCAAAGGACTGACCGATTGAAAGTACAAATGGCTCTCGCAAACCTGTGTAAGAGCCGCCATTTGAAGCTTCTATGTATGTATCGCCTACTTCAATGTATTCAAGCATTGAATGATTTATTCCATGCCATTTAATTCCACCGTCATTATCACATAAATGGCAGTGATGGATTTTTTTTATTTCATCCACCTTAATTTCATCCAAATCGGCTGTTTCATGAAAATGTGCTTCCATTGCCATACATAAAGAATCAGAAAGACCGAGTTCATTTTTAAGGCTTATAAGGCGGTTACGCTCAACATTAGTCACGTCACCGTCTGCATAAACGAGAGTAAGGGCTTTTTTATATTTTTCTGTATTTTCTTCAAGTTTTTTTATTTCTTCATGTGTCATCTCTTATTCTCCTCTAAGCCCTTTTGGTTCAGCTTCTTTGCTATCAAGATTTTTACCTTCTGCTTTTTCATTAGACCATTTTGCAAAAATCTTATAGGTTGACTCTGCATCTTTACATCCGATTGAGACCATCCATTTTGTAAAGCTTTCCTTGTTTTCTTTTGGAACACGCTGCAATAAATAAGTAGCAAGAGCTGAAGGATTGTTTTTGAACTGAGGCAAATCACAGAATGACTGATAAAGTTTCTTGAAGTTTTTTTCTGAAACTTCAAATTCAAGATTATTTATTTTTTTAGTTTTTGATTCTTCTTTTTCAATCTGAAGAACAAGGGGAAGAAGGTTTCCACGGTTTTTAAAGTAGTTCTTGTAATTTTCAGGAACAATTTTGTTGTAACGGATATTTATATAATTTCTTGCAATTTCAAGATAATCTTCTTTTTTGGGGCTTTCATTAAAAATCTTTGAAATACTCATAATGTTTGAAAGCAGGTGTTCAAAAGATTTAGGAGGCTTTCCAGTTTTTGGATCCGGCAGGTCAATCAGGTCTTTAATACATTTAGCGGATATTTCTTTTTTGAAATCAATCGTGCTGTAAATGCCGTCCATATTTCCGAAGTAATCAAGGATTCTTTCCTGGGCAGGAGAAAGATTTGTATCATTAATAAATAATGCAGAGTTTAACTGTTTATTAAGTTCTTCTTTGAAGGCATATTCATTTTTTTCAGAATTACCGATTTCATTCATTGAAGATAAAAGATTCTTTTCTTTTTTTTCAAGTGAATAAGAATCCTGTTTTTTCTGATATTCTTTTCTAATCTCTTCAAGCGACCGTGCTTCCTTGATAACAACAAGGTCTTTGCCATACTCGTCTTTTATTGTTGCATTATAAGGCAGAGGCTTAAGCCCTTTTATCTTGCGCTGCTGGTTTACTTTAGACTGTTCAAAAATTTCTTCCAGAGCTTCTTTAATTGCGGATTGAGTTTTTGCTTCTCCCATTGTAGAAGCTTTTATTGAATGAAGTTCTGTATTTACATTGATAATTAAATTCATAGTTTATTCTCCTTTCCTATGTCGAAGCGGAATTTATTTCCTCCCTTGGGTGGGAATAAAATACCGTAAATGCCGCTATCGACATATTTCATAAGATTTTTCAAGTTTCTTCTGGTCACGCTGAATCTGACGGTCTTTTTCCTGTCTGTAAACCAGGCTTAATGTTGTAGCCAGCTTATCTTTATCAGTTTTGTCGTTCTGATAGAATCCGGCACAGTCACGCTGGTTTTCAAGCATTGCGCCCTGAAGTTTTACATTGATTTCTGCTTTTGCTTCATCAGAAACAATAAACTTTGAAAGTATGGAGCTTATCTTAAGCATATCGACAGGCTTATCTCTGCCAGTCAATCTGTCATAAGAATCAACCTGTTTTACAAGTTCTCTTTTGAACTGCGAGAAGTTTTTGATTGGAGATGGATCTTTAACTCCAGCATGAATTGAATCAGTAAATTCTTTTACAATGTTCTTTCGCATCTGAATTTTATCTTCTGTCCATCCGTCAATTCCTGCTATTTTTGCTGCACATTGCTTTAGAATATCGTTGCTGAAATTGCCAGTTTTACCAATCCCGTTTCCATAAAAGAAACGTACTCCATTGGCTTCATAAATATCAAAGCAATTCCAGTAATTTGTACCTTCATACTCACCAATTTTTTCCATATCTTTAATGATGTATTGGCCTTCATAGATATTGCATAAAGATACAATCGTCTTGTCTGTTCTGTAAGCGTCTACTTTTGTAAATTTTGGTGTCATATTATCTACTCTCCCTTAAGTTTTCTTTTTCCTGTTCCCTTTCAATTTTTCTGCAAAGTTTCTGTGACTTAGATTCAATGCTTTGGCCAAGTTCAATGGCTTTCTGCAAATCCTTAATCGTCACCTTTTCCCTTCCGTCAAGGTTTGCGACTGTAAGAGAAAGTTTCATTGTATTAAGGACTTTCAAATCCCTTAAACTGTTGTCACGGGAGTATTCAGACTGATTAAAATTCACTGGGAAGGTATCACCTAACAGCTTGTTCATTTCAGGTGTAAAATCAATACGCTCCTTAAGCTCCATAGGTTCAAGGTCTTTGTTGTACTTTCCGTATTTTCTCTGGATTTCATACGCAGTACGGATTCTTTCTCTGACGGCAGCGAGATTGATTTTCTTATGGTCTGTCGGGTCCTTGTAAACATAAGAAGTAATTTCTGTTCTGTCGGTAAGCGGTTCAAGCTTTCTGTTGTAAGTTTCAACAGATTTTTGAGAATCAAGACAGATTTTTCCGGGACAGCCTAAATTTCCGCACGGACAAGGATTTGCAGCCATTACAAGCTGAAAGTTAGCAGGAAAAACTGTAGAACGTCCGGCACGGGATAAAGTAATTGTCTTAATCCTCATCATTGAACTGACCATAGAAATGACGGAGCTTCTGAACTCATGGGCTTCATCCATAAAGAGGGTTCCGTTATGTGCAAGAGAAATTTCTCCCGGACGAAGGTTTACTCCACCACCGCACATTCCTTCTATGCTTGCTGTCTGATGTGGCATTCTGAACGGTGCATTTCTATCTACAGGATTCTTGTAAGAAGAAAGCCCTGCTATGCTTCTTATTCTTGCCGGAGCCTGAGCCTCTTCATTTGTAAGGCGTGGAGTAAGGTAAGGAACAAGTTCCTGAGCAATTAATGTTTTGCCGTTTCCAGGAGCACCTTCAAGAAGAAGGTTATGTTTTCCTGCAACAGCGACTTCGATTGCCTCAACGGTTTTTGAATATCCGGTGAGGTATTCTTCATCGATATTTACCAGAGGTCCTGGCGCAAATTCAACGCCATTATTGATATTCTTTGACGGTGCATTCTGAATAAACATTTCGGGCTTAGACAAAGCGACAGCGGCATCTTTCAGTGTTTCTGCGGCACAGACAGAAAGTCCTTCTATATCCTTTATTTCATTTGCGTTTGCAGGGTGGCAGATTATTTTTGTAATGCCAAGTTCAAGGGCATCTTTTGCAGCTGCCCTCATTGCTTTTGCAGGTATGACATTTGCAGAAGAATCCCAGGAATCAAGTTCTCCCACTGCGAGAATTTTATCTTCGGTTGTCGTATTCAAGGCATTCTGTACAGAAAGAGCCATAGCAAGGTCTGCATTCCGTGAGTTCTTTCTTAAATCTGCGGGAGAAACTGAAATCAAAACTCTTCCGTCAGGAAATTCAAAACCTGCATTTTTTGTTGCAGC
Organism: Treponema sp.; assembly: GCA_017470605.1. Classification (GTDB taxonomy): domain Bacteria; phylum Spirochaetota; class Spirochaetia; order Treponematales; family Treponemataceae; genus Treponema_D. Next base: position 47,045 of record JAFUYH010000002.1, read on the forward strand.
TTTCAAAGTTTCCCTTGCAGCGTTTACATTTGAATCAGCAATACCGATTATGTCCACTGCAGGAATACCATGCCTTAAATCAACTTCAACAGTTGTAACCTGCCCTTCATAACCAAATGGTTCATAAGAATATATATTGTTTGATACTTTGTTCTGAAACTTTTCCATTTTAGTTTATTCTCCTAAAACTCTTATTTTATCTTCCACGAGAAGCATCATGCTTTTTTTCATAATCAGCAATTTTTCTGTCACGGGCCTTGTTGTCCAAAACATCAAGGTCCTTCAGGTACATGTGCATGTACTTTCCGTAGAGCTTATCTGCCTTATCGATGTACTGATCAATAAGATGGTCTTCTTTGTCTTCATCGAACTTTCTGTATTCACGAAGAAGAGTCTGATCCAGCTGAAGGTATTTCGTCATGTCATTTTTATTCGGAAAGATTTCTTCGACAAAGGTCGTGAAGTTTACGGTATCTCCGGGAGTACCGTATTCTTTCATATAAGTCTTGTATGTGTCATAGCATGAACCGTACAGAGAAGGATCTTCATAATCATTGTGAATAAGGCCAGCCTTTTCCATCATGTGTACCCTTTCTGTAGAATCCTGCCAGAGTTCTCCGCCTGAGTTTACGGCATGTTCAACCGCTTTTTCCCACCATTTTTCACCCTTATACTGATTGACAGGTGCATCAGGACCGGCCGCAAGAACAAAAGAAGCATATTCAACAGGATTTGTTTCAGAGTTGTTGAAGAGACTGTCAAACATTCTGTGAACCTTTACTTCTGTGGAAGACATAGCAGGTTTAGTTGTAACAAGCACATGATTACGGCAGTCTTCCTTCATTTTTTCATGTGCAATTTCTTTCTGGTTTTCTGAAACAGCCTTGACGAGAGCTTTTGTGTAAGTCTCAGGCTTGCCGTCCGTAATTCCGATTTCCTTAAGGTATTCGTTGAGAAGTTCCTTCTTCTGTTTTGGAGAACCTACGCCTTTATTGATTACATAGTCAGCAGCCTGTTTGCAAAGACCGATGGCATGTTTTTCTTCAATTGTTTCAGAGCCGTTAATCTGAATCATGGCATTCAGGAATTTTGACTTAATCTCTTCCTTTGAAAAATCGATGTCAAAGTTTTCAACAAAATAAGTCATATCATCCCTTGCATTTTCAAGGTCTTTTTCTACGGCTTTCATATCATTCAAAACATCTGACATGTGATGGGGTGCGCCATTTTTACCGTGTCCGTCAGGTCCTATCCAAAGCATTGTTTCTTCATCAGGGTCATAGTTTTCATACAACTCATCCAGAGCTTTTGCAGCTGAAGCAGGATTGTCTTTTTCCATATCGAGGGTAAAATTACAGTCCTGTCCAGCCGGTGAATACTTTTGAATGTCACAGCTGTAACTGTTTCCGTTCGACTGCCAGTTTGATACGGTAAAGCCCAAATCAGTAAGTTTCTGTTCTACATCATCCCAAGTAAGTTTTGCCATAAGTTTATTCTCCTTATCGTATTAAATTAGTTATATATTTATTTACACTTTGCAAGTATAAAAATCAGATTCCCCTTCCAGGTTCCTTTAATATGTATTTTGAAATCCATTTGTCATCTTTCCGGTACATATTCAATGATTCCGAATTAAGCGAAGCATTTTTAAAACCTGCCTTTACAAGAGTTTCAAGTTTTTTTTCTACGGCTTTTGAAGAAAGCTCCTCAACCTTTTTAAGATATGTTTCTGAAGGCTTGTCTATCATCTGACTTGCACCGGAAACATAGGCAAAACGTCTGTTCTCATAATCAATAAGAAGTGCATTGTTTACACCGCCGTTATCGCTTCTGTTTGGATTCTTAATTTTTGAGAAAACACATTCAAGATTTTCATCTCTGAATGAAAGAGGGTTAAGTTCTTTTGCAAGATTCTTTCCTTTAATTCCGACAGATTCTTCAAGGAATTTAAATGTAGATTCTGGGCTTATACAGCCCTTTTCTTTCATGTATTCGCTTAATGCGGTTCTCTCAAGATTTGTGGCAGATCCTTCTTTCATTGAAAGGGTTGCTGCGGAAGCTGCGTGTTTCAGGTTTCCGTCAAATTCAGGCATGATTTCCTTTATCTTTGAAACATATTTTTCAAAGACAGCCTGCTTATATTCTGGAGTCGGAGTGTTCATCATCTCCTGGATGATTTGTGAGTGAATTTCTTTCGGTTCAGACTGGTTGTAATGATCCTTGAGCCAGTTTTCCATATCACTGGTTATGATGTTGTTTACGCCTTCAATTTCATCCCAGTCCATAGTTTTTGGATTGAATTCATAGATAGTCGCATCATAAACGAACCCCTGAACATAATCATTATATTCTTCAATTTCTGCAATAAGGACACCTGCTGCCCACTTTTTTGTCTCTTCCTCTGTATGAGTTTTAAGATAATCAAGGACTTCATTATTGTCCTTTGCGACAATCATAAAGCCGTCTTCTGCAACAACAGGATAACTTTCTGTCTTGCCTGTAAATCCGTTTGTAAATGACTGGACACGGTTTAATGTGAGTTGTCCTTCTTCTCCATGGTGTATTGCAATTCCAGAATGCTCATAAACGGAAAGCGGAATGCAGACAAAGTTTTTCTTTTCATTCCACATTTTAAGAAGCTCAACTTCATTCATGCGCTCAAGGGTTGAGTCCTTGTTCACTGTATAATCCCAGTCAAGTTTATATTCATTGAGATTTTCAGAGACAGCATTTATGAGAGATTGTAACTTGTCTTCTACATTACTTTCCTCTTTTGATTCAGGAATGTCAAAATCAATTTCAAGAACATTTGAAAGCTTTTGATTTTCATCTTCAAGAACAGGAATTCCGGCAGACAAATCAATATCATTGTCATCATCGATATAAATTGAAGACAGCATTGATTCAATTTCCTGCTGGAAGAATGGTTTGTCAAAATGATGCCCTTCCCTTTCTGTACCTGCAACAAACTTTTCAAGCATCGGGTTGTTTCTAGCTTCTTCTACTGAAGGCATGTTTATAGTGAATTTACCGCTTGCCTTAAAACGATCTTCATCGGAAAGCTCTGAGCGGAAGTATTCTTCCCAGTCTTTTACCTGGACATTTCCAAGAGTATAGTTTTTCATATCCTTACAGATCATAGTTCCGAGATTTGTCTGAAAGTTCGGATTCAGAGGACTTTCAGGATATTCATTATATCTGTAATCAAGTTTTAAAAATTTGCCGTCTTTATCCTTGTAATATTTTGTTTCCATAGTTTATTCTCCTTATTATATACAACTATAGTATTTTACACTTTATTAATGTTTTAAACAAGTTTTATTTACCTTGTATGGAAAACTTCCACTGTACGGGGTTTTATAGTCTTCTTGTAAGACCTTTCAACTTCTATCTTTGGATTTAAGGCTTCGTCTTTCCATTTATCCAGAAGATGTTCCCATGCAAGGGAGTTTGTAACACCGATAGAAGAAAGTCCTCCTGCAAGTTTTTTTCGCTCACTTCCGCTCATAAAGGCAAGCATAGTATCAGCTGTAGCACGAGGGATGCAGAGCGGTCCCTGCTCTTTTACAAGCAGCTTAAAGTTTCTTTCAAACTCACTTGCAGAATGTTCCTGAATCTTTTCTTTCTTTTCTGCAATTTTGTTGATAAATGAAACTTTTTTACCATTCTGCAACTGCTGCTGCTTTTTCATCTCTTCCCTGGCAATCTTTTCATATACTTTCTGTATGTCTTTTTTGAGAACCTGGCCGTACATTGATTTTTTAAGCAGTTCAAGATCTCCTTTATTCATTCTGTTGCCGAAGACAAGAATCTGTTTCGAGTGCTGAAAGAACCTTTCTCCGTTATTAACAAGAAAGACTTCAGTTCCGTTCTCATCCTTCCATTTGCAGATTGTCCCTTTTTCTGTTCTTGTCATGAATGAAAGGATGTCCTGTTTGGAGCAGTTTTCCATTCCTGTCGTATCGACAAAATTGTTTACGATTCTGTCGGCAAGATCAGGATTCTTCTTTGCAATATGATTCATAAGCATAAGGACATCCATTTCATAGGAATTACTTCCCCTGTTCCAGAAAGAAGAAGAAGCTTTCTGCTCACGGATAATTTTTTCAAGGAAGGCATAATATTCTTTTTCTTCTTTAGATTTCATTACTGCTCTCCTCTTGGCGGATAACCGTTATTCTTTTTTTGAGTAATATCTTTTTTCTGTTCTTTGTTATTAAGCCATGAATCAAAAACTTCAGCCATGTGTTCCCTAGAATCACATCCTTGTTTTCTAAGCCAGATATTAAGCCTTTCTCTGTCACTTTCATCCACCAGAGCAATAAGCTGCTGACCAAGCTCAAAAGGTGTTTTGTTGAAAGCCTTGTCAACCTCTGCAATTTCCTGAAGCTTTCTTTCAAAGTTGAGATAATCAACTGGTTTTAATTTTTCATACTTAAGCGGATGAACAGAAATATATTCATCAAGCTGCTGTATAAACTCATCATCACGAGGCGGCATAAGTCCTTTCTCAATCAGTTCTTTTAGGATGTAAGGTTCATAACTTTTATTCTTAATTACACTTTTTGAATCAAAAGAAACAACGAGTTCTTTTAATTCCTCATTAAGCTGATTGATAATTGAATTGTCAATTACAAAATAATTCTGAGCTGAACCTACACCGTTTACTTCCCGACTTAATGTAGCCTGGCATACACCATCAGAAATCCAAAATAAATCTGATACTGTATCTTCTCCAAGTTTGTCCCCCACAGAAAGCTCTTTAGTGCTTTCTTTTGAAACATTATGAGCTTCAGAAGGTCCAAGAAGACTTTCCATCAGTTCATTTTTAATATCCGTATCATTTTCTACATGGATGATTTTATCAAGAGATGAGAAGAATCCATTCAAAGATTGCGGCTCTTTAATTCCCAACGATGTACAAGTTTCTTTGTCGCTTGCAAGCATTGTAAGAGTTTCAATCAGAGCGTCTCTTTCGCTCCAGTTGTTGGATTTGAGCATTTCCCGGACAAACTTTTCCTGCCAAAATCCGTCTTTTCCCTCTTTTCCAGCCATGAGGATATATCCGCTTCTGTCTGTCTGTTCAAACGGTCTGCAATAAACAGATTCTTTAAAGTCCTTATCTGTTGAAATTTCCCAACCTCTGTAAGAGTTTCGCTGATATAAAACAGCTTCTTTTACTTGCTCATGTTTTTTGCCAATAAAGGAATCGTAAAGGAGCTTCATTTTTGAATCAATTTCTTCAGATTGTGTTACACAAGTTTCATAAAGACTTATAAAAATATCCTGCAAATCTTTCTTTACGACAGGTTCTTTTCCAAGGTAATTCTGAAGCATTTGTTTTGATTCAATTACTCGTTCTTCTGCCTTATTTTTTGCAAACTCCAGAATATCTGGAAGCTCAATTTTCTCTGTTTTTACATTTCCATTTTCAGAAGTAAGAATGACAATCTTATCCTTGTTATCAAGACCGACACGTAATTTTCTCTGCTCAACAATACCATCTTTTTCATAGCCGATTGCTTTAAGAATTGTTGCTGCATCTTCTTCTGTTATGGCAGATTCTTTACCTTTCTTGAACAGATGAATATTAGAATTGAAGAACTTTGCAAAATCTTCTGATTCATTATAGTTTCTATCAAAGAAACGGATTCCGTCATAAGGAGATTTTTCAGGGCCAAGATCCATTGGTTTTTCCATGTTTGGATTCCTGATTTCAGAGTATTTTTCCTGCAATCGGTTTGCAAAATCAGAAGCAGTTTTTACGGCATTTCCAACAGGGTACCACTGTTTTGTTGAAGCTGCATATTTCCATCCGTGTGCTTTGAGTTCTTTGAGAATATCACGATTGATTTTAGCCGTATCAAACTTGATGTTTATCCTTCCCTTTTCTTTGTTTTCAAAAATACTGAAAGGAAGAATACGCTGCTCGTCAGAGTCAATTTCAGAAAGCCTGTTCGATATGTCATTGAGCTTATTCTCAATTTCTTTTTCTTCTAATTTCCGGGCATTTTCTTTTATAACTTCCTCTTCGTTTCCAAAGCCTTCAAGCTGTTTAAGATACTGTTCAATTGTGCCGGATTTTTCTTTTGTAATCGGATTAAAGTCAACCTTCATACCGTTAAACTCGATTCCCTCTTCATTAAGAGCATTGAACAGGGAATCTTCACGCCAGCGGTTTTCTGGATTCTTTGAGTCAAATTCTACAAGAAGAGAAATCTTTCCATCTTTAGCCGGATCACGATACATCTTTACTCCAACAAGAGTAAGATTTTTCTCTGTTTCTCCTGAATCATACTGTCTGAAAAGTTCCTCAACATCAGCTTTAAGACTTTCTTCGATTTCACTTTCAAAGAATGCTTCCCCATTTATAGGCCAAACAGGAAGAGCTTCTTCCGGCTCATCATCAAGTTCCATTTCCTGTTCCCTCAATTGAGCTTCATATTCTGCTTCAAGAGCAGCTTCACTCATACCACCATTTGCCTGGATAGACTCAATGCCTTTATCAATTTCATCATCAATAAGATGCTCCTGCCTTAACTCATCATCTGTCTTACGAATCCAGCGGCCGTCATCACCTTTTTTGAAAAGCTCATTGTAATCTTCTCCGACAGAACAGAAATTAAGATGAATTGTTCCATCCTCAGAAAGAGCTTCATTTTCATTGAAATCAAGTAAAAGTTCATCATTATGCCCTGTAAGAGCCTCGCAGATTTCGTGAAGATTTTCTTTTACCCATGATTCATCTTTACCCGCCATCTCTGCAATTTCAGAAAAATCAAAATTGTAATCAAAACCGCTTGCTGAAGCTTCAAATCCGTTCTGGCAGATTCTGTCTGCAAGAGAAGTAAAGTCAAAGTTTTTTTCACTATTCATACCCATATCCTTTGCTGTATTTTTGATTTCTTTATAGCGTTTTTCTTCTGCCATAAGTCTTTCTGTAAAGTAAGAGTTATATTCAGAGGCATCCATTACTTTTTCAAGGGAACTTCGCCAGAGAGAAAAATCAAAGTCATAGCCATGCTCTCCGTATTTTGCATTTCGGGATTCTCCGTATTTTACATCCTGAAGCATGTTTGAAATTTGATGCCCGGCATAGCTGATAAATTCATCTTTAAAAGAAAGATTTTTGTTTTCATTAAGATAGTCTGCGATATGATTGATACAGATTCCTGCATAGCGCTCAAAGGAAACAGCTATGGATTCTTTTTCTTTCTCTACAGAACTTTTTGAAACATCAGAAACATCCTTGTTTATAATCCAGCTGCTGTGAACTTTCTTATCACCTTCAAGAATTGGTTTTAAAGTCTTGCAATGCTGTATATAAGCCTCTTTGAGTTTTTCATAATTTTGCTCAACAATGTCTGCAACAAGTTTTTTCTGTTCTTCTGTAATATTCGGAGCATTGACTTTCTGCCACTGCTGCTCGTATTTTTCAAGAACTTCTGGATAGGAACAGGTCATGCGGATGTAGTCAGAAAGTCCTTCCCTTTCAAAAGGAACTTCTTTTCCATTCTCAAGAGTTCTTTTATCATCATGGAAATCATAGCGAAGACTATAAGAACCAGGTTCATTGTCTTTTGCATCCGGGAAATTGACGCTAACATCACATTTTAAGAATGTGTTGAATCTGTTATTTAATTCTCTAAGAAGTTCTTCGCCTTCTTTTAGACCAAGAACGGTTCCGCTTTCCATCATTGCAGGTTTATGACTTGATGTTGTTCCTTCTGTAAAATCAATTTTGATATAAGGAAGTTTTAAGTCTTTAAATTCTTTTTCACGAATTTCATTTATTCTTTTAAATTCTTCCTCTGTAACGACTTCTGCATCAAGCTGTTCATCTTCTGTAAGCCAGGAAGCATCATAGCCGGAGGCAAGAAGTCCGAGTTTATAACTGTAATCAATGCCTCTTTCTTCAAGAATAGTCTGAATATATGCTTTACTGTCAATGTCACATGTAAAGCGTGGAACGGAACTGTCTTCGATTTGAATCCATTTTACATCATAACCATTTTGAGAAAGGTGTTCTTTCAGTTCTGTAATTCTTTCTTCCGAAGCAGATGCAAAAAGGGTAAATGTCGGACGTAACTCATTTGTCTCATCTTTTTCAAGAGGCTTTTCCTTCATTAGTTTATGTTCATAAGTTACAGTATCAGGTTCTACAATTCCCATAGCAAGGTTTAATTCACCTTCTGAAAGTTTTGTATTTCCTTTTTCAAGTTCTGCTTTATAAAGGTTACATAAATCAGAAAGTGTTTCATTTCCTGATATTTCCACGCCAACAGCTTCAAGCTGTTCCTGCATGTCGTGGATATAATAGTCATTGATGTAAATATCCAGCCGTTCAAATGCTTCTGAAGCATCCTTAAACACAGCAGCTCCGTTGTCATCTTCCCAACCTACCCAGCTTGAAATATATTCCTGCTTCTGTATGTCATAAATCATAAAAGAGCCGTCTTCTTTGTAATCAGGACGCATATCCATTACACCAAGAACTTCTTCAAGACTTACAGGTTTTTGTTCATATTTATACGAATTGCGATTTTCAGGAAACAGTTCTTTTTCCTTTTCAAAAATGAAATCAGGTTTTACAACTTCATAGTTTTTAGAGTTTTCTGCCCTTTCGCTTTCAAAGGCATTATAGAGTTCTTTATAAGCATCAATGTAAGTACGGCTTCTTTCATCTGCTTCTTTAAGCTGCTTTATGAAGGTATCTCCAAAAATACCAAAATTAGCCTTTCCGTCTTCATCAAGCGTTACGATTGAAATGCCATCTTCTGCCCATTCGCCGAAGATTTTATCACCAGGTATTTCTAATGCAATTCCGAATCTGTTTTCAGAAACATCTGATTCATTAAGGTGCTGGAATAACTTTACGGCATCTTTTGCAGAAAGATTTTTTACAGGTTCAAAATCAGAGCCGAACTCTGCATTATCTTTTACAATAAAGCTGTAAAGAGTTTTTTTGTTCTCAGCAGAAATTGTTTTTTCTTCAGCAACCTGAGATTCTAAAGCTGTGCCAAACTCTTTGTTTATAAGCTCTTCAAAAGGCAGCACCTTTTCCTGAATAATATTTTCTTCCTTTGCTCTCTGGATTGTGTATTCTGCATCTATTGCAGCCCTTTCAGTGAGGAAAAGTTTTGAAGGATTTTTTACAAGGTCCTTTACCCTTTCAACATACATATTGAAAACAAACTGTTCCCAGGTTGCGGTAGTCTGACCTTCTGTAAAAACAACATTATTTTTATCAAATGATTCTCCCAGAGCATCTGCATAAGACATTGTTGTTGCATAAACAAGACAGTCTTTTTTGTCTTTAGGGAAAACAGCAGGATTCTGTTTTTCTAACGCAATGTCATAGTTTTTCTTGAAAAGAGAATCGATGTCGGCTTTACTGAAATCAGAATCTTTTACAAGAGTTCTTACGACATTTTTATAAAAATCATCGCCTTTACCAAGAAGCTTTACCTTTATTGGAGTAACATCCTCGTAATTTCTAAGAACTCCTTCATTATCAATAAAAGGACCGTCTACCGACTGCAGAGGCATTACGAGAATAGAAGAGCCGTCAGGATGATCAAACTCAATGGCTCGGTTCAAAGGTTTTGAAGGGTCGGCATCTAGTTCCCTTTCATATTTTTCAACCTTATCATAGTACCAGGTAGAGCCGTCTTTTGCATCAAACGAAGTTCTTTCATTTTCTTTCATCGAGTCCAGTGAAAGTGCTACAATTTCTTTCACATCATCAGGAAGCTCATCGAAGCTGTAATATTTGTGACGATAATTTTCTTTAATATCCGAGCCGGTTTCTTTTGTAATATTATAATACTTAAAAACTTCCTTTCCTTTTTCATCAAGTTCTGAAACAGTTTTCAGATTGAAGTTATCTTCCTGCAGAACCTTGTTAAAGCCTTTATCACGTGCGAAAGCAAGGGCAGTCTGCAGCTGATCTCCCCTTACAAGGGTGTTCCCGAAAATTACGGGAATATCATAGTTTTTAGAACTTAATGCAACCGCCATTGTTGCAGAAGAAAGATAATCTGTAATATGAGCAAGCCGGTCGCTTCTGTCCACAAGGTCTTCTTTCTTTGGAAATACTTTTTTATAGTTAGGAAACTGTCCATCTATTTCCTTTCCGTTTGAAGGATTGATTATTTTTCCTTCATATTCAGATGGATAGTTTGTCTTGAGTTTTATAAGGACACGTCCGTTTGTGGCAACAGCAAATCCATTTTCATAATAAACACCGGTCATAAAATACCGGTTTTCATCTTTACTTACAAAGTCAATGATTGAGGCCTTTTTAACGGCTGAATCTATGGCTTTTTTATTACTGTAAGTCTCTCTTAAAAAATCAGAGTCCTTTTTCATCTGTTCTGTAACTTCAATGTTTTCATTTTCCATAAGTTTATTCTCCTCGTGTGTAATTTCATTTTTCAATTCGAGCAGGTTATTAACCTTATATTTTTCATTTACATATTTTACTTCTGCAAAATTGCCTATGGCATAAACTGCAGGAATGAGACCATTAATAAGTTCTGCCGCTTTGTTAAATGTAAGTCCTGTTGAGATGCAGTTGTCTATCAGATATATATAATTCCTGCCTTCAGGGAAATTGCTGATGACGGATTTTCCGTAATCATTCAGGAACAGCTCTACATCCGGTTCCAGATTTTTCTTTTTCTGTTCATAAAGTGTTTCATGAGGCTTGCATTCAAGAATGTTGAAAACCGGTGCATTTATTTTAAGCCCAACGATTCTCGCAATGTCGTATGTGTATTCCGCCTTACCGTTATGGTTTGGAGCCGGCACGAGATATGTATGTCTGCTTTTATGAATATGTTCTGCGATATAAGAAGCTGCTTTTTCAATTGCATTCTTGTATTCTTCAGAATTTCTGTCGGCTTCTTTTATGACATGACAGAGTTCTCTTGTTCCTTTTGAATTGTAATAGCTTCTTGCTGTAATCTGGGAACCGGGTGCAACAAAAGGTCCTTTATATTCAAGTTCAAGATTTTCGTTGAGGTAATTTATCTTACATTTTCCAAGAGAAATATAAGTTCCGTTTTCAAGGCTTTCTTTATCATATATCTGCCATGCTTTTATTGTCTTGTATTCATTAGTTGTTTTATCGTAATCATTGTATTCGTCAAAAAGAACTATGACAGGCTGGTATTTTTTTGAATTCTCTTTGATGTATTCATCAAGTTCCGAAAAAGATGGCGTTCTGTATTCTGAAAGTTTAAGCTGTGTCCTGCAGACATATCCCTCAGAATCAAGCCTTTTGATTACATTGTCATATATACTTTTGGTACTGATACTGTAAGCATCGACAACTTTATAAGGTTCTTCCCTGTTCAAGAACTCTTCTTCTGCTGCTAAAAGGTATTCCCCTTTCACCTTCGTATTTTGTTCTTCGATTCTGTGGAATTCTTCTTTGGCCATCGTATTGATCAAAGCTGAAATAACCTGAGTTTTGTCTTCTTCATCGATTTTAAGTTTCCAGAAATTTACTTCTCCGCTTTCTTTTCTTAAAACAAACGGAAACTCTCTTTTAGGTTTATAGCCGCCGTTTAGAAGTACGGAATTAATTACGGTCGTAAAATATTCAAATGTATTCTTATCCATCAATGAAATGGATTCTTTATCAATATTGCAAACATCTGTTTTTTCATATTCGGAAAGTTCGTTTTTAGAAAAAGGCAGCCTTGCTGCAATTTTAAGCTGAATTTCAAGTGCCGATTTCTTTATTCCTATGCGGAGCATTTTTTCATGGTACGCATAGACTTTATTATCCATTGATTTATTTGCACCACGCAGATAATTAAATGTATCCGGCTTAGTTTTCAGAACAGCATTTTCTTCATTGATGATTTTTGCATAGCTTTCAGAATATTTCTTCAAGTCCTTAAGGTTCGGTTTTAAAAGTTCAGGAACTGATGAATTGCTTATTCCATGACTAATATCATTGATTCCAAAATGTCTTTTGTTTTCTTCCATCAATTCTTCAATAAGCGGAATGAAGTCTTCCTCAAAATTGTCTTTTCGGGCATAGGCAATTTCTTCTGACAAATCAATTCCCTGTTTCAAAGCATAATACTGTTCCATTGCACGGGCAAAACATTCACAGGTTCTGTGCCAGTATTCTCCGAGATGGATTTCGTCAGCTTTTCCGATTCTTGTGGCGCTTTTATTTGACTTTTCCCTGAGCTTTATTTCTTCCTTGAATTTTGTGGCAATCTGATTTTCCAGGGAGCCGTATTTGTCAGAAGCAAAAAAGTTGTGGCTTTCTTTTCCTTTCTGGCTGTCCAGCCAGTGAGCAACTTCATGAGCAAGAGTCACATCAGGAAGATGATTAATCCCTGCAACTGAAAGCTGTTTTTCTTCATTAAAAAAGGAAATACCGATTGCATTATGATACGAGAAATAAAGACCTATAGCTTTTCTTGCAAACTGCATACAGTTATCTGCATAGGAAATTTTAAGACCATATTCACCTGCAAGTTCAGAGAGATTTCCATAGTGGGCATAAACCTTTTTTAAGGTTTCAGACAGTTTTTCAATTTCAGGTTTTGAAAAATTAGTTCCGTTTTGTTTTTTAATTTTTACTCCAAAATCATTATAGAGATTATTAAATGTTTTAGAGTCACCATAAGCAGTTTCTACAGCTTTTGAATATGAATCAATATAATCCTGCTTCTGATAGTTCATATCAAGGCGTTTGCCCTTGATGTTCTCCAAAAGAGGCTGCCACTGTTCGAGGAAAACAACATTATTTTGGATCTGATAAAGTTTACCTGGAGATTTTCCTTTCATTTCAAAAGCTTTATCAGTAATAGATTTATCTACATTTTTATATTTGAGAGATGGAACATCACAAAGTAAACAAAGCTTTGATATTTCATTATAGCGGCTTGTAGGCATGGAGTTCATTCCACGAGGAAGTGAAACTTTTTCTGAACTACCTTCTGTTTTAAGTTCTGCTCTTTTTCTTTTTAAGTAATAATCTACAGTAGCAGCAAGCACATCTGGAGACATTTTATAAATCTGATTTTTATAAATAGATTTACCGTTTGAATCTTTTTCACCTATATAAATTTTGCTTTGAACAAAGTAGTTTCCGTCAGAAAAATCTTTAACACAGATAGGAAGAAATTTATCTATAGCAAGACCTTTTGAGTCAAGTTCAGGAATCCAGGAAGGCCGAGGTTTATCCAGGATGTCTTTCTTATTGCAAAGAAAAACTTTATCATTTTCTACTTCGGTATAATCGAGTACAGTTATTCCGTTGACCCTGATTTCTTTCGGAGTAAATGAATATTCTTTTAATTCTATATCTTCTGCTTCAAGTTCTTTTGCCATAAAACTACCGTCCGTGTCCAAAGTCATCATCGTTTGATTTTTTGTTTTCTTGCTTCTTTGAAAACTCTGGATAAGCAGCTTCTTTTATTGCTTTTACAAGTGTTGCTCTGCTTTTTACACCACGCTTGGAAAACTCGTTATTGATAATTCCTATTGCTCCAGTTACATCAGCTTGTTTAGCAAGAGCATGTTTTGAAGCTTCTAATACAGCTTTTCTGTCATTTAATTTTTCTTTTGGAAGAAAAGTACGAACTGCTGAAATATAGTCATTCCAAATTATTTTTTTATAATCTAAAAGAACTTTAGTTTTATCAGCCGGTTGTTCGAGCCTTTTTTTCTCCGCAAGCTTTGTATAATATTTTTTTACATCGTCCAAATCATTTTTAGTAGGATTATGGTCAGAGTACTGCCAGGGTGTAAGGCTTCCGTCTTCAAGAGCAACCCTGAACTTATATGACTTCACTTCCTGTATTTCAGCCTTGATAGAATTATCAATATCTCTTTTTTCTTCAAATAATATTTCTTTACCAAGTCTTAAAGCTTCGTCATATTCGATTTTAGCACCACGACTATCCTTCCAGTCATCAAGAAGATAAATGCTATCGCAGTTTGCAAGGGCTTTAAGGTCTAGTTCCATAAACTGTTCCCAGGTAAACATATCAGGATGCTGTGCAGGATTAAAAACAAGATGCCCCTGGTCTGTCAATTCTTTTGCTTTTTGAGCAAATTTCTCTTTAAAGTTTGGGTCGCCTGAGATTTTTCCTGAAAGATATATTTTTTTTGCCATAGTTTATTCTCCAAAAAACTATTCAGCGCCAGATGGCGCTAATTGCTTATAAAATGAGCTTTGAATCGACAAGTGAATCTTTTCGTAATTCGATCGGAATAATGTCTTTCTTTGCATTAAACATAAGAAAACGTTCTCCAGTGTTGTCATTGAACAAAGCTCCCTTTATTCCAAAGTTGTACAAAAGAGCTGATGATTTAGCCTTGTTCTTGTTATTGCATTTGCTTACTACAAAATTAAAGAGTTCCTGACCGCTCTGGAATTTCAGCAAAGACTCATACTTTTCTTTTACAAATTCATCGTAGATGCGGTTTGTTTCTTCCCTGACATCCTTGCCTTCAAGATTTTTTCCAATTTCATTAAGAGTATTTCTTGCCTCATGAATGAATAAAGACATAAGAAAATCTTTGCTCATAAGGATGTTTAAGATGTCATCACTCTGCTCTGTAACAGGTTTTGCGATGTCAAGGAAGAAAGGTTTTCCAGGAATGTTTATCATCATCCAGTTATTGAATGATGCGACATTCTTTTTTCTTGTAGATTCATATTTGGCAATTTCTTCGCTTAAGGTTACCGGAACACCGACACCAAAATCTTTTTCCTGTTTGACAATATAATTCTGTAGTGAAATAAATGCGTTCATTAGAAACCTCTCTGATGTGTGATATGACGAGGCTTGATTTCAACCTCACGTTCCCGGAGCTTTTCAACCTTTTTATCCTGTTCAAGTTCTGGACTACGCTTTGGTTCAAATTCAGAGGCTTTTGGAGAAGTAACAGAGAGACGTTTTTCCAAGTCTTCCTGCCTAAAGATCCGGTTCTGTTCAAAATCAAAATGCGTCATACGTTCGGAATAAAGGAAGGAATCAGATAAAGTTAAAGCCAGGCGAGGAGACGGAGTGTTTGCAGTTTTTTCAAGGGCCTGGATTACTTCCTTCTTTTCTTCTTCTGTCAGCGGCTTTTTAAGCTCAAGACCTGTCTCCTGCTTGATGTAGTAATTATTTAAGGCAGAAAAAATTGTTTTCTGATAATTGTCATAGTTGGAAGTAGCGTTCTCAAAGGCTGCTTTTACATCATTAAGAATGCCTGGATTTTTAAAATTATTTGAAATGTTTTTTCGTTTCTGTTCACGAAGAGAGGCTTCAACATTTCCTGCATCATATTCAGAAATGTTTTTAATCATGTTCTGAGCTATGGTCTTTTTCTTCTTGTCTTCATCGCTTCTTGAAAAAGCCAGTGCCTTATTCAGTGATTCTTCCGTAAACTGGTCAATAAGATAAACGCTCTGTGAATCAAGATTTCCACGGACATTACCTGTAATCATAATCGGCTCTGTTCCTTCTTTTTTCTCAAGGCCGATTAGAGCTGCATCAGCTCCGTAAATCCATTTAAGGGATTCTGCTCCCATGCTTGAGGCTTTAAGTTCAAGATAGACTTTATTGATGTCGCCCATGTGACGGCCGTTTACAATGTTTACATCCTGCGGAAGCGGTTTATCCTGAACATAAGGAACACGACCGTTTTTAATGCAGTCCAGCATAAGTATATTAATTTCGTTATGAATACTGTCTGTAAGTGCTTCTACAGGATAAGTTTTAATTTCAGTTCTTAATGCCATAATAGTTCCTTAAAAAATACATCCTGAGAGCATAATATAAACATATAGGTTTATTTACACTCTCAGGATAAAAAGAGATTTTTACATGCCCCTTTCGTAAGAAGGCTCTTTTGTACGAGGCTTTTTTGCGGCAGACTGTTCAGCCTTCTGTTCCTTTTCATTCTTCTTATCGTTAGACTTCTGGAGTCTGTCCTGGTTATTTTTATAAAGACGTTCTGCAGGAGCAACAATCTTCTTAATGGCAAGGAAATCAGGAGTTTTATTTCCCTTTTCATTTGTGATTTCAGCTGTAAGCTTTGAAATCATGGCAGCCTTGAATGCTTCTGCCTGTTCTGGAGTAACAGCCAGCTTTCTTCCAGCCTGAACGGCATTCAAAACCTGAGCGATGTACTGGAAAGGTTCTTTTGTTTTTTCATTCAGTGGAATAATTTTTTCATTTGCCTTTTCCATTACCCTTTCTGCAGGATTTTTCTTTTCTGCATAATCAGAGTTTGGATAGTTTTCTTTAATGTATGCTACAGTCTTCTGGTACTGTGCGGTCATTTTTTCTTTGCAGTACGCAATGAGGTTTTCAGCGTTCTCAACCTGGCTGATGTTAAACCAGTTGTTTTTGAATTTGATTTCACCCCAATTCGCTGAATCAACAACAGGAATAACAATTCCCTTAGATCCTTTGGCAAGCTTGCATTCCACACCTGCATCCTGAGCTTTCTTGATTGTTTCAAAAGTTACAAAACCTTTTGAAGCAGCACCAAGCTCTGCAGCTCTTGTAAGAAGCATAATCTGAGTGAGACCTTCTGCTTTTTCGTTTGTGTTGATGTTGTAGGCAGGCTGCAAATCTACAAAACCATCCTTGTTCGGAAGGAATGGACTTGTACCGTTTTCGAGAGAGGCTAAAACTCTGTCTCCGAGTTCCTTGAAGTAGTCATACGATGACTTTTCTCTCTTCAATCCACCAAGAGGCATTGGGGATGCGGTCTTAACGCCGTCCTCAAAGTTTTCAAGTGAAACAGGTTTTTTTGGTTCCATAAATAACTCCTTTTGGAGTCTTGAAAAATTCGGGGTACGCAGTACCCCTATCAATCTTTTTCAGAGGAAAGAGCATTTTCCCCAATCGGATTGGTTATATTTTTCAATAACCCCAGATAGAATAGAGAATAAACTATTACAAAAGTAACAGTGTTAATTCAGTATACAATAAAAGTGTAAATAAAGCAAGTTGTATTTACTTTTACTTTAGTATATAATACAAATATGTCATTGACAGTGAAGTTGCCTGACAAGAAGAAAAAAGATGAATATTCTCTTTATGTAAGCTCTAAAATAACATACCTGAAATCATTTAAAGACTTGGGAACTCTTATAATATGCGAGGGGTCCGGCATTGCATTTTATTCTGCAAGTAATTCAAGAAGAGCAATAGTTTTTACAGAAATAAACGATGACTGTAAAGAAATACCTCTTTTGGAAGGCACCTTACCCTATATCAAAGAACCTGTAAGAATTTTATATAAGGCAAAGGGACGAAAAGTTGACCTCCTGAAATTCATGGTTTACAACCTTGAAAAAAAATACGGAGACACAGTATATGAACTTGGGCTTATCTACTGGCTGGAACTTGCTTCTTTTATAGATTCTGTGAGAAGAACTAAAGGCATGTCAGGCTCCTATAAAAGACAGGTTTATCTTATTACAGATAAATATCTTGAAAAGGGACATAATAATGAAAGTTTATAAGGAAATACTTGAAGCACTGAAAATAGAATCTGTTTATGTAATTTCAGATGATACAACCTTTATGTGCTATCCTCTGGAAATAGAAGATACAAAATGGAAGGTTTCCTGTGATTCAGAATTTCTTAGCGGGAAAATAAAGCTGAAAGTAAACTTTTTCGGAGACAATTTTTATCTGTCTGCAAGCATAGAAAGAATAAAACAGGAAGACAGCTGCTCTTTTATATATGAAGTTGTAATAAATGAAGCAGAAAAAAAAGACAGCATTCAGAAAAATATATTTTTTATGATGCTCTTTGATATGGAAGAAGACAGCAGGGAATGGAACAAAAGAAAAGAAGAACGGTATGAGATCGGACTTGATGAAGAGCGCATTAGCGCCATAGGATTCAAAAGTCCAGAGCATATTATTGTATCTGGAAAAAAACAGCTTCCGTGTGTGGTAAATAATATTTCATATTCAGGTATGAAGCTTACAACAATGGAAGGAGACTTTGAAAAAGGTAAAAAGGTCTGTATCTGCCTTTCATTTGTAAATCCCATAGAGCAGATTGCAATAATAGGGACCATCAGAAACTGCTTTATAAAGACAACAAAAAGCGGAGAAATTGTTTCAGTTCTTTCACTGGAGTTTGAGATGCCACCCTATGAATATAATAAAAGAGTTCAGAAATTTATAGAAAGCTTACTGGAGAAGAAAAAATGATATTAAACTTATTTTACAAGGCAATGAGGATAATCACCTGGATAATAATAATTATGGCAGTAATATTTTTAATATCCAAATTACTGCCTGTAATTGGAGATATATTCAGCTTTATTACCAAAGCCATAGAAAACATTTTTCATAAGCTTGATTCCCTTAAAGATATGGTCAAATAAAGTGTAAAATAAATTGCATATTGACAAAATAGTGTAATTAAAACTATAATCATCTTATGGACACACTTGATGTAAAGACATTCATTAAGGAAAAATCTGAAGGAAGATTTGCATTTAAAGAACAAAAGGATGACGATACATACGCATTGCGGGACTTGAAAATTGCCGGAGAAGAAAAGCTTTTATGGCAATATATAGTTGCTTTGGGAATTCCAGACACTACAGAAAGCAAAAATTCCGTATACTACTATTACAACGGAAAATATAAATTCATCTCAAATCCGCATATTTTCATGTGCAGGGAAAAGATGCAGCCTTCAAGATGGTATTACAAAATAAATGAAAAGCTTCCGAAGCCTGTAATTTTCACACCAAAATTTGGCGTAGAAGAATTAATGTATAAAGAATCAGTAGGCCATGTTAAGTTCAGGGAGCTTCAGAAGCAGCTTACAGTACAGGGAATGGCTGACAAATACGATTTAAACTTTTATCAGATAAAAAACATTCTTTACAGAAGACTCAACCCTCTTACAGGAAGAGAATGCTTTAAAATACTGCCGCCAGCTAAGGTAATCATAAATCTTCGTGATGTAATTAATCCAGACTTCTGGTATGTTTTCCCGGAAGAAATTGAATAACAGAATTAATATCCTCTATTGTAATTGTCGATTTTTTTTCCTGCAAGGGAATCCATTTTATCACAAAACTGCCTTATATCCATTTCATGATATGGATTATAAAGATTTATGATTTTATTTATATCAGCAGCCTTGTTTATTTCAGAAAAAGATTTATTTGAAAACCATTGATAATATGCCAAAGACCAGCCAGCCCAGTATTCCGGGCTACGGTGCAGCTTTAACCCGGATTCAGAAAGCTGGTTTCTATATTCTCCTATATCTTTTTTTGCAATATCAAAAGCAATTTCTGTTCCAGACTTTCCCCACACGGTAAAAGGATCTCCATTTTCAAATTTATGAGGATAATTACTTTTTAAAAAAGAATCATAAAAATCAGCAGCCTTATAGCCCAAATAATAAACTGCGACATCAATCATCGCTGCGAGAGCTTCTTGTGCTGACTGGAGATAATCCTTGCTGTAAGAGTTTTTTTTCTTCATCCCCTAACCTTCCTCTCATAATATCAGTTAATAATATATCGTTATCAGAAATCTTTTCAAGTTTACTGTTTGCATAAATTTCCCTGGCTTTATTTTCTCTGGCAATCTTCTTTTCAAACCAAATAGATGCAGGTGCCTTGTAAGCAGTAGTAAATGTAAGTTTAGAAAATGCGTTTTCAGATTTTATTGCATACTGATTTCCAAGTTCTCCAAGGTACATTGCATTGGATAAGGTTTTATATGTTATACCATTATTCAAAAATGCTTTTGCAAACTGAAAGTAAGAATCATCAGCTCTATAGCCTACAATAACATCATAATTTTCATAATCTATATTGAAATTATTTATCAAAAAATCTTTTGCAGAAGATTGAACCTGATTATAAGAATCAAATGTACGGTTTTGAATCAATACTGTTAGCCAGGTCAAAACTGGATATGGAACTTTATTAAGATTAAGAAATTTCAAATTTTCTGTATTTAATGTATATTCATTTGCATAACCGTCAGTATCTTCTGTAACAGCCCATTCACATGCAAGACCTTTACTTTTTGTACAATAGAAAGCAAGCCCATAATCATTGTAAGGCTTTCCAAAACCAAATTGAGGCTTTTCTATAATATGGTCTGCTCCGTGATACAAAGTTATTATGTTACTCATATATCTATTCTACCACAAAAAAGCCCTGCTCTCCAGTAGAACAGGGCCTTATATGCAAATTTACACCAACCGTTACTCTGTGTAATTAAAAGTCAAAGAATACTTACCACCAGACTGAGCTGTGCTTCCAAAGAAGGTACTGAAGAAAAGAACTTCACTTGAACTTAATGTAACAGAAGAACCATCCTTACTTACAGTAACTGTTGTACTTACACTATAGCCGCTTGCAGTCCAGCTGAAGGTAATGTCTGAGCCACTTACTATATATGTACCGCTTGAAGGAGCCTGGCTTTTACCACCGCTGTATGTAAAGTTTCCATCTGAAAGGGTAATGGTTCCGTTAGACTGGCTTCCTGTTGCAGAGTTGAAGGTATAAGTGCCGTTTAGAGAAGATGTATCATCTTCACTGCCGGAACCCGAACCAGAAACTTTATACAAAAAATTAAAGTTTGTGTTTTCATAAAGATTCCACATTAATGTACAAGTTTCAATTCCATTCCAAGTGCTTTCTCTGTCAATAGCCAATAATCTATCAGACAGTTTGATATAAATATCACCGTACCAGTCAGTTCCATTATAATAAGACGGTCCATCGTAATCTTCAGATTTAATTAAATCAGT
This sequence comes from Treponema sp., assembly GCA_017470605.1. Classification (GTDB taxonomy): domain Bacteria; phylum Spirochaetota; class Spirochaetia; order Treponematales; family Treponemataceae; genus Treponema_D. The sequence continues at coordinate 67,829 of JAFUYH010000002.1, forward strand.
GTCCTGATTGATTGTATATTTTATCGTTCCAAGAGTAACAGAATCACTTGCTAAAATTACAGGAACAATGCCATTAGGCTTTAAAGTTTGGCCATCTTCGAGCATCCATGTTCCCAAGAAAGTATTATAAATAGCCTTAGCTTCCAGGCTTCCCCACTTGCTTACTTCTCCACCACCATTATTATCTGCAGAGTCAGTCGGCTGCTGGCATGACATAAATGCAAATAACGACAGTGCGCCTAAAATAAATAGAAACTTTCTCATAGTTTTCTCCTAATGCTTATGTTGATTTTTTGATTTTCAATTTAATGAAAAAAAAGAAGAAGAACCTGCAAGGTTCCAAGGAAGCAAGTTTTCGCAGAAACTCAGAAAGAAAATGATTACTTTTCATAATCACCAGATACTCACAATATAAAACAAAACCGGCAGGGTGTCAATAGCAGATTGTCAAAACACACCAAAGCCACCCTGCCTCTTTTAATTTATTCTGTTATGTTCAGATAGTAAGACGAAGGAACAGCATAACTGTAAGAAGAGCTGTCTGCACAGCAATTCTCTGTAATGTTCACACAAACTATGATTTCGTCTGTATAATCAGTATCTGTTTCAATTACGATAATACCGACAGGAATCAGAGAACGGGTCTTCTGCTGTTCAATTACTCTTTTTCTGTCATAATAATAATTGAATGTGTAGCTGCCTTTTGAAAGTCCAGTGTTTTTGTTTGCATAAGTGTTTTTAACTTTATGCAGTTCAATTTTTCTAGCATCCTCAATTGCCTTCTGCCTGTTTTTCTCTGTTTTTTCAGAATCAATAACAGTTACCTGCTCAGTTTTTCCAGTTTCAGGATTTACGACATTCTCAACTTTATAAGCTTTTTCATATTCAACAGAGTCTTCATCAATTGTTATATCAGAAAGTCTGTATTTTGTACTGAAGAACTCATCTGTAACACCAGAAGAATCTGCAAAATAGCCGTAGTCTTTTGAGTGGCTTACAGTAAAGCCCGATGCAGAAACTGAACAATTTATAAGTTCATCCTGGAATTTTCCAGAAGCATCTTTTTGAGCAGCTCTTTTAATATTTGAGGAATCTGTCAAAGGCTCGTAAGTTACTTTTGTAATTCTAGTCGAAGACGAAGTATCTGTATTTACAAAAGTACCCTTAATTGTTTCTCCATCTCCTACAATCAGAAGATGCTCATCTGTATTAACAGAGCTGTATTTTGAAGCGACAGTATTTTTTGCGGTTAAAGTTTTAGATGTAATGGAAGCTGTAAACAAATCTTCTGTCTTTACATCAACATAAAGAGATTTTTTATCAAGAGATTTATCGCTTGATTCAATTTGTACATAACCTTCATAAGAACCGCTTAAAGCAAAATAAAGCTTGCCGCTTGCAATTTTGTTGCTTACAGATTCATGGCTTGTAATTTTATAAACCTTATTTCCATTGCTTTCAGTTAGTGAAGAAGAATAACCTTTGAGCAAAGTAAGGTTTCCGTTACTGTAAGAAGGAATTGTTACAGTAATGGAAGCTGTTGAAGTCTTCGGCTTCATCTCGTAACCGACATAAAGCTTGTCTGGATTATCTTTAACAGCCATAGAAGTTTCTGTAATGGAAGCTGTACCTATATCAAAGAATGGTTCTACTTCCTGCGTACCGGGGTCAACAAAATTCTTCATAATCCAATGCTGACCAGTTGCAGGAGCATTTTTCCATTCTTTCACCCATTCGCCATTGGTATAAGCCTCACAAAGTCGTTTCTCAAATATTACATCAATCTTTTGTTCGACAGGCTCTCCTTTAGGCGGCTGATATTTTACAATCAGCTTTCCACCCGTAATAGTTTGTTTAGGGTCAGTATCTTTACTTACAGTAGGAGTAATATAAGGATGAATAAGACGGGGCAATTTTTTTCCACCAGAATCAGAAGGCCCCCATTCCGTAAAAAGGAACCCCGATCCATGCGATTCGTGTAAAGAAGTCACCTGATTTATTAGAACCTGATTATTTATAAGCTCACTTTTACTTATAACATAAGGAGTACATCGTTTTAAGTTATTATTTACACTGACACCATTCTTATAACCGTTTATTAACCAGTTATCCCATTTACCGCTTTCTTCATTATTTCTTCTATAAAAAACTTCAGTTCCATTGAAATAAATCTTCTCCCACTGCCTGCACCAGTATTTATGTTTACAAACCCAAGTCCACCAGTCATCTGAATCAGAACCTGTCTTATACTGAACATTTATCATTGGAACAGCCGGATTATGAGGCACGGCATAACAACCGTTATAAACAAGCTCTCTTGTAACCAGATAATAATCCACATCAAGGTTATTAAGGTTATTTTCATAATTATATGAAGTTATCCAGCTGTCCCAGCCGTCTCCCTGTACATCTACAGGCAGATCCTTGTAGTAATCCCAGGCATGACCTAAGTGATAAACAGTTACATTAGAATCAGAATTATCTGAGTAAAAATATAAAAGTCCGTTTTCAGGATTTTTAGTAATATTCTCTTGTAGCCAATTGCTATTTGAAGAGGATTCACTTAATCCTAATAATTTAGCTTTTTCTTTCCTTTCGGCGGACAGTAATTTTTTTGCCTGTGAATTATATTCCAGATTATTTCTTCCAGGTCCCGTGCTTCCATTTGACCATGAATCACTTACCTTTTCATCAAGAGGAATGAGTCTTCCAGAAGCGTTCTCATTCTTTATCTTAAAGTAGAACACCGCTTCCTCACCGTCACTAAGATGAAGTGTCGTAACATTGCCTTTTGCATCAGAATCAAACTTTGTAAAAGCACCTGTCTGTGTCAGCTCAACGACTTCAATATCGTAGTGGTCATAATAAGCCTGGTAAACAAAGCTCTTGTTTTCTGTATAAGTTCCTGAATTATCTGACGGAAGCGTTCCTGTAACCTTCATGTCAAAATCACATTCAGCATGAGGAATTACGGTAACTGTCATGCAGACCTTTTCAATTCCCTCTTCCGTTATGTAAGTCTTTGATACATCCCCAATGGAAATCTCTTTTATTTCTTTTATATCAGAAGCATCATGATGAGAAATCGTATCATCTGAAGGAATGCAGGAAATAAGGTTATTCTTTGCATAAATGTCAATTTCAAGATCCAGAGGATAATAGATGACATTGAACTGCCTTACATTCTTTGTATCGGGTTCATTATTATTTATAAGCGTAAGGTTGTTTCCCTGCATATCTTCCAGACGGAGTTCAGCATTGTACTCAACATAAACCTTTAATGTCGGAAGGTTTGCAGAGCTTGCGCCGACCATTGAGGCCGTAACTGTTCCGGCCGCTCCTCCGACATAATCACGAAGTCCTGTAATGCGGAGCTGCTTTCTTGCACTGTCATCTTCAATAGAAAAGTAATTCGTAATGTTGCCGGACAAAGAAGAAGCTCCCGTAGTCATCTGTGTATAGAAGTTCACAGTTGCATTTTCAGGATTTGTCTTGTAGTTTACAACCTGAGTATAGCCAGGAATTACGTGTACAGAACCCAAGTCAAAAGTAATCTGCGCATTTGCCTTAACGATGACAATACAGGTGGCAGTCTTTCCGTTAGGAAGCTTTGCAATAACAGTAGTCTGTCCCACATTTTTTGGAGTTACAGTACATGTAGCACCCTTGGCCTTGCTTACGGCAACAATATTCTGGCCGCCAACCTTTACGGCAGACCATGAAATATTCTTGTAATCTTGTTCCGTGGCGTTTGTGAGCGTTGCAACAAGGTTAAACGAGCCGTCATCCTTATAGACTGTTTCAATAGGAGTATTAAGGGAAATTCCGATTTCACCCTTCTCTTCTACAATCAGATACATTTCTGAAACGGCTCCGCTAGCCTCATGCTCACATGTTATTACATATTCACCGCCTTCATTGAAGGTGACATAAACATCAGAGCCGTATGCAGTTTTATCAGGCGTTTCATCAAGGAAAGAGATTCCGTTATCCTTGTTCTTTATGCTCCATTTCAAGTTGAACTTTTCCGTACCGTCCACACCGTTTCCGCTTATGCTTGCAGAAAGCGTTCTGCTGGTTCCGGCTTCTACCGTAAGAATGGCATCGCCCAAGGAAATAACCGGCAGCACAGGGTCTACGGCAGTAACGGAAACAAGCATTTCGGCAGTTGCCAGAACCGTTCCGTCAGAAGAAACCATTGTGGCTGTCAGGGATGCAGAGCCGTAACCCAGTCCGCACACCCAGGCAACAGCCTTTGAGCCTTGTATGATACATACATCCTCATTTGATGATGAATACCTTACGTCATATTCCCCTTCGATAGATGGAATCTGTAATGGGTAAAAATAAAGCTTTTCCGTATTTATGGAAGCAGAGCTGGAGCTGAACGCAAACTTATCATAGCTTGAAACCATAACAAGAATATCAACTTGTTTTGAAGCTTTTGCGTGCTTTACATGAAGCTTTGTGGTTCCAGTTTTCCCGGACGGAATAATTGAACACTGCTCAGCAACGGCTGTAATGCCTATGAGATTATAATCATCACACCACCAGATAAAATCTTTTCCGTCCGTGGCCTCTCCGTTTACAAGGGATGCAGAAACAGTAGTAAGATTCTTGTCCGTAGGCTTAAGCTTTATGATATTCTGTGAAGTCGAAATATAAACACCGTCCTGCTGCTTATCCTCAACGATTACCAAAACAGTCTTTGAATAGCTGTCCGAATAGCGTGAGTTTGTAATTGTAATGTAGGCCATACCGGTCTGAAGGCCTTTTATGTAGGCTGCTCCAGAGACAGCGTTTACAAGAATTGTTGCGGCATTGCTTCCCTGGAAGCGGAAATAATTGCTATCAGAATCTCCGTTTCCGCCAATCATTGAAGCCTGTAAGGTTGTAGAAAAACCTTTCTGCAGGGTAATAATATTTGTATCGGTTGAAATATAAGGCCTTGAAGTTACTACAGAAGAATCAAGCACTACAAGGAGAATCTTCATTGCATATAGACATTTTTCATGGGTTACTTTTATTTCTACAGTACCAGGCTTATTTGCACAGAGCAATGCCGAAGTACCATTATTTGCAATTACGTCAGCAATACGGCTGTCCATACTGGTCCATTTCCACAGACTGCTGTTGATTTCATTGCAGTTCATAAGAGAAACTGTTGCGGTAGCATAGTCTCCCTGAACAACAGTGATTACATTGTTTGTTGTAGTAATGTATGGAATGGTAGAACTGTCAGGAGCGTTATTTACTATTACAATTACTTCCTTTTCAAAATCTGCATCCTGGTGTTTTACAAAAATCTTTGTTGTACCGTTTTTAAGCGGCTTGATGTAGCAGGTATTTGAAAAGTTCGCATAGGAAATGCCTGCGATGGAAGTATCTTCACATTCAAAAGTAAAGCCCTTTAAAATACCCTGAGAATCAGAGCTTTCCGTATGGTTAAGGGTTGCTACAAGAGAGACCTCTTCCTGACCGCTGTAAAGGTTGAATACATCTTCATTTGTAGAAATATAAACGGAATCTTCGTTTTTGTATTCATAGCGTTCACCAGACTTTAAATATACGACAAGCTCATTCTGAGAAAGCGGATGAGAGATTGTAAGTGTTGCAGAAGCATTTGATGAAAGAGATGTTACGGTAAATTTTTCATTGTTGTTCACGACATTGAATGAACTGTCTGAGAGTTTATAAGTCAGTTTATGATAAGCATAGCTTTCAATATTGAACAAATCCACCGAGAATGTAAGGGTCTGGTTTATATCCTCAAAATAAAGCACATTGGAATTGGTTGAAAGATAGCAGTCATTTTCTTCATCTATAATGCCCTCTTCCATTACATTTACGATGAAAGAGACATCTTCTAAGCCCTGGCAGCTTGCCTTTACGATTGAAGTTCCGGCTTTAATTCCAGTAACAACGGCAGATCTGTTGTAGTTTCTGGTTTCAAGCGTTATGCAGTCCCTTCCGCTTTCAATATTCCAGCTAATGTTTTCTTCATATCCGATTCCTTCAGATTCAAGGTTCAGATAAGCTGCCTGACCTACAGACATTGTTTCTTTTGCTGAATAAGTCCAGATTGATTTTACCTTATATTCCTCAAGCTCTGCTTCCGTATCATAATACACAACAGTGAAGACAAGTGAGCTTTCTGCATCTGGATGAGAAACCGTAATGTTTCCTTTTCCAGGACCATAGCCTGAAACAGGAGCCGTTACTGCACATTCAGTCTCGTTTGCAGAAACGGTTACCGCACAGTCAGAAATCCAGGAAATGTCACTTGCATTGCCTTTTCCGCTCAAAGAAACAGAAAGGTTTTCTGTCTTTCCGTTCTGAATGTAAACGACAGGTCTTGAGACAAAGTTCAAAAAGCTTTTTTCTTCTTTTACATTTGCTTTATCTGTAACGACAACAGTAATTCGTGTTGAGTAAAGAGCTTTTGGGTGAGAAACATCAATATAGGCTGTTCCCTTGCTCAAAGGCTTTATAACGCAGTATGCACCTGCAGTCTGGGCAATTACGCTTCTTGAACTTGAAGAGCCGTTTCCGCTTTCCCACGAAATGACTTTGGAAACTCCGTCTTCTGCAAGATTTGTAACAGTCCATTTCAAGCTGTTTACATCGTTCTGAGTTCCGTTTTTAAGGGTGATGTTTATTTTAGCAGGCTCATCATCAGTTTTCATCCTGATGTAATTCTGGCTTGTAGTGATGTAACATTCAGCATCACTTGCTTCACCTGTTATGTTGCGGACTAAGATTACAATGGAGCGGGAAGGAAGTCCCGGATAGGAGATGGTAGCTTTAACGCTTCCAGTCTTCTTCCCTTTTATGTTTATATTGTTTCCAGTATTCTCTGAATCTCCGTTATAGATAATGTATTCAATATATTCGTCTGCATTCTCTGAGAATTCCCATGTAAATAAGGATGGATTTATATCCCCCAGATAATTATTTACATCTACGGTAACGTATTCATAGTTTTTGTCAGAAACCGTAACGAGAGTCTGTGAAGGCTCGATATAGGCAGTTTCTGCATTCTCTATCACACGAACAAGAATATCCAGATCATAGTTTGCCATAGGATGCCTGCAGCGGACAAAACATTCACCTGCCTGGTAAGCTTTAAGAGTTACATTCAAGCCGATTGCCTGTGAAACTACAACCGGCTTAGATGCAATTTCTTCACCGACCGAGTTTACGATGGAATATGTAAAGGCACTTGCGTATTCACTGTTCACAGGGTTCATAAGGTCAACGGCAAAATCAGCCGTATCGCTTTCTGAAATGTTAATCGTAATGATGTTCTGTGTTGTAGTAATGTAGCTTAAATTTGTTCCGTCAGAAGAGCAGTCTACCAAAACTGAATAAGGATATGCAGCCTTATTATGCTTTACAGAGATTTTTGCAATTCCATCATTAAGACCCGTAATCCAGCAGTAGTTTCCTTCTGTTGTTAAAGAGGCTACCGAAGGCTTATCAATGGTAAAAGAATAACCGTTAATGTCTGCTACAGTTCCGCCAAACAAAGCGGCACTTATTTTTACAGTTTCATTCGGATTTACATGAACATAGTCTGTAGAAGCATATACATAAGGATTTGTAACACGGACGACATAATTATCATCAGTTACCGTAACCACACAGGAAACGGAGTTTGAGCCGCAGGAAGCAGTAAGCGTTGTTGTTCCCGGCTGAAGGCCTGTAATTACGGCAGAGTAATTGTCGCATTTTGCAAAAATAACCTTTTCGTCATAGCTCCAGCTTATGCTTGCCGAGTTCTGGTTACTGGAAGCCTTAAGGTTTACGACTTCCATTGAACCAATGTTTACGGAAGTCTTTGATTTGTCAAAAGAAAGACTTACATTTACTTCCGGCTCTTCTGTAAAAGACGATATGAAAGTACAGGAAGAAAAAGAAAAGAGAATTATAAAAAGGCCCAATAAATAATTAATAGATTTTTTCATATTTTTACCTCACTACTGGGCATAAGCCTGATAATAGTCTCCTGAATCTGCGCAAGGGCAGTTTCTGACCTGAACATAGACCGGAATCTTGTAGGTTGCATAACCGCTTCCGGCCGCATAGTTTGAATATTCGATTACAAGGTTTCCGACATAAGACGTTTCCTTAATGGTTTCATTTATGACCTCAATGGCCTTGTCGCTTTCTAGTAAAAGTTTGTACATATTGGCCGTTCCGTCAGTTGTTGAAACATTATCGTATGTTTTTATCCATCCACCGTTTTTACTTGTTCTATACTGATAGACAGAGTATTCATGGTCATGGTATAGGGTAAAGCCGTGTGAGTTGTAGCTGGAACCTGCAGCCTCGCCATGTACACGGTCTACCTGTTTTTTACCAAGACCATCCAGCAGCTGAGATGCACCGCTCTTATCTGCCTCAAACGAAACCTTATTTATGTTCACATTTGAGTAAGGCTCAGCATCTTCGTTCACACAAACAATTCCATTCAGGAATTCCCCATCACCCAAGAAAATGGTATTTGTCGCTTCATCATAATATGAATACTTTGAATACTTTTCGTTATCTGCATAAACAGCATGATTTACATTCGGAACCTGCATTTTGATTTGAGTCTTAAAGGTATGTCGGGGATAATAAACCTTAATTTTCAGATTTTGCCATCCGAACTCCTGAGCATGAGAAACCTCATTGTTTGAAGAAACTACATTTTCATTAATTGCCTTGATGTTTACATTGCAGTTTACTTCTCCGTTTACTTCAAACTCCAGCGTTCCACGAACAATGCCTGTTGAGTTTGTATCAAGAGTATTCTGGTGTGTATCGACAATCCAGTTCTCCCCTTCTTTTCTTCCATTTTTCAGATTCAGGGCTGAACCTATAGGCCCTGCTGTTGTGTTTGTAATCACAAGCTTTGAACATGCAGGCCGAAGCTCATAATCTACATAAAGAATGTCTTTTTTGTTATGAACTTCTTTTGGAGTTGAAGAGACGATTGTTTTATTTAATGTAAGAAGATAACCGTAAGTGTTTGAGATAGAGACAGAATCTTCCTGCATTGAGGCTGTTTTTGCCCTTAGAATTGCAGTACCTTCAGTGGTTTTACCAGAGACAGCAATGGTTCCGACATTTTCAGGATAATGGAAAACCTTCTTTGTAACAGGGTCTTCCCATGTCCTTAAATACCCTGCTGCAACATTGTTTATGTCAAAATAAGAGTTGTCCCCACGGAACCATTCCGTTATCTTGTCTTCAGGCGGAACAGTTTCCCAGTGAATGGGTTTTGTTTCCCCTGGGAAGAGCTGGAACGAAGAAAGATAGTATTTGTTTCTGTTATCAACCAGAATACCGTTTTCATAAGTAAAGTTAGACTCATCATCATAGACAAAGAAATTCATCTTCGGAGCCTCAGTAATTACAACCTTACAGCTTGCCGTATTTCCTGTTGAAGGAATCGTACAGTAAACGGTAGCCGTACCAGGCTTCTGGGCATAAACAGATGCCTTGTTGCCTTTCGAGCTGAAAGTAAAGAAGTCCTGCTCGGTGTCCGGGTCAGAATCGTTTACGACCTTCCATTCAAGCTCTTCTCCAGTATCATTCTGAACGGTTGCAACAATTGTCTGAGTATCTTCACCGATTACAACAGGCAGTGTCTGATAATTTAGAGTTACGGTAGGTTCCCCTACTCCCGTTACGATTACATAAAGGGTAAGGGGATTAATTGCGACTCCGTTCTCTTTTTCGTGAGTGACTGTAATTGTAGTTTTTCCAGAGTTGATTGCCTCAATCTGAACATCACTGCCATAAGTTTTTGTAGAAGGCTTGAACTCTATGAATTTTCCGGAGCCTTCATTTATGCTCCAGTTAAGTCCTGCGGATGTGGTATCAACAGTGTTACCATAAAGCTTTGCAGAGATGTTTCTCTTCTCGCCTTTGTTCATTGTGATTATGGTAGAGGTATTGTCAGGATAAAGCCCGATATAAGGCTTTGTTTCATCCTTTTTCTTTACGCTTACCAAAAGCTGTGCCTCAGCCTGTTTTACGCCACCCTTTGTCTGAAGAATTGCAGTAACCGTACAGGTATATGAATCATACTCCTGCGGCAGAGTTCCCGGATGTAAAGTACATACAGAAGAGTTTCCGAAGGCAGTACATAAAGAATTATTGTCAGACTTATAAGCGACTTCACAGTCAACACCGGTTGCCGGAACTTCCATATTAATGAAAGTATCTTTGCCGGTTTCAATTTCAATAGATTTTGAAGCAAAAGCAAAATCTGTATAATTGCTTATGTAAAGAACAATATCTTTAGGAGCTGCAGCTTTAGGGTGCGAGCAGTGAAGCGTTACGGTTCCAGAGCTTATAGGCTCAATAAGACAGGAAGAGCCTGTATAGTTCATGTTTATTTTATCATAGCTGTCTGCCCACCACTTGAAGTCATAAATATCGTTTGCATCTCCATTAACAAGCGTTGCATTAATAGTCTTTGATTCATCCTGCGGACTCATCTTGATTATGCTTTCTGTTACCGTAATGTAGCAGTTTGTAACGACCTTAGGCTCACAGATTACAAGGATGCTTCGTGAAACACTTGCACGAGGGTGGGTTACGATAACCTGCGTTACGCCTTCCTTCAAGGCCTTAATTTGAGCCTCATTGTTGCTGTAGTTTAAGCGGACGATGGAAGAATCTGTGACTGCCCACCCAAAGCCTGTGGCATCGCTTTCGCTTCCACCGACAAGCTCTGCAACGACATTTGCAAGCTCACCATCGACAGTACATGTAACGATATTGTTACAGCTAATATAAGGGTCCTGTTTTGCCGCAACCGGGTCTACTACATTTACGATAATTTCAAGAGGATATGAGCAGTGTTCATAATTCTCTACAATGATTTTTGCAGAACCTTCTTTCTTACCGTAAACGACAGCAATGTTACCTGATCCTGATACGGTTGCAATATCATTGTTTGAACTTCTCCAGCTGTAGCCGGAAATTATATTTGAATCAGAATTCTTGATTTCTACATTTACCGTAACGTTGCTTGATTCCCCTACGCTCACAACATTCTGGGTTGTCGTAAGATACTTGAATCCCTTAAGTTCTTCCTCAGAGTTTGCAACGTTTACAAGGATTTCTTTTGTAATTTCTCCTGCAAGGACATTTGAAACCGTGATGATTGCCTGCCCCGGCTGCAGGGCCTTAATGTTACATGTGCCGGAAGTTAGACCTGTTATTTCAATTTTGTCTGAGCCTTCAGTAACGCTCCAAGAGAAGCTTCCTGTCTGAGTAGTATTTACTAAAGAACAGCCGATTGTCTTAGATTCACCGTTCATCATATTGACTACATCATTTTCTGCTGTGATATAGACAATATAATCATCATTCCATTCATAAAGCTCCCCGCATTTTGCATTAATGCTGAGTGAGTTCATTGACATTTTGTTTGAGACTTTTATGGAAGATTTTCCAGGCTTATTTGCCGTAAGCTGAACAGAAGGTCCCGGACTTCCATAAAGGCTGAATACAGGTTCCCCTGAAACACCTTCAACATCTGTCATAGACCAGGTGGTATACAGGCTCATGTCAGCTGCACTGATATTTACACCGCTTACGCTAAGACTTGCAGAATCTCCTTCTTTTTCAATAACCACAGCATTCAGGTTTGTAGTCATGTAACCAGCATTTTCATCATAGATTTCAGATGACTCACCTTTTTTCAAAACCGTTACATTAAACTCAACTGGGGCAGAGCTTCCTCCCACGGAGGCTGTAATAACTGCGGTTCCCTCAGAAATACCAGTTACTTTTGCAGTTGTACAGTACGGAGTAGAAGAATCTCCGTTTACAATACATATATTAGATTTAGAAGAAGTCCATGTAACCCTGTCTGAAGAAGAAAGCCCGAACTGCTCTACAGAAAGTGTCTTTACCTCATCGGCCGCAATTCTAAGATATGTGGAGTCGGCAAAAATGCCTTTCATGCTGCTGAGTTCTTCTTCTGTAGCAGCCTGTAAAACCAAAATCTTTTTATCTGACAACGCACCGTCTAAATGAGCAGAAATATAAGACTGGCTGCTTCCAGAGCCACAGGCTGTAACGAGGGTTGTCTGACCAGTAGCAGGACTAACTGTTACTTTAGATGTATCATCGCTGGACCACGAAATTTTATTTTCATCACCCTCATCTTTATTACTCAATGTGGCGGTAATTTCTTTTGACTGTCCGTTTAAAAGCCTGATAAGTGAATCCTGAGTTGAAATCGTTTTGGGATTTACTAAGGCAGATTCTGAGTAAACCTTAACTTTGATCTCTGTGTCGTAAAGACAGCGTGGATGAGTTACGACTATTGTAAGCTCTCCTTCTTTAAGAGGCTTAATTACAAGCTTTGCCGGACAGGATTCACCAGAAGAAACTGCACTTCTGGCGTTCAGGTCCTTTACATAGCCTGTAACTTCCTGAACTTCGACAATGCCGTTGTCCCTTCCGTTCTTTATGTACCAGCTGAATGTGTTTTCACCCACATCATCTTCACCGGCAATACCGCCAATCAACCGTACATTGACGGTGGTAGGCTCTCTTCCGACCTGAGTCTGAATATAGTTCTGGTCTGTTGTAATGTACATGGAAGAATCTATTGCAGAACCAATCTGATTCTGAAGGATAACCAAAAGAGTCCTTGAAAGCTCAGAAAGCTCGTGCGAAACCTTTACCTTAAAGGTTCCGTTTTTCTTTCCCTGAATACGGATAGTATTTCCAATTGGAATACATTCAGCAAGAACTGAAGCTTCTGACGGTATGTCCCAGACGAATTTTTCCGGGTCTGCAAATCCGTCATAGTTTTCAAGCCCTGCGTTTACTGTAGCAGGGGTATCGCTTCCAATCAAAACTACAGTAGACTGGCTCAACGATACATAAGTATTTTTAACAATTGTTGATACCCGGACGATTATGTTCAGGTCATACTGAGAATTTTCATGCTTAACTACAATGTTTGCAATTCCGTTCTTCAAAGGAATTACTTCTGCCGTATTGAGGTTTGCATTAAGCTGAATGATTTCTTTAGAGGCTTCATCTGCAAAATGCCAGCTGAATCCGTTCTTATATGCAGCATTTACAGGATTAACAAGGTCAACCGCAAGCATCTTTGATGCCGTATCATTTTTATTGATTGTCATTACATTGTAATCTGTCGTAATGTAAGTTTCCGTAAGCTTGTCTGTATATACATAGACTACAAAAGAATAATCATATTCAGCATTAGGATGACGGGCTACAAGCTGAGTAGATCCAGGCTTATGGGCTTCGATGATACAATTGTTTCTTGAAGGAGCAATAGAAGCAATTGAAGAATCTTTAATTTCCCATGTAAAGTCTTCCATGTCGGCAATTGAGCCGCCATAAAGCGATGCTGTTACCACCATAGTATTATTGGGCATCAGCTGAATTACGGAATAATTTGAATAGATGTATGGATTTTCAGAAGCCTCATCACCTGAAGAAATAACGGAAATAAGGCAGGTTGCAACTATTCCGTTGCACTTTGCCTTGATGTAAGTAGTTCCACCTTTCTTCCCGGTTATGATTGCGCCAAAATTATCTGTTTTTGCAGATATGAAAGCATCATCATATTCCCAGGAAACATTGCATTTTCCCTGGTTAGAAGACGGAGAAAGAGTAAGCTTCAGCATTTCACTTTCACCAGTATTTACTGTTAGTGTATTTACGCTGAAGGTAACATTAGTAATTTCTGAGTTATAATCTTTTTCACTAAAAGATTCCTCTACCGAAGAAAAGAAACTACACGATGCAAAAATTAAGCAGCAGATTAAAGCTGCCGAATTAAACAATCTTTTTCTCATATAACGGCTCCTTAAAATTATTACTATTCTATTTTACACTTTATAAAAAAAACAAAACGCAAGCCAGGCAGAATAGCACACAGCTTGCAATCATAATGCTCATATTGATTTTATAAACCGACTGGTCTGCGTAACTTTCTTTTTTAAAACATCTTTTAACTGCTTCGATAATCTTTTTCATTTTTCATCTCCTGATATATTTATTTTGTTCTGTGATAAGGCTGAGTCACCTCAATGTTTTCCACAGGCGGCAAGGTAAGGTTCTGATTTACAACGATGTTAATCTTTGTTCCAGACTTGATTTTAATGGTAGGCTGAACGTTCATTGCACGGTCAATAAGCTTGTCTGCAAGCTCATTCGTTACCTGCTGCGTATTTGCCATTATGTTCTGAACATAAGGATTATCTGTTTTTCCCATCTGAGCATTAAACTCAGAATTAACAATAGAAAAAACACTCATCAGTCCGATTGCTTTTAAGTAAGCCATCGGATGATCGTTTACAAACCCCTTTAATCCAGATGCTCCCTTGGCATCGGTTCCGTTCATATTGCCAAGCTGTATCTGATAGCCGTCCGGCCGGATCAGGGTATGCCATGCAACTTGAACACGGCTCTGAGAATAGGAAATGCTTGAATTGTAAGTTCCGTAAAGAACTGAGTTCTGGGGAATCAAAAGATAGCGGCCGTCCTGTGAAGAATATATATTCTTTGCAATCCTTGCCGTAATTTCTCCAGGTAAGTCCGTATTAAGTTCAGAAGTCAAGACCGCCTCAAAAATTGAGCCTTGCCAGAGCGTATTAAGGTTCATCCATTCACCCTGCCCTACATTGTTTCCCTGTCTTCCGTTATTGAAGAAAGAGTTTTTTCCAGCCTGGTCATTCTGCATGTTGTAGGCATTGTTACCGGCAGTAGCATTTCCGTAAGCCTGACTGTAGGCAGACAAAACATTATTCATGTACTCATCCTTTGAAGGGAGAGAATAGCTTGATGCAGCGGAAGTAGAAGAAGTATTTTTTGCTATCGTCTGCTGATAGTCTGTCGAGTAGCTTTCCTGAGTTGAAGACAGGCCTTTAATGCCGGAAATGCGTTTCCCCTGCAATGAGTCATTTCTTGTATCAGGGATTTCAACGGAAGAAGAAGAGCCGACTCCGTTTCCAGTATTTCTGTTTACATACTGAGGCTCATAAGGCTTTTTCTCTGTCTCAACAATTACAGGCGGTATTTCAACATCATTGGAATTGTTCTGATTTTCATTTCCTACATTGCCATAATGACCGGACTCTCCTGCATCCTGCTCATCAGGAAGCGGATGTTTTGTTGCAATGGAAGCATAGTCTTTTGACTGATGGGTTTCTGCAACCGGCTTTTCATTTTTGCCTTTCTTTTTGCTTCCTGCAGGCATTAAGAAAGTAATGACCATAATGCCACCGACCACAAGAATGATTGCCGTCAGGAGAAACTTTTTATTTAGGACACGGGGCTTACCGCCCGGATGCATGTCTGCTTCGGAAGCAGAAACCTTCGGGACAAATCTTTTGTCAACTTCCTTTTCAAGAGTATCTGCCTTAAAACCGTTGTTTTCTGAATCTGATTCTTTAGAATCCGCATCATTCTGAGTTCCATTCTGGCTGACAGGCTCTGTAGTGCTTTCTGTAGAATAAGAACTTTGAGGCTGCTCTGCAGCAGAATTTTGAGTTTTTCCTTCAGCAGCTTGAGCTTCTGATGTCGTCTCATTTTTAAAAGGAGCAGTCGGAGCATTTTTAACTTCATTGCTTACAGAAGGATTTTCTTCTACAGTTTTCTGAAATTCATTTACATCAGCAGCGGTGCGAAGAAAATCTGGAAGCTCTATGTCACTTTCAGTAGTTAGATGTTCCTCACCTTCAGTTTCTGAAGTAACTGAAGTCTCTGAAGGTTCATCATCATTTAAGAATTCAGAATAAGGATTGAATTCTTTCACAGAATCGTCTCCGCCTTCTGCTGGAGAAAATTCATTGATTTCATCATCATTAATCATAAATATTTCCCCAGTGGTTCAGGCAATCTGCCTTTGGCTCCCACTTTTTTTCTATTTTGTTGTCTGCAAGAAATTTTGAATAATCAAGATTTTCAAATTCTTTCATAGAAAGTTCTTTTCTTTCTTTTCTTTCATTCAAAGTCTTTTCAATTTCATCATTTTCATTTTTTTCATAGAAAATATCGACCTTTTCTTTTCCTCTGGTCTTGTAGTTAAAGCCAAACTCCAAGCCAAGATAAACATAAATCACTGCCGCACAGCCGAATGCAATGACAGGCATCATAAAGCAGTTGGGATATTTTACAAACTTTGGCTTTATAAAAAAAAGAACAAGGCTTATCAAAGATATACAGCATGTACAGGCAAGAACCATAAGTTCTTTATTTGTCTTGAAACCCCAGAACAAAGCCGCAACATATCCTAAAAAGAAAATCGGAAAAATAACCTGAAAAAGCTTTACCTGTTCTTTTTTCTCAGGCGGTGTAGTTCTTTCCCATTCTTCTTTCAAAAGCTTACGTTTTTCCAGGCTTACCTTATATCTTTCCATGAAGTCTTTACCTTCATCTGTATCTTCCCATTTTTGTTTTTTGTCAGAAGGATTTATCCTGTTCCTGTTTAACCAGTTAAAAAGTCCCATTTATTTTCCCTCCTGCTTTTCTTCCTTGCTTTCATCAATTTTGTATTCAAGGACAATGTTGTCAGAATGAAGTGTCGTTTCTTTTTGTAATTTAGAATTGTAAGTCTGCATGAAAGAATTATTCTTGTTCGGAGGAGGAAGAGAAGCATTTTTGTCTTCAAGCTCAATTTCTTCCTCAGCTTCTTCAACCTTTACTTTTTTGGGTTCCTTATAATACTTTTTCTTGATGGTTACTTTTTCTTTGCCCACACGCATTGTAACTTTTTCAATCAGCTCGTTTATAACGATAAGGTTCTTGTTTACGGAATAGTTGATTCTTTCATCCTTATGATTGAAAAGGACAGGACTGGTCATGTGCAGTACGGTTTCGTTCATTACAATGTATGTATGTTTTCCGTCATCATAAACCCTGGTCGGAAGCCAGTATGGTTTCTTGAATACCGAATAGCTCATTTTATAATCAAATGAAAGGTAGGCAGGATCAACCGCCGTAGTTTCCTTTGACATTTTGTTAATGCGTTCATTCATAGCATCTGTCTTTAAGTTGAAAGGCATTGTGTTCGGGTACTTCCATTTTACCTGCGTCATATAAACGTCTTTGTAAGATTTTAGGAGAAGGTGATAAACTCTTTTGTCTGTAATGATGATAAAAGAAGTGATAAGGCCAGAATATGCGGGCTTTAAGAAAAAGTGCTGGGTATCAATATTTCCGTTTCTTGAAACTCCGGCTCCGATTTCCCATACCTTTTCTTCAGACAGGAAAGGCATTTCAATTACCTGCTCGCCAGGCTCTAAAATCAAGTCGGTAACCCGGTAAGGCTGACAGTAGATTTCATAGGTAAAATCTGCATCAAAGTCATAATACATCGTTCCGCCAGTCCATTGCGAAGGAACCTGCAGAGCTTCATCGGTAGAGGCTTTAGCAGCATCCTTGCCGGATTTTTCAGGCCTGTCAGATTTTGCACTTTCTCCTACAGGATAATAGACAGGCTTTTCTACATAAACGACAGTTTTCGGTATATCAATTTCCTTAAGCTGTTCCTGAATAAGATATTCTTGAACCTCGTCATAATTTGCAGAAAACTCCTTTTCCTGATTTGAATAAATCTTTTCTTCCTTTTCATTTTCTGTTCCAAGCTTCTCAAAGTCTACGGTTTGACAAGAACTAATGCTAATTACACTTACAATGCAAAACATCAATTTAATGAACTTTTTCATACGATTTTACTCCTATTTTTTTATTGATTTGCAACCGGCTGAATGTCGAATGAAGTTACATAAACGCCAAGAGGATTCAGATTTTTTGTTTGTTCTGTTACTTCAAAATATCCCAAAGTAACAAGGGCAGAAAAACGCCTTGTCTGAACCAGGCGGCCCTGCTGGTAAGTAAGGACATCATAGTAAACGACATAAGTATTTGAAGTCTGTTTTAATGGCGGATCAATTTTTACAGACTGAGTTTTTATGCCGGTCCATTCATAAGGATTGTTTTGAATAAAGAAAGCATCAAGCTGATTTACTGCCGCACCCTGACAGATGTTCTCACATTCCTTCTGGAAAATATTCTGTGCATTGGCATCACTCGACCAGGTATACATGTTTGTTATGAGCTTCAAAACCTGTGAGGTTTTGTGATGCTCCGGGATATTTGATTTTCCCCAGTATGAGGAATCAACCTTACCGACATAAGAAGCGTTACCGTTGCTGTCTACCGTAACAATTACAGGAACCGTTTTAGGAAGCCTCACTGCATAAAAACAGATGCCAAGAGAAATAAAAAAAGATGAAAGGGAAACAAGGGCTATAATCTGCCACATCCTTGCATTTTTTTGAGAAAGCCCTTGAATGGTATCAGCAGCTGCTACCATTTCCTGATTAAAGCCCAGTTTACCGTTAGACTTCTTTTTAACAAAAGAATTAAATGGAGTTGGAGAAGGGTCCCCGTCAGAAAAATATATTTTTGTATTGGAATTTGCCATATACCACCTTAAAAAAAAGTGTAATTTAAGATAGTGTAAAATAAAATAGTTGTATTGTCAATATTTACATTTCTTGGTACGTTTAATACAGAATTGGGACGAAATATTCTTGATAATGTGGGTGTATACAAAAACCCCACTTTACAAATCCCCAAACATGCTTTATATTAAAAGTGTAATTACAAATAGTAATTGCAAAGGAAGCGCTAATATGATTACTGAAAATATTTCAAACCTACTCAGTAAAATTAATTGGGATTACGATTACTCAGAAAAAGAGCTTCTTTCTCTTATCAACAAAAAAAACGATTTTTCAAATCAAAGACTTTCACTTTATATCAAAAGTTTGGAAACTTTTACATGGCAGGAACTAGTTTCTTTGTGGGGCCTGGAAGAATGCAACAATCTTTATACAGATAAAATCAGAAAAGGATTGTTTTCAAATAAAATAAGGGAACAGTATGATGGAATATTCAACTTATTACGAAACAAAACTTTATCCTACACAAAACGAAGTCCTGAAGACCTTGAAAAGTTTAAATCTACCCTTTTATTTAACAGGCGGAACCGCACTAAGCAGAGGGTATTTTAATCATCATTATTCAGATGATTTAGATCTGTTTGTAAATCAAAAGAAAGATTTAATCCCTCAGTCTATCAGGTTCAACTCTGTTTCGATTTTTTTGTGGAATTCGTTTATCAATAGATTTTTGCTTATTATTTTTAACATATTCAGAAAAATCAGTGTTATTATTAATTCCAAGAGAATTTAAATATTTATTAAGCATTTTCTGCTTAACCTCTTTTTCAAAGGGATTTATATTGACAAGTTCATCATGTGCTTTCTTTGCAGCTTCTTTTATACTCATTTGATTTGTATATTCATAAACTTTATTTAAGTATTCTTTTCCAAAAGATTCGTAAGTGAGATTATTATCAACATCAATGTTTTGTTTCCTTTGTAAAAGTTTGTTATATGAATATTCTAAAATCAACTCTTTTCTTGTGCTTACAATTTTTTTAAAGAAATCCTTTTGAATTTCAGAAATAAATGGCGTATTGTCGATTATATGATTTATTTTCTCAATATTAATTCTAGGATAAATCCTTTTAAGGGCGTTATTGCAGTCCTCATTTTCCAGTGATGAAATGAACTTGAAATAATTAATTTTATTACCGTTCAATTTCAGTGCAGAAGTTGGTATTTCATATACACGAAAAAGAAGCTGCTCCCTATCAGAAAGGACAGATTTCATTGTTTCTATATCAGCAGACGGGTACATAGAACTTCCACAATCATAAATAGGTGCAAGTCGTACAGTATCTGTTTTAGAATCATATAAACTGGCCCAGTTTCCATTATGTCTATCCCAATTCCCAATCAAGGCATCTCCAATAAACAAATCCCAGAAATAGTTTTTTAAATAAACAGGTTCAAATGAGTCTTGCTTGTCTATTGCGTCAAGAACTTCTGATAATTCTGTTCCTGTGCCATTATGTCCTGAATCAATAATTGTATTTTTTAGGGATGAAAACGGTTGAATCGCATATTTGTTATTTTCTGTAAAATCTTTACAAGCAACAACAATCTTCTTCTTCCCATCGTTATTGTATATGCCAAGAATAGTTTTCTGAGTCTCAAATCCAAGAGATTCAAGAATATGACAACCAATGTATTCAGAAACAGTTCCATTTGTATAACTTAATTCTTTATTCCGAGTCGAGGCAGGAGGAAATTTCAACATATAAAGTTCGCCATTATATTTAATGCAGATTTTACTCCCATTTGCACCTTCATAATTTTTTTTTGTTTTTTCGCAATTTGAAAAATCTATTAAATCAGACATTTATGTTTCCTTCTCTTACCCTACCCAAATACTTTTCCCTCAGATACCATGCCTGATCCGAAGTAAGGTCTCCGTCTACTTCCATTACATTTATATCGCTGTTAAGCTCATCATAATAACAGTCCAATTTATAATCAGGTTTTCCGGCTTCAAACGCTGCAAGGCTAGCCTCATATTTCTGAATTGTACACAACATTGATTCCGGTAACAGCATCTCTGTTCGCCGCAAAGAATTCTGTTCTAATTGAGGTTCTCCAATAAATTGCCCAATGTCAAACATAAGACCTTCCTTCAATTACAATATAACTGATGTTTTCTAAAAAAACAATCTTGAAAACAAATAAAGTGTAAAAAAAAGTGGTTGTATACAAAAATCCCCCACTTTACAAATCCCCCAGTATGCTTTATAGTTAGAGTGTAATTACAAATAGTAATTGCAAAAAAGGAAGCACTAAAATAAACAAGGAGGCTTTGTATGGAAAATATCATCCAAGTCAAAATTGATGAGACAAGGAAAAAGAAAGCCACCTCTATCTTTGCAAAAAGCAATTTGACCCTTCCAAATGCTATCCGTTTATTCTTGAAACGTTCTCTAAGTAACAATAGTATACCATCAAGTTTACTTATTCCTGCTGATAATGAAATGGATCAGACAGGATTAAAAGCTTTAAGACAAATGCAATTGATTTCATCATTAAATGGTAATTCGGAAATGACATTAGATGAAATAAATGCGGAAATCGCAGAAGCCAGAAAAGGTCATTAATGAAATACTATGCTGTTATCGACACAAATGTCATTGTTTCTGCTGTTATGGCTTTTAATAAAAGCAATGAAGAATCATCTCCCTATATTATTCTTGCAAATGTTTTGGCTGGCAGAGTAATTCCTTTATTTTCTTCCGAAATTATAGACGAATATAAAGATGTACTTTCTCGAAAGAAGTTTAAATTCGATGTAAAACTTGTTAATACGCTTATAGAAGCAATAAAAAAACATGGAATAGATACAAAAAAAGCTGATATAGATGAAATCCTACCAGACCCAAAAGATGTTGTTTTTTATCAAGTAACCTTGGAAGGACAGAAATCTCAAAACACATATTTAGTTACAGGTAATTTAAAACATTTTCCGTCAAAACCTTTCGTTGTTTCTCCAAAACAAATGATAGACATCATGCTTAAAGATGAAGCTGATGAATTATTCAGAAATATCAATCGAGATATAGATTTAAATAATAGAAGCCGATAACTCCACCCCCACTTTACAAATCCCTCGGTATGCTTTATAGTTAGAGTGTAATTACAAATAGTAATTGCAAAAAAAACTACAGACATTTAGCGGAGGAAAAACTATGGCAGACAACAATCAGGTAACTCAGTGGGAATATAAAAGATTTGGTCCAGATGTTTTTCTTAATGAAGAAAAATTAAATAAATTGGGGGCAGATGGATGGGAAATGGCAGGAACATATTCTGGAAACAATTCCCAATTTTCAACAGTTTTTAAAAGACAAAAACAAATTTCACAACAAACAGAACCGGATTACGGTTATTCAAGATAGACATTTTTTCTATTTCAAGAGCAATTCAAGCCCAACAGAAAAGGCCTCTTTTTTTACAAGAAAACGAGAGCCTTTTTTTGTAACATATTTATTTTCAGTATTGATAGAATCAAAGTCAATCATACATAATGTTTTTTCGTCTATGTCTCTGTATTTATAATCTTCCTCATCAGCTTCCCAAATATGGTAACAAGCAAAATAGATTTTTTTATTTGAATAGGTTTTAAAAGAATTATACTCTTTCAAATCGTCTTTATAGAAGATAAAAAAGAAATCTTTCAAATCAGGAGTATTTTCGCTTATTGATTTTACATCCACAAAAACATCCTTTTTTAAGATATAAAAATCTGGTCTATGCGGAATTGTCAAATTGTTTTTTTTGAAAGTTTTAAGATACAATCTTTTAAAAGATTCTTTTGACTGTTCAATTCTAATTGGAATTAAGTTTTGCTCTTTACAAGCTTTTACGAATATTTCTTCTGCCAGATAACCAATTTTTTCCTGACACTTATAGTAATCCATGACCCTTTTTATATCTATAAGTTTTTGTGGCTTAAAATCTTCTGATTTTAATACATCCGATGTTTCTACAACTATTGTATTATTGTCAAAATAAAAGTGTCTTTCTAAATTTTCCAATTCTTCACAATAATCTACATGGATTTTATCTTCAAAATAGTTAATAACATAAAAAGCCATTTACTGTCCTCTTTTTTATTTTATCAAAAATAATTAAAAGAGGACAGATTAAATATATCTAC
This sequence comes from Treponema sp., assembly GCA_017470605.1. Lineage (GTDB taxonomy): Bacteria > Spirochaetota > Spirochaetia > Treponematales > Treponemataceae > Treponema_D. The sequence continues at coordinate 90,482 of JAFUYH010000002.1, forward strand.
CTTCCGATTTCAGGTGCTTCGATAGGACTGTCTGGCCCTGTAAATGAGCGACTTGCCCGATCTTCCAAATATTGTCTTGCCCATGCATCTCCGCCATTTTTCCCAGCATTCTGAACATCAGACCAATCAGCATTTTTCCATTCACCGCTTTCTGTTTGGAATCTCTGTCCAAGCCTTAAAATACTATTCTGGTCTGCAGGAGCATCCATTCCAGTAAGAGCATGGTACATTCTGTCTTTAGCAAACTGCTTTCTAGCATGTTTAGCATATTCCCAGCCAACCTTATCAGCCTCTGCCTGAATCTTGTCATCAGTCAAGTTCATAGCTCTTTCTCCCTGTTCGAGGCTGCTCTTTTCTGATTCACTAAGCGACTGAGGATTTGACTTCCACCTGCTTTGCAAGTCGGAAAGTCGTGCCGTACCGGCTTCCGAGTTCCAGTAGTCAAAATTATTGGCACCTCTCTGTCCCATAAGGTTTTCTGCGTGAGTTCGTCCTGCAACCTCCTGTCCGTCAAGAACAGATTTGTTTGCAGCAGAACTGATTGCCCCCTCATGAGCTGCTTTCTTTCCGGCAGCTCCTACTCTCTGCATATCACGGCCAAGTCCTTCCACGGTTCTCATTCCACTGTGCATAGCATGACTCATACCCCGCATCTGATGTGCAATATCTCCGATTCCCAAAGAAGGATTACCGCTGATTACGGCTGAGGCAATCTTGCCAGATGATTTGGCAAGAATTAACCCTAAAGCAAGTATAAAAACATAATAAATAACAGACCCTGTATCAGATAAAACTCTTGTATACATGTTTTCTGCCATTCTCAAATACATTCCCATAACGAAGAAAATCATCATAATAGTTACCATGAGCTTTACAAAATACGTAAGAATCATTCTTATGAAATTTGATACAAACTGCTTAGTTGCATCTATAAAGAAAAGCGGGATTAATAGAGTAGAAACAGCTCCTACTAACAAAAACTCAATCAATGTAATTGAATATTCAAGCATCAAAATTATTGTACAAATTACCATACCGAGTTTATAAATTACAAACTGAGCAATTCCACCAATAACCTTTACAATAACTGGCAGTGATTGAGAAGCAAACAAATCAGAAAAAGCTTTATTCTTACTCTCTGGGTCAAGAGCAGTATAATCTTGATAAGGAGCTAAACAACCATCACTTAATGCTTTAGTAAGTATTATTGATGTCTTAAGCATTGTTGAAATAGAAATACGATGGTCTGTCTTAGGTATATAAGGATTGTAAAAAACAGAATTAAGGCTTTCTTCACTCATGGACAATACTTTTGAAATGTCTACACTACCAAGAGAATTTTCTGGAATACCAGTTAATATTTCAGAAAGAGACCGTAACACAGCTATATTTTGCTGAAGGTATTTCTGCTTGCTAATTCCATCTATATAAATTGGATTTCCATATTCATCGTATTGCACAATTGTATTATCATTTTTAAAAACTTTATTTGCTTTATCTTCCGCTTTCTTTTGGGCATTACTGAAGATCCAGAATCCAGTTCTTTTTGCATCAGATGAAACTTCTACACCATTCTGACTCAACCAGGATTTTGCTTCCTCTTCTGTCATTCCGGCTTTTGTAAAAGCAGCCAAGGCTTTATCAGATATTTTATAAGTGCCATTTTCCTGCAGCGCACCTTCTTTTAAAGCATTTATATAGTCCTGAGTTCCATTTTGTACAATACTCTTAGTATGCCCTGCAAGAGAAGCAAAGGAATGAGTTAACAAATCAGAACCACCTGCGGCTTCAACTCCAATTTCAGAAGCAAATGTATAAGTCTTATTTATAACTGTAGGCCAAATGAGAACAAGAACACTTACCATCACGCACTTATACACCATATCAACAAAAGCTTTTTTTACTTCAATGGTTCCAGACCATAATTTAAAAGCTGAAAATATGACACATAAAAATGCAAAAAGAATTATTAAAAACTGTGCATAATCAACAAATCTCGATAAGACCAAGATACATTGACTAAGCATATCAGACACTGGCTGGTCAAAATTCTTATATTGTCCTAGATTTTCTAATGACAACCATTGCCGGATTGTATTAAAAGCAGAAACTCCAGCAACTACTTTTACTCCTACACCAAGTAAGGTTAAAACAAAACCTGTTACGGCAATTGCAGTAAGCATTATTTACCTCTCTATTAATCATCTGCCATAGCAGAAATAGCAGAACCTGTAGTTATATTTTCTGCTTCTGTTTTTTTCTCAGCTTGTTCCTGCTGCTTAACAGCTTCTTCCATTTTCTGAGACTTAAACCAAGAACCAACAAGACCGAATCCTTTATTCATGGAATTATGAAGGTTTCCAAGATTGCGGTCTAACTGGGCAACGCTTGAATTCAGCATCTGTGTCTGGGCATAAACGGAGCCTTCAGGAGCATTTTTTGCCATTGTGTTAATGGCATTAGCATCATTTTCAATCTGTTCAAGCAACTGCTTCTGACCTTCTTCTGTTGCCTGAAGATTGCTCTCTACAATGAGCTTGTTGAGCTGATAGTTTCCATATTCCAGGCTTGCATAGTTTCTTGCAGACATTCCGTATTTTCTTGCAATAGCCTGTCGCTGTTTATATGATAGTTTTCCTTCCCAGCCTTTGATTGCATCAGAAAAAGCTCCGTTTTCTGTATCTGTAGAATAATCCCAGGCATTCTTTACAAACCCGAATACATTTTCTCCCGGATTGTCCCCTGCCCCACAAAGGTCTGCTACAGAAACTTTCATGCCTCCAAAAGAAATTGACTTTTTATTCAAGGAATCCTGAAGGTCATTTATTCTGTTCATGTTCTTGTTTACAGCTTTGGTAATATCCTGTGCCGAGTTACGAACACCAGTGATGACCTCAAAAGGATTTTCTCCCATGCCGGAAAAGTTGTCGCCAAGATTTTTCAGGTCATCCCAGTTCATGTTTGCCATCTGCTGGGCCGCCTGTTCAATCTGCTTGTAGGTGTTCTGCACCTGCTCGATGGTATTCTGAATCTGCTGATAATATTGGTAAACAGATTCTATAGACTGCATAAGGTTTGCAACATCCAGAACAGGATAACCCTGTGCAAATGCAGAAGTTCCTGCACATCCGATAATCAATGCCAAAAGCACTGCCCTGATTTTTCTCATAATATCCTCCTATTTTTAGCGGCCTAAGCCGTAATCTGCTTTTTTATTTTTCTTCTTTTTGTTCACACTTGACTTTTGAGATGAGTGTGATATATTTTGTTTATAAATAGCAGAAGCAGAACCGATAGACGTATCTTTTTTGCGTTCGCTTTTGCGTAGGTTGTTCGGAAGACGTTCTGGATGACCTGCCATTCTGGACTGTTCTATATAAGCAGTCCTTATTTTTTCCATACCTTCCCTACCCCCTGAAATCTTTAAGATAAATACCGGGATTAAAGCCCTGAGCCTGAAGAATCTGGGCGGCAAGTTCCTTTCCGCTGTTTCTTCCATACTGTCTTTCCATCTCGTCAAGAACCGACTTTGGAGGCGCAATAAGGGCAAGCTGAAAGTCATCAAGCTCAAGCTGGAAAAGCCTTGCACCGTTGGGAGACTTGTAAAAATAATCACGCTTCATTCTGGACTGTGACAATGCTCCAATCTCTGAATCTGTGAGTCCGAAAGTCCTGTAGTATTGAGACAGCATATCCGAAGCTGCATTTGGGTCTGCAAGGTAAAAGCGTGTCTGACACTGAGAAAGAATTGTTGTGGAAATTGATGACTTTGCAACGGAAGGAACATCCTGAGTGGCAAAAACAACGGCAACATGCTTCTTGCGCAAAGTGCGGAGCCAGTCATCAATACGCTTGGCAAAATAAGGGTTGTCGAGAAATACCCAAGCCTCATCCATAACAAGCAGGGTCGGATGCCCCTTGTCATCGTTTTCCTTTGCAAATCGGGCTTCAATGAATTTAAATAGGAACATCAGGGCAGGAGTAATACAGGCTGATCCCATGCGCATAAGGATTCCCATTTCAATCATAATGAATTTTGCCATATCAAGATGAGTTTCATGGGCATCAAAAATAGAGCCGTACTGACCGTCAAGTGTATATGGCTGGATTCCGATTTTGATTTCTTCATCCTGCACATACTGCTGGAAGGAAGTAATATCCCGTCTTTCTGGAACCTTTGTATCACGAAGCTGAATGAGGGCCTGTCTTATGGCCTCAGATTTTTCAGCATTGCAAATAATATGCTGCTCTGTAAGGCAAAGCTCTATGAACTCACATGCCCAGGTTAAATCCTGCTCAGACTCCAGATCTTTCAAAGGCTGGAAAGCAAATTCGTCTGCACCAGGCTCTACATAGCTTCCGCCCGCCCCTATACAAACGCCCCTTGCAGTCTTGTCCTTGTCAAGAACAATTACCTGGGCATCTGGATATTTTAGCCATTGGCTTTCCAAAAGGCAGAGGAATGTTGACTTACCGGCTCCCGAAGGACCGAAGATAAATGCGTGAAAAAGGTCTCCCACATTCATGTTCAAAAAGAATGGAGAGCGGAAGGAAGAGCCTACTAAAAGGGGTACGGCACAGCCCAAATGCTCGCTTGTCCATCGATTGAACATATCCCCAGTCCACAGGGAAGAAAGAGGAATGATGTGCGAGATATTTGAAGAAGAAAGGATTGTCTTATGGACATCTGAATAGTTATTTCCCGGCATCATGCCGAGCCATGCCTGGAAGCTGTTTGATGTCTCAATCTTTGCTCCAAAGCCTACTGAGTTTATAAGTCCTGCAATATAAGTCGCCTTATCCATTGCGGCATCATAATTTTCATCCCAGACTTCTACGCAGGAAGTATAATAGCCGAAAGAAACAACATCCTTTGAAAGGTTTACCTTTGCCTCGTTTGTATCTTCCTCAAAAGCAATTGCGGCAGGGTCTACACGGTCTGTAGAGACATTTCCGGCAGCCTCGACAAAAGCCTGCCCCCAGCTCTTACGGCTGTTGTTGAAACGCTTCTGATATTTTTCAATGAGCTTTGAGGCATGAACCTTATCCATCCCAATCCATCTGGTAGTCCAGCGGTAATCTACATCCGCCTTGTTCAAAAGGTCAAAAATTGCAGGATAAGTCTCAGAAGGAAAATCACGGACGGCAATAATCGGACAGTACATATTTCCCACTTTCATACAGGTTCCAGTCTCAATGTCCTCACTCGTGATGAATGAGTCAAAGAATACAGGCGTTGTAGGAGCGATACGCTTCTGCCATTGAGTCCCCATAGAGGAAGCAATGTAAGAAACAACATAATCATTATTCAGGGGAAAAATATCAATCCTTGATTTTATGTAAGAAATGATTTCTTCTGTCCTGTCACGGAAAAACTGAATTTCCTTCCAGACATTCATCTTATTGTAATAATCCTGTCCTTCAGAATTATCAGCTTTATATAAAAGGCTTGAACCTTTTGAAGTAAGGTCGCTTTTAACCTGATATGTCAAAGTCAAATAAAAGTAATTTTTATAATGTGCATTCTTATTCTGAAACAAATCCTTTCTTCTTGAATCAATAAGATACCCAAGCTGATAGTTCCAGGTGGTTCCAGGGTATTGAGTAGTTTTCTGTCTTCGTGACTCAAAATGACAGGCCCAGCCGTCACCAAGCCTTTTTATTGCTGAGTTAAAGTAATTAGAAATTGCATTAATGTCTTCTGGGCTGCTGCTTCCAAGGTCAGGACAGGTAAACTGGTAGCTTCTCATTAAGGCACCAGGCTTTAAGTATACGATTCCTTCTTCCTTATTTCCGATTAAAAAATTGTAAGGAAGATAGTAGCAGAGCTTATCCATTTTATGTTTATAGGAAAGCTTGAATTTGCTTCCCAAAAAATCTACGCCAAGCATTTATCCCTCCAGTCTGTCCGGTTCAATCAAAGAGTTAAGGGCTACAGTAAGCATGTGCGGATCGTGCTTTGTCAAAATGAAGCATGGAACATAGAATACGACTGTAATGATTCCACCAAGCACAAGTCCGAAAAGATACGAGACCAGCACGAAAATCAAAAAGAGAATAAGAAAAATTGATTTTGGAACTCCAAGCAGAAGGTCTGCCTGCTGGAAAGATTTATGCACAGGCATGGAAAAATCTGTAAGGCTCATAGCAACTCCTTGTGGAAGAAGAAGATTCATTTCTTCTTCCACACAAAAAAATAAAATTACGCAAGCGAAGGCCTGTCAGTAACTTCAGGAACAACCATAGATGTTTTTGAAAGGTCTTCAGAAAACTGTGAGTCTCCGAAGTCTCCGAAAACAAGAGTAATGATTTTACCGGCACACATGAAAAGCACCGTTCCGATGATGAACGGAAGGAACTTTTTGAAAATCTGCGGATTCTGCCCTCCGGCAAACAAAAGACCGAGACATTCACCGATGAGCATGATGCAGGCAATTCCCTTTACCCAGCCAGATGAAAAGAAGTCAACGATTCTGTTTACAGATGAAGACATATCTGATGCCGCATCAGCAAATGTGAATGAACACATTACGACTGCAAAAAAAGCCATAAGAAAAGCTTTCTTATGATTACCCAAAACCTTTAATACCATAAGTTTCTCCTTAAAAAACTGATATTATTAGTAAACAACTATTGTTATTTACACTTTAAAACTAAAAAATTTCATGCCAGATTGTTTTCCCGGAGCATATTGATGAAGCTCTTAGTTCCGGCTTTAATCGGCATAATCTCGTCTACAATAGGACTTTTACCTGGTCTTTTTTTAAGGTGTACGCAAAGGTGTATAACCTGCGTTAAATCCGGCAAAACTCCTGTAATGACCTCAGCAAGAATATCCTGCATTCTTATAAGCATACTGCTTGCCGTATCTGCGTGAATCGTAGTAACGTTCCCGGTATGCCCTGTATTCCATGATTTTATTAACTCGTCAGCTACCTCCCCATATCTAACCTCACCAAAGATGATCCTGTTAGGAGTCCATCTCAGAGCTGTCCTTACGGCTTCTGCCGCACACTTACGGTTTACGGCAATGAATGTCGTATCGTGAGCAGGACACTGAAGTTCCGGGACATCTTCAACGATGTAGAAAGCATCATTTGGTGTATATTCAGTCATCTTTCTCAAGATGGCATTTGTAAACGTTGTTTTTCCGCTGCCTGTACTGCCTCCAACAAGAATGTTTTTCCTTTCCTTTATGTACTGGCAGATAAGGTCATATTCATCTTTCTGAAGCTGTCCGTTTGCCACATATTCTTCAAGCGTAAAAATCTTTGCAGCCGGTCGCCTCATAGCAATTTCTGCATTTGGAACGGCTGGCGGTAAGATTCCCGTAAATCGGAGGTTATAGGGCTTTGGTAAAACACATTCAAGTTTGGGAAGCCCTGTAGAGTAATCAATTTCTTGTTCCAGTAAATGTGAAGCAGAAAGAATGATTCCCTTAACCTGTGCCGGAGAAAGAAATTCTCCGGTAAACACTTTTCCGACTACAAACTTTTCAACAATAATTTCTCCTGTTCCAATAATTTTTATGTCTGTTATGCTGGGGTCCTCGAAGTATTTTTTTACAATACCCAGGTCTTCAAGAAAGTTGTCATAGACACGCTTTGACTTTTCTTCCCTGGCATTAATTGCCTGTAGCTCGTTCAAACATTCCCTCGCTTGCAGCGTTGATATTTGTCATATCAAGTTTTTCCTGCATGTCAGCCCATACGTTCTGCATGAATGAAATCTTATGGGTCTTCATTTGATTCCTGTAATTTCTGATAATTTTCGTAAATATGTCGTTTCCCTTATCAAGGGCGGGATTATATTTTCTTCCGTCTTTATCAATTTCATTGTTTGGAAGAGGCGGAAGCACTCCCATGATGTAAGGCATGGTCAGATAAAAGACTCCTGCGAAAGTTTCAAGCTTTCTGTCGATAGCCGTAAGCTGATTTTCAATCTGTGTCATGCGGCCAAGGACGATATGTTCCGGCATGATTTCTTTTGAGTAATAAATATTCAGGGCATTCTCTACAATCTGAGTCTCAGAACACCCCTCTTCGTCAGCAAGCTCCTTAAGATGCTCAGCGACAAGTTTCTTGAGCCTCATATTTTTCTGAACGCTGTCTTCTTTCATAATTTCTCCTCTATGAATTTAATATCTTTATTTACACTTTATGAGTAAACCACATCACCTTCATTGTCAAAATCATCAAGGTTATATTCAGCGGCCTTTGGAGGCGGTTCCCCGTCATCAAGCTCAATGTTAAACGGAGCATCCCACTCCTCGACTTCACCGTTCTCATCAGCATGATAGTTTTCAAGGAAGTCGATAGGATTAAAGCCCTCGTTCTCAGACTGGATTTTTTCATTCTCTACAATCACGGCTTCTTTCTTTTCTTCTTCTCCAGCAGACTCACGCTTTTTTATCTGAGAAGGAAGCATGTATACTTCATCATCTATGTCTTTCTGTTTATAAGGAGCTGCAAATCCGGTCTCAACTTTTCCAGTGTCAACATTCTCGTTGAACACCTTCCAGGAAAATCTTTTATCAGCATAAAAAATGTTTTTCTTTCCCATGTAAGGCGGCATGTTGTGGCCCAGGATGATACAGTCCTCATAAGGCATTTTCATAAGCTCATCTGGATTTATGAGGTCTACTGCAATTTCCTGACTTGAAGTATTCAAGTTATTTAAGGCAACAGCATAGCGGCTTCCAGAAACAGAAAGATTCTCTTTTGCTACAGATTTTTTACCAATCATCTTTGAAAACTTTTCTGCATCCTGCGGATTGTTTGGAGCATAAATTAAGATATAACGACAGTTATCAATAAATGTATTTTCCTGTCCGTAAATCTTTACAAGCTGCTGATATGCCTGAACGACAAGATAGAACCGGAGGCCGTAACCCGCCAATATTCCTAACGAGGTAGCCAAAAATTTCATGTTTCCGAGGACAGGGAATTCGTCAATCATGAAAAGAATAGGATGTTTTAATACCTTTTCCTTTTCTCCTGCCCTAAGTTCTCCAGAAGAGAAGCGGCGTACAATAAAGTCAATAATAAGCTGGAAAACAGGCATGATACGGTCAACATCACCAAACGGAAGCGTCAGGTAAAGTGAAATAGGCTCTTTTGATTCATAGAAGTCTGAAAGTTTAAAATCAGAATGGCTTGTAACATGGCTGATAAACGGATCACGGAAAAGATTAAGCTTAGACTGTACAGTCTGCATGATGTCAGAGCGAACCTTTTCATGCTGCTGCTTTGCAGACATTGCAACATCAAGGACAATACCATGAATGTAATCAGAAACCTCACCGTTTTTATCGATGTGTTTTGAATTAATCATTTCGTCAAGAAGAGCTTCACCAGCTGGAAGCGGATTTCCTTCTTCGTCTGTGCCGGATGCAGCTCGAGCAAATATACGAAGGACACCTGCTATACACTGGTCTTCTTTTTTATATAAAGGTCTACCGCTTTCATTGACTGCAGAAAGAACATGGAATATAACGCCAGTTAAAAGGTCTCGTGCGTTATTGTCAAAGAAGTCTGAGTTAGAGTCTCCCCCCTTCTCTCCTTTCTGGAAAATGTTTGTAAGAATTGTACCGATGTCACGGAAAGCATTTTCATCAAGTTCAACTTCTTCCAAAGGATTAAAACATGCTGTTTCCATCTGAACCGGAGAGAACTTTATTACTCGGCTGAACTTCTGCCTGTAACCTGCCGTCATATTGTAAAGCTCACCTTTAGGGTCAAAGACAATGACACTTTCTGTATATGAACACAATGTCGGAACTACAGTACCAACGCCCTTTCCTGAACGGGTCGGGGCAATTACTAAAGTATGGCTTGTACCGGCATGACAGATAAGCTTTGAAGGTTTTATCATTTTCAAGCCGAAATTACCTTTTTTATTGATGATAGCCTCAGTCTGGGCATCATACTGCTGGGCCAGGACTACACCGTGGTCTTCACAAAGACCAAATTTTTTAAGGTCTTTCTTCGTTCCCCAGCGGGCTGTACCGTAAAGATGTTCATTTTTATTAAATCCTCGACTGCGGATAATGGATATAGCAAGCCAAGTAAAGACAGCAATAACGGCACAGATCGTTCCAGGAATTGCAGCCTGTCCGATTGATTCCTGAACAAGCTTGTCAAAAGGATTCGTAAACATTGTAATTAGGATTACGATTGGATTAAAAATAGGATAACCGGCAGGATATTTTCCAATACCATGCTTTAAAATATAAATCGGTGTTTCACAGTAGCGGGGGTTATAGCCCATCATTTCAGCAAATTTCTGAGTCGAAAGAAAAATGCCGATTATTAAAATAAGGACTGGAATTATTAAGTTTGTGAGGTCGTATATAAGTTTTCGGGAAGATTTTTTTGGGTCTTCCCTCAAAAATTCATTTTTTGCCATAAGCGCCTTTAATAAAAATTGAATGATTTTTTTTATTTTTAGCGCTTGTGAGTATTATATTATAAAAGCTTTAAAACTGTCAATTACTATGTTTATTTACACTGTCTGTTTTAAGAATGGATTGTTATGAGCGGCCTCAATTTTCCTTTCTGATTCTTCTCTGCCCGAACCGTTATAAACTTTCCAACATCCTCATCTTTAAGCTTGATTCTGGTTGGAATATACCAGGCTTTATTTACTTTCCTGTTTTCAATTACAACGGCATTATTCCAGACATCCTCATCATTCATGTTGTAAATATTTGTAACGACACCGTTAATCTCTCCCATTTCACCTGTATACAGTTCAAGATTATATGGAGAAACCAGTTTAAGCTTACCTCTTGCATCAAGGTAAGTGTTATAGCGGCCGATTGCACGAAGCTTTTGCTTCCATCCTTTTTCAAGGTAATACAGTGGTGGCTTTTCCTTGGAATAACAGATAGCAAGCCCCATCTGAACAAGAGTATTGAGTCTGAGAATTTCTGTATCATCTGTAGTAACTTTTGAGGCAGAATATTCAGCGTTATCAACAATTTTTGGAATCTTAAACTCTGTATAGCCATAGTAAGACTCAATATGCTCATCAATTTTAGTCCATCTTTTAACATAAGGAAGCTGACTTCGGGCAGCTTCAATTGCTTCCTGGCTGCGTGAACCTACAAGGTTTGTACAGATGTCCATTGCAAGTCCTCTTGCAACATTCTTCACAATAGCTGGTTCAAAACGGAATTTTTCTTTTGTCCTTTTATCTATTCCATTGATTAAGAGATGTGAATGAATGTGACCAGTATCAGTATGCGTTACGGCCATCCAAGAAAACTTATGTCCTGTAATTGTTTCAAGATTCTTCACAAACTGGCGGACCATAAGCTTCATATCTACACTCTGGCTTTCAGGACTGATTATGAATTTAAATCCCAGGTCATCAGCCTCGCTTTCATATTTTAAAATCTCACTTTCAGGAACAACATCATACTTATCATTAAAAAGATCCGGCTTTTCTACAACAGCCTTTTTATTTTTCTGCGGCATATAATTACGCAAGAATTCAATATGCTTTTCCTTTGACTCCGTGTAATACATTTTTACCGTACACGGCTGCTTTTGAGCTGCATGACCTCGGAAAAAGTTATGTTTAACTTCTTTCCTTTCTTTTTTTGCCGGATAATACATTCTGTCAAGTTCACGAAAAAAAGCCGCTATTTCTTTTCCGGCATCAGTCATTCTGAGCTTTTTTGGAGGATAAAGTTTTTTTACAAGAAAGTCATAGTCAATGACTTCTTCACCAGTTATAGAATCTTTGTGCATGAGTTATCGTCCATTATTTTTGCAGCAATGCAAAAGTTCATAAAAATATGATTCATAAAGTGGAAACACTGCAAGATTTGCTTTTATTGCGGCATCATAAGCTGCAAGAAGCATTGCAGTACATTCTTTTTCAATTCTGGTACGGTTGCCTGAAGTAAAACATAAAACTGGATTAATAAGTAATGAATCAAGAAAGCTGATAAAACTTTCTGCTTGCTGACTGTAATTTTCACTATTTGTTATTAATGAAAGGGAATTTCTGACATTTTCTTTTACGGCATTAAGAAGATATTTAGCATTGTTTATTCTGTTTGCCTCTTGATTATCCGCCATTGGGTCAAAAACCACAAGAGGTTTCTTTACGAGTTTTTCAAGCATATCTTCTGCTGCAGCAGAAAATGTAAGATTACGGTCTACTGCGTGATACTTTATTTTTCTATAAATGCTGTCGCTTACGGTTATACGAATCGTATGACGTGGTTTTTCAACAACACCTGTAATAATGTAATTTTTCATTTTTTTATTATTCTCCTCTCTTAAATATTTCTGTAAGATAATCATTAAGTGAACTTATATCTAAAGAATTATTATTCTCATCAAGATTGAAAAGTTTCTGGATTGCAGGAATCTCACGCTTAATATTACAAAGCAGACTTATCCAAATAGAAACATTGTTAGACTCATTTATTCCCAATATCTTCCTGTAATTTTCTTCATTAATCAGTTTATACAAATCCTTAAAGCAATTTAAAACCAATGAAAAAGGAAGTACATTTATATCCGCAAAGTTTTCGCATTTTACAAGAACTTTAATCAGTTCAGGAATGTTATGCAGATTGTCAAACACGAGATAAAGAAACATAGATTCTGAATCTGAGAACACCAGTTTATTTCCATAATATTTTTTATAATCCTGACATGGGCGAGGAAACAGATTCCTTGCGAAAACAGTTTTAATCTGTTCGATATTAATAAGATGTTCCAAAAGTTCTATTTTCTGTATAATTTTCTTTTCCATAAAAATAAAGCCCTCAATTTTTCTTGTATTGGCAGTTACGCACTCAAAAGTTGTTTCCCATATTACATTTTCTGATATATCAATATAAGAATTACAAAAATATTAATGAGTAGCCCTAATATACATCCAATCAAAAAGTTAAAAAAATTTTCAAATTTCATATATTACCTCCGAAAATAAGACGGATTATTTTGGAACGCCGGTAATGTCCGCCACAACCAGCTTTTTGACGTTAATTTAATCAGCAGATAACCTTCATCGGTTCAACGTCATCCCGCTCCTGCGACTCCGTTTTTATGGTGTTTATACTCAAACGGAAGCGAAACCTGTGAGTACTTATTTTGTTATCTGTTCTCCCTTCCTTGAGCAGTAACTAGAAATTGTTTTTAAATAAATATCCTCATCCTTATCATCAAAAACAATTTTATTTAAAACCAGGTCTTCAAGGACTTCTGACTCCGACATCTTACCTTTGCTGAGAAAAATCATATAACTTCTAAAACGTGGAGATTTAAAAGCATACATATAAGTTCTAAAAGATAAAAGAATTTTATAATTATGCCTAATATAATTTGTTGCCAGTTCAGATGGA
>JAFUYH010000052.1 GCA_017470605.1 Treponema sp.
CGGACAAAACTATACCTACGCAGGAAGTGACACTGTAGATGATGTGGCATGGTATTCAAGCAACACAAATGAGACAGGCTCAAGGGATGTAAAGACCAAGGCTGCAAACGGCTACGAACTTTACGACATGAGCGGAAACGTTTGGGAATGGTGCTGGGACTGGTATGGAAGCATTTCGTCTTCTACTGGAGCTTCTGGTGCGTCGTCGGGCAATTTCCGTGTTCTACGGGGTGGCTCTTGGTATTACATTGACTTCAACTGCGGGGTTGCTAGCCGTTACAGCAACGACCCGGACAGCCGCGCCAGGAGCTATGGCTTCCGCCTGGTTCGCTCCGCGCAGTAACACCCTAGTGATAGCAGTGTAAGGCAGGTCTTATGAAAGGCAAGCACGGTAGTGCGTCCGCGGTAGCGGTGCCGTCATAAGAACGGCATTACACTGCGACTTGCGCCGTACGGCGCAAAATTTTGTAAAAAATTAAGGATTTTTAATTATGTCAATTTTAACAAAAAAAGATTGTGGGGATAGAGTTATTCTTGTTATGAGTCCATATATAATCAGTAAAAATGGAGAACTTTGCAATGATTTTCCAATTATGATTATTGAGAAGAAAACAAAAAAAATTATTGCGGAGTTTGATTTACCCCATTCATTACCAAATAATGAGTTTCAAATCGAAGACATAGTTGGCAAGGATAAAGAAGGTATAAATGAATACTTTGCTAAAGCTCAAGAGCAAAATCAGATTCAAATTGAAAAAACTGCTGATGAATTAGCTGACATTGCATCTAAATTCATAATTAGTTGAGTTTTAATTTCGGCATCTTTCAGCAAAAACTGGAGCTTCTGGTGCGTCGTCGGGCAATAACCGTGTTCAACGGGGTGGCTCTTGGTATAACAATGACAACAACTGCAAGGTTGCTAACCGTAACAACAACAACCCGAACAACCGCAACAAGAACTATGGCTTCCGCCTGGTTCGCTCCGCGCAGCCCATCCTTGAGCTTTCGTGCAGTCACTAGGGTGAACCGAAAGATGTCGCGTGGGAGGCAAACTGCCAGCCCACAAAAATTTTGTAAAAAATGCTTCTGTGTTTTTTACACACTTGGGGTGGTTCCGGTAGCATTAGGAAAATGTCGAAAGCTTCACCCTAAGTTTTGTTTGATGGAGAAAAAATGCAGTTCAAGACTTTTATGCTGCCTGCAAGCGGCTCAGAGCAGACGGAAGAAAACCTTAATGTATTTTTACGGACACATCGTATTGTAAGCGTCCGTTCGGAATTTGTATCTGGAGAAACTCCTGCTTGGTGTATTCTTGTGGAGTATGTGCAGCAAAACGAAAGCGATTCAAAATCAAGCGGAAAAGTGGACTATATGAAGATTCTTTCACCTGATGAATTTGCACTTTTTTCAAAATTAAGGAATTTGAGAAAAGAACTGGCTGCAAAAGACGGAGTTCCGCCATTTGTAGTCTTTACTGATGAACAGCTTGCTTCTATTATAAAACAAAATCCTACGGATTTAGGAAAACTTTCTGCAATTCAGGGCATAGGGCAGACAAAGGCTGAAAAGTACGGCAATGCGGTTTTAAAAGCAATTCAGGAACAGAATGAAGCGGGAAAGCAACCTGTTTGAAAGAATCTGCAACATTCAAAATCTTCATGAATCCTATTACAAAGCATCAAAAGGAAAAAGACAGTCAGCCGAGTATCTTAATTTCCGCCAGAATGCAGAGAAGAAACTTGAAGAATTACGGCAAGATTTGTTGCAGGGAAACTATACAGCTGGTGCATACAGGCAGTTTACTATCATTGACCCCAAAGAGCGTATAATCAGTGCAGCCCCATTTAAAGACCGAATTGTTCACCACGCCATAATAAATGTTTTGGAGCCTGTTTTTGAAAGGCAGTTTATCTATCATACTTATGCCTGCCGTAAAGGCAAGGGAACTCACGCAGCGGCCAGATATGCATTTAAATGTGCAGAACGTTCAACCTATTTTTTGAAGCTTGATGTAAGAAAATATTTTGATTCCATTGATCACACGGTTTTGAAAAGCCTTTTGTGCAGGATTATAAAAGACACACGATGCCTTGAATTATTGTTTTCTGTAATTGATAGTTATGTCTCTTGTCATGCCGCACCCGATTCGGCATCTCGTGGGCTTCCCATAGGGAATCTTACGAGCCAGTTTTTTGCAAATCTGTATCTTTCTCCCCTTGACCATTTTGTTCTGGAACAGTTAAAGCCAAAAGGATATGTGCGCTACATGGACGACATGGTGATTTTTTCTGATTCTCTTGTTGAATTGAAAGGTGCTTTTATGGCAGTACGGCTTTTTTGCTGTGAAAAATTGAATCTTTTGCTTAAAGAGCCTGTTTTTGGAAAGACGCTTCACGGAGTTCCGTTTTTGGGCTGGCGAATTACTAGCAAGGGTATATTTCTGCTTGGTAAAACTAAACGCAGGATGAAAAGTAAACTGCATGAAATTCAAAAAGATTATAAAGACGGAAAAATAAGTGAAGATAAAATGTGTGAGCGGACTCTGGCGGTCTTTGCTGTAAGGAACTTGGATTTATCGATAGAGAATGTAGAGGAACGCCCAAAACAAACTCACCCACGCAGACAGCCGATTGGTATGACAAAAACTCCGTCTGGTCTGCGGTAGGCAAATTCTGTGCCGGTAATTACAATCAGCAAATCTGGCTCGCGGAGGCTGGGGGCATCTCCTTTTTCGTTGTATTCTTTAACCAGTCGTTTTATTTCCAGAAGATGTGAACTTGCTTCTTCAATTTCGTTGCTGCCTAGTTTGAATTCAATAAGGGCATATTTACCGTCACGAAGATGCAGAACGCAGTCTGCCTCAAGATTATATCTGTCATGGTAGTATGAAATTTTCCCATCGTATTTTGAGCTGTAGGCTCTCAAATCTCTTATGCAAAGGTTTTCAAAGATAAAGCCGAAAGACTGCAAATCTGTCATGTAATATTCTGGATTAAGGCCAGAAGCGGCAACTGCAATCGACGGGTCACAGAATTCCCGCTTTTTACCGGAACGAATTGCCGTTGCGGAGCGGATTGAAGGACACCACGCTTCAATATCCTGAATGATAAACAGCCTTTCAAATGCCTGAAGGTAAGAAGAGAGTGTGTCATGGGAAATTGCCTCAGAAGCGGAAACAACATCTTTTAAAATATTGCTTTCTTTTGCCAGCGTTGAGATATTCCGTGCATAAGAGCGTAAAATCTGGGCAGCCCATAGGGGATTCCGTTTTACTCCGTCTACTGTGGAAATGTCTGTTTCGCATACGCTGTCTATGTAATCTCGGGCAATTTGCAGCTGGGCTCGTTCTGATTTTCTTGCAAGAAAGCCCGGCCATCCACCCCTGCATGCAGAAAATATAATCTGTTCAATTTCCAAGTCAGATTTTGCTTCTATTTCCAGGTTTGGGTTTTTGAAGAGTTCCGAAAGTGAAATTTTTCCGTTTGATTCCCCTGTCTCAAAAAGGCTCATGGTTTCAAGCTTCATTCTTGCTATTCGTCCTGTGCCGGAATGGCTTATTTTTGATTTATCTACTGAATTGGAACCGGTCAGAATATACAGGCCTGTTTCGTTTCTGCTGTCAATGGAAACTCGGACTGCATCCCATAAGACAGGCGCTTCCTGCCACTCGTCTATTAGCCTTGGAGTTTTTCCGGTCAGTAATAAAGAGGGTTTTGTTTCTGCTGTTTGAAGATAGCCTTGCTTTTTGTCTGGATCCTGCATTTTTAACACACTCTTTGCATGATGTTCTGCAATAGTAGTTTTTCCGCACCATTTAGGGCCTTCTATTAAAACTGCCCCGCTGCATTCCAATCTGAAAGCTAGTTCATCGTCCTGAATTCTGGGTCTGTATTCCATAATAAACTCCTATGTATATTATATTCATTCGTAGTTTTTGTGCAATATTAATCGTATTTTTTGAGGTGATTTAAT
The DNA here is from genome assembly GCA_017470605.1 of Treponema sp. Lineage (GTDB taxonomy): Bacteria > Spirochaetota > Spirochaetia > Treponematales > Treponemataceae > Treponema_D. The sequence goes on from JAFUYH010000052.1 coordinate 3,973, forward strand.
CGTAGTTTTTGTGGTAGTTTAACCGTAATTTTTGCGATGGTAATTTGAAAATTTTCCCACTAGTCCAAAATGACATTTTTTGCTAAAATGTAAAGATAAAATGCGCAAGGGCATGGAGCACCCGCGAAGCGGTCCACCGCAGGCGGCGCCACTTGTGGCGGCGGCGAGGAGGATGAGCGTTAGCGAAGTGCGGAACGCCCGACCGGCTGGTTGTTGAGCCTGGCGAAACTGCCAGCCGGTTGCGCCCGAATATAGGAGTAAAAATTTATGATTATCAAACCAATGGTTCGTTCGAACATGTGTCTTAACGCTCACCCGATTGGATGTGCTAAGGAAGTTGAAAATCAGATTGCATACGTGAAGGCTCAGAAGGCTAAGCGCGGAACTAAGTCTTTGAAAGAGGGAGGACAGGGACCTAAGTTTGTTCTGGTTCTGGGATGTTCTACTGGTTACGGTCTTGCTTCCCGCATTTCGGCTGCCTTTGAATATGGTGCTGATACAATTGGGGTTTCTTTTGAAAAGGCTGGAACAGAAACTAAGGGTGGAACTCCTGGCTGGTACAATAACCTGGCATTCGACCGCGCTGCTAAGGCAGAGGGGCTTTTTACTGAGACTTTCAGCGCTGATGCTTTTAGTCACGAAACTCGTAAAATGATTATTGAAGAAGCTAAAAAGGCTGGTAAGAAGTTTGATCTTATCGTTTACTCTCTGGCTTCTCCTGTTCGCTCTGATCCAGACAAAATTGACCCTAAGAGCGAAACTGGTGCTCATGTTTTGTATAAGTCTGTAATTAAGCCAATCGGAAAAACTTATGCAGGTCTTGGAATTGATATTCTTACAGACAGTCTTAAGCAGTCTGCCGCTGAACCTGCTAACGAAGAAGAGATTGCAAACACTGTAAAGGTTATGGGTGGCGAAGACTGGCAGCTTTGGATTGACCAGCTCTCTGCTGCAGGTGTTCTTGCAGAAGGATGTCGTACAGTTGCTTATTCTTACATTGGACCAGAATTGAGCCATGCCATCTACCGCGATGGAACAATCGGTCAGGCTAAAAAACATCTTGAAGCTACTGCTCATGAATTGAACAAAAAACTTGCTGACGAGCTTGGCGGTGCTGCTTATGTTTCTGTAAATAAGGGCCTTGTAACTCGCTCAAGCGCAGTAATCCCAATCATCTCTCTTTACCTTTCTATCTTGTTCAAGGTTATGAAGGCTAAGGGAACTCACGAAGGCTGTATCGAACAGATGGAGCGTCTTTTTGCAGAACGCCTTTACACTGGCGAAAATGCTGCCGCAGGTAAGGTTCCTGTTGATGAAGAAAACCGCATCCGTGTGGACGACTGGGAAATGCAGCCAGACGTTCAGGCAGAAGTTGATAAGCTGATGGCAAGCGTAAACAACGACAACATTAAGGATGTCTGCGACCTGGCCGGTTACAAGCACGACTTCTACGCTACAAACGGCTTTGACGTTGAGGGTGTGGATTATACTGCTGATGTTGCCAGAATGGACGTAATCTGATATTTCTTCTAACAGAATGAAGGGGCTGTCTGGCAGTTACAGCCCCTTCATCATTTTAAATAATGTTAAAAATCTTTGCACAGACTGCCGCTGCAATAATAAGGCATCCAAAAAGAAGTGCAAGTATATCTTTTCCAGAAATCTTATATTCTTTTGCCGCACAGCCCGCTTTTCTAAGGTGGAAGCCCCTCAGTTCAGTTGCAATTGCCGTTGAATCAATCTTTCTTACAGAAGAAAGCAGGAGGGGAACACAAAGAGGAAGAACCAGAGCAATCTTCTTAAATGGATTTTTTGTTTCAAAATCTACTCCGCGTGAAATCTGGGCTTCCATAATGTTATTCATCTCATTTCCAAAAACAGGAATAAAGCGGATTGCAGTTGTGAAAGTGTAGGCATACTTGTATGGCAGATGAAGTGTATTTACAAGCACGTTTGATAAATCACTAAGATTTGTGACTGTAATCATGATTGAAAGGGGGAGGGTAGCCGCAATAAGGCGCAGTACAAGCAGGGCTCCGTTGTTCAGACCTTTGTCGGTTAATGCAAAGTTACCGATTTTTATGACTGCCTCTCCGCTTCTTATAAGAAGAATCTGCAGTACAAAAAGAAATGCAGAAACTTTTACGAGTCCTTTGAAGAGTCCGCAAGTTCGCTTAAAAACGCCAGGCTTTTCTTCTTTTTTTGATGCTCCCAGGTCTCCGGCTGCTCCTAAAATCAGATTTAAGATGATTAGAAATCCTAAAAATATATATGATGATGAAACAAAGGCCGAAGCACAGATTGCAACTGCAATAAAAAGTTTAGCCAGAGGATGCAGTTTATGTAAAATCGAATTTCCAGGTAAATAATCTAAGAATCCTTTCATTGTAATCTCCTCGTAATCTCCTCTTTTCAGCCTTGGGCCATGTCTGTGATTTTTTTTATCATTTCATCTACGGTAAAAATGCCCCGATAATCATTTCCAAGTTCTGTTGCAGTTTCACAAATCTGCGGTTGCAAAAGTCTTGCCTGCGCCAGCAGTGCCCCGTCCCCAAGAATCCGCCGTGTGGCGCCATCCGCAATCAGATTTCCCCCGGTCATCACAAGAACCCGGCTGGCGTAATCCAGCACAACTTCCATATCATGGCACACCATAATTACTGTTGTGCCCGCTTTGTTCAGTTCCCTGATTTTTTCCATCAGCTCAATGCATTCCTTGTAATCAAGCCCCGTGGTCGGTTCGTCCAGAATCAAAATCTCACTGCGGACTGCAATCAGACAGGCCAGACAAAGCCTCTGCCTCTGCCCCCGGCTCAAACTGAAAGGTTCTGCGTCTGGATTAAAGCCAAAGTTTTCCAGAGTTTCCGTGACCCGCTGCTTAATTTCTTCCTCACTTAGCCCTATGTTTTTCAGGCTGAATGCAATTTCTTCCCTTACGCTCTTGCAGCAAATCTGCCGGTCGGGATTCTGAAATAAAAAGGCAATTTTTTTTGCAAGTCTGCTGGTCTTTGTTTTTTTTGTATTTTCGCCTTCCACCAGAACATCGCCCATGGTTGGCTTTAAAAGTCCGTTGCAAAGTTTTGAAAAAGTTGATTTTCCCGCTCCGTTAGAGCCTGTTATGGCAATAAAGTCACCTTTTTTTATTTGAACGCTTATATTGCGGATGTTTGCGTCATTTTTATAGCTGAATGAAACGTTCTGAAATTCTATTGCATTTTCTGCGGCTGAGTCTGATTCATCTGCAGGGGGCACTCTATCTGCAAGGGAAACACTGTCTGCAAGACTTCCGCTACCCGAAAGTCCGTCTCCTTCCTCAAGCCCTTCCTCAGCCCCCTCACTGCCGTCTTTCTGCAGCCTGGTTCCATCCCCGCAAATCTTCTTTATCAGTCCTGCCGCTTCCCCCGCATTCAGGGCAAGACTTTCTTCTTCTGCAATCTTATCAGAAAAAAGACCTTGTGCTGCCATTCGCCTTGAAAGAGTAACGACCCGGGGAATGTTTACGCCCTTTTCTTCCAGAGTTTCTGCTTCCCGCAGCACGTCCCGCACCTTTCCGTATGCCGCAAGTTTGCCCCTTTCCATAACGGCAAGACTTCTTGCAAACTCGCACAAAAGCATGATTTTCTGTTCTACCACGATGATTGTCATGCCCCTTTCCCTGTTCAGTTTTTCCAGCAGCATAAATATCTGGCGGCTGGAAGCAGGATCCAGTTCCCCCGTAGGTTCGTCCAAAAGCAGAATGTCAGGCTCCAGGGCAATAATAGACGCAATTGCAACTTTCTGCTTTTGTCCACCGCTCAAAGAAGAAATCTCGCGGTAACGCAGGTCTTCTATTCCGATTGCTTCCAGGGCCCCGGAAACCCTTCCTTCAATCTGGTCTTTGGGAATCCCAAAATTTTCCAGACCAAAAAGCAGTTCGTCTTCTACAAATGTGCTCAGCATCTGACTGTCAATATCCTGAAAAACAGAGCCTACTTTTAAGGCAAGCAGTCCCGGGCTTGTATCAAATGTGTCCTGTCCGTCCACCTTAACCGAGCCATAATAATCTCCCTTAAAGTGATGAGGAATAAGTGCGTTGATTGCACTGCATAAAGTTGTTTTTCCCGCTCCAGACTCCCCGATAATCCCCAGAAAATCACCTTTTTCTATGTGAAGATTAATGTTTTCAAGGGCATTTTTCTGGGAGCCTTCATATCTGAATGTCAGATTGCTGATTTCTATCATTTTTTCAAAGCCTTTTTAAGTGGAATGTAAAGAATCTGTACGATTACTGCATTAAAGAGGGCAGTACAAAGAACAATCGGGATGTATGCAACCAGAGTTGCCTTGTCTGCATGAATTACAAAAATCAAAAGGATTGTGTATAGACCGCCGGAAACTACTGTGCTTAAAAATGTTGCAAGGGCTGGAACCGGGTCATATTTTCCGAATTTCAGCGGACATTTTATAAGAAGTCCCATTGCAAGGGCGCCTGCAAGTTCAGAAGCAAAGTTTAGATAAGGAGTTCCAGGGAAGAACTGGCAGATTGCTCCCGCCAGAAGTCCGATAACTGCACAGTAGAGCAACTTCGGCTTAATAAGAACAATTATCATGCAGTACATGGCAATGATAAAGTTCGGCTTCATGCCGCCAATGTTTATGATTGAACCGACAAAGAATTTCAGAACTGCGCCTGCAGCCAGAAGAATTGCCGTAAGAAGAAGGTCTGCAATGTTCAGGCCTTTTTTTGTTTCAGGATTTAATTCTCTTTTTTCCTGTTCGTTTAGAACTTCGTTTTCCATAATTGTACCACCTTGTTTTTTTTATTGTTACTATTTATAGTAACAAGTAGATAGTACAATTATATGAGTGTTACTGTCAATAGTAACACTCATAATTTTTTGTTATACTTTAGTCTTCCATTGCCTTGTATTTCTCAAAGGTGGCAATCATTTCAGGATTCTTGTTTTTATCCAGAAGAGAAACAATTACTGTTACTACAAAACAAACGATGAAAGCAGGAAGAATTTCGTAAACATCAAAAAGGCCGCCATGCAGGTTGTGCCATGTAACTACGGTAATTCCACCGCAGATAAGGCCCGCAATGGCTCCCTTTGCAGTTCCTTTTTTCCAGTAGAGTGCAAGAATGATAAGAGGTCCGAATGTTCCTCCAAATCCTGCCCATGCATAAGAAACAAGTCCGAAAATAGAACTTTCTGGATTCAAGGCAAGAATAAGTCCTACAATTGCTACTGCAAAAACAGAAATTCGGCTTATCAGAAGAACTGTCTTGTCAGATGCGTCTTTTTTAATCATTCCCTTAAAAATATCCTGACCGATTGCTGATGAAGCAGAAAGAAGCTGTGAGTCTGCTGTAGACATGGAAGCGGCAAGAATTGCGCACATAAAGACTCCGGCAATAAAGGCAGGGTACATCTTAATCATTGTTTCACTGAATACGGCTTCCTGAGTTCCTGCTCCAAGAACTTTTACACCTTCAATAATAACTTCTTCCGGTTTTGCTCCAAGAAGAATTCCATGATTAATAAGATATGCAGTTCCCAATGTACCGATGATAAAGGTTCCGATATAGGCAATAATCATCCAGATGATTCCTACCCGGCGGGCAGTTGCAATTTCTTTGTTGGAACGGCAGCCCATAAATCTTACGATAATGTGAGGCATTCCAAAGTATCCAAGACACCATGAAAAAGCAGAAATGGCAGACATTGCAGAGAAGGACTGGTTGGAAGTAAATGATTTGAGCATTGCTTCTCCGTATTCTCCGTTAAGTGCCTTTTGAGTAAATGCACCAACCTGGTCAACAGCGTTTCCAACACCTCCAAGAGAAATGATGATTACAATTGCAGAAACTACAAATGCAACAAAAATCAATGTTCCCTGAATAAAGTCTGTCGTGCAGACAGCGCGGTAGCCGCCAAGAATCGTATAGGAAAGAATGATTACAAATCCGATTAAAAGTCCCAGATTCCAGTTAAGCCCGAATACAGAGCGGAAAAGTTTTGCGCAGGCAACAAATCCAGATGCTGTATAGATTGTAAAGAAAATTACAATAAATAAAACGGAAACAATAGAAAGAATGTGGCTTGAATCCTTAAATCTTTTTGTAAGGAATTCAGGAATTGTAATGGAATCGTCAAATGCGATAGAACATTTTCTTAAAGGTTTTGCAATAATCAGCCATGCAAGGTATGTTCCTGCAATAAGACCGATTGCAGTCCAGAATGTTTCCTTAAATCCGCCAAGATAGCAGAGTCCTGGAAGTCCCATCAAAAGCCATGCAGAAGAGTCAGATGCTTCTGCGCTTAAAGCAGTAACCCATGGCCCGAGTTTTCTTCCGCCCAGAAAGAAGTCTGATGCGGAGTTGTTGCTTTTTGCACTTTTCAGACCTACAAAAACCATTATTGCAAGGTAGAGAACAAAGGCAATCAGCTGAGCAATCATTTGTGATGTCATTTTTTTCCCTCAGTTTAATTAAATTGATTTTCTTCAATTATACTGTATTTTCTTGTATTTGTCAGTAGAAACATCCCCGTCTCTCAGGGCAAACGCATTATAAAAGAGCCGAAACTGTAAAAAGTGCTACCACTGCACGTTCTTGCAAACCGCATGGTATAAGCCGTATAGGAAAATGATTAAAAAGGCTTCGCCTCGGCTTATAAATGCGTTTGCAATCCCG
>JAFUYH010000030.1 GCA_017470605.1 Treponema sp.
AGGCTGAAAAGGCTTTGAGATTTTTGGCGACTGCCATAGAAGAAATCCGAGGATTTTTGCTTGCAAAAACCGCAGGATTTCCTCGCAAAAAATGCTCAACCGCCTTTTCCAAGCCTTGGTGTAACGGACATCCATCAGATTTAAATGTGCAAACTTTATAATGCGTTTGCCCTACGGTATTGACATAAGCCCCGCGAAGTTTTATAACTCTATAGATATTTGGGCAAAGACGCTCATTCGATTTGAAGACATAATTGTCGTCAGATGGAATGAGCGTCTTTTTTTTTGAGCATTTTTTTGCGCAGCAAAAATGCAGGAGAAATAAAATGAAGGCGTGGCTGATTCTTGCAGACGGAACGATTTTTGAAGGCTCTTCAATCGGGGCTTGCGGTTCTACAATCGGGGAAACTGTTTTTACAACCGGAATGACAGGCTATCTGGAAACGCTTACAGACCCCAGCTATTACGGCCAGATTGTTACCCAGACCTTCCCCCTGATTGGAAATTACGGAGTGATTCCTGAAGATTTTGAAAGCAAAAAATGCTGGGTAAGCGGATATGTTGTAAGGGAAATATGCGAAAATCCTTCTAATTTTCGGGCACTTGGAAAACTGGATGAATATTTAAAGGCTCAGGGCATTATCGGAATCTGCGGAATAGATACAAGGGCCCTTACCAAAAAACTGCGTCAGAGCGGTGTTATGAACGGCATGATAGTCAGCGGTAAAGAAAAATGCCCTGCAACAGATGAAAAGTTAATAAAAAGTATTAAAGAGTATGAAATTTCAGACGCAGTAAAGAAAGTTTCTTCTTTTAATCCTGCTGATAATCCTTCTGATTTACCAGTTTCTGAGACTTGTAATGAAAAAAATCTGAAAATCATCCTCTGGGATTTTGGTGCAAAGGCAAATATCCAGAGGGAACTGGAAAAACGCGGATGCAAGGTAACGGTTCTTCCTTCATCAGCTAAAGCAGAAGACATTCTTTCCCAAAAAGCAGACGGACTTATGCTTTCTAACGGGCCTGGAGACCCTGCAGAAAACACGGCTATAATCAGCGAAATCAAAAAAATCTGTGACTACGGAAAACTTCCTGTTTTTGGAATCTGCCTTGGGCATCAGATGCTGTCTCTGGCAAGGGGCTGCAAAACCTGCAAGCTGAAATTCGGACACAGAGGCGGAAATCATCCTGTAAAAGATACGGAAAGCGGACGTATTTACATCACAAGTCAGAATCACGGTTATGCGGTAGAAAATACTTCCCTGCCTCCTTATGCAAAAATGACATTCTTCAATGTAAATGATGGAACTGTAGAAGGAATTAAATACACCGATATTCCGGCCTTCAGCGTTCAGTTCCATCCGGAAGCCTGTGGCGGCCCCCACGACACAAACTTTTTATTCGATGCTTTTTTAGACGAGGTAAAAAATGCCATTAAATAAGGATATTCACAAGGTAATGATTATAGGCTCCGGCCCCATTGTAATTGGCCAGGCCGCAGAATTTGACTATGCAGGAAATCAGGCCTGCAAGGCTTTAAAAGAACTTGGGCTTGAAGTCTGCCTTGTAAATTCAAATCCTGCAACCTTGATGACAGACCCAAGCATGGCAGACGAAATTTATCTTGAACCTCTGACTCTTACAACCTTGCAGAGGATTATAGAAAAAGAAAAGCCCGACAGCCTGCTTTCTACGCTTGGCGGCCAGACAGGACTTACTCTGAGCATGGAACTTGCAAAATCTGGATTTCTGGCATCTCACAATGTAAAACTTCTTGGTGCCAGACCCGAGACGATTGACAAGGCCGAAGACAGACAGATTTTTAAGGACACAATGCAGGCAATCGGACAGCCCTGCATTCCAAGCAAGGTTGTTACGACTTATGAAGATGCGGCAGATTTTGTGCATAAGGAAATCGGATTTCCTGCAATCATAAGGCCGGCCTTTACCCTGGGCGGAACCGGCGGCGGTATTGTAAATAACGAGCGTGAACTGGAAGAAACTGCCCGCAACGGCCTGCACCGCTCCCCGATTCATCAGATTCTGGTTGAAAAATGTATTTCCGGCTGGAAAGAAATTGAATTTGAAGTTATGCGGGATGGCAACGGGAACGTAATAACAGTCTGCTCAATGGAAAACTTTGACCCGGTTGGAATTCACACAGGAGATTCAATTGTAATTGCACCGACCGTAACTCTTGCAGACAAGGAATACCAGATGCTGCGTTCTGCAGCCCTGAACATAATATCTGCGCTGGAAATTGAAGGCGGCTGCAACTGTCAGTTTGCCCTGAATCCAGACTCTTTTGAATACGCCGTAATTGAAGTGAACCCACGCGTTTCACGTTCTTCTGCTCTGGCAAGCAAGGCAACTGGCTACCCCATTGCCAAGGTTGCGGCTTTAATTGCCGTGGGCTTTACTTTAGACGAGATTCCAAACTTTGTGACAAAAAAGACGAAAGCCTGCTTTGAGCCTGTTTTGGATTATGTAGTTGTAAAAATGCCGAAATTTCCTTTTGACAAATTTGTCTATGCCTCAAGAAAACTTGGAACTCAGATGAAGGCCACAGGCGAAGTTATGGCAATCGGGCAGAATTTTGAAGAAGCGATTCTAAAGGCCTGCCGCGGTCTTGAAGCGGGCGTAAAAGACTTGAATCTTACTGCGTTTGTAAAAGAAGGTGATGAAAAAATCCGTGAGCGGGTTGGCCAGCCAACAGACCAGAGGATTTTTGCGATTTATCAGGCCCTGAAGCGGGGGCTGTTGAGCGTGGAAGAAATACATGAAGTTACAAAAATTGATTGCTGGTTTTTGTACAAGCTGGAAGGTATTTGTAAGGGGGAGACTTCCCACGACTTACTTTACCCACCCCGCTCTTTCAAAATGGTCGATACCTGTGCCGGGGAATTTGAGGCAGAAACGCCCTACTTTTATTCAACTTGTAGCGGCGAAAATGAAGCGGAAATATTCATAAAGGAAAATAAATAATAAGGAGGAAGGAGACTAAAAAGATTGGAAGTGGAAGATTCTAAAAAATTGCTCCAAGTATTCGCAATTTTTTTTAACGAATCTTCTATTGGACCACGGTGCCAATTTAGGTTTCTTCGGAATGTTGAAACCTAAAAAACTTTTTTTAATAAAAAGTTTTTCTTAACGGTTTCTTCGAATAGTTGAAACCTAAAAAACTTTTTTGATAAAAAGTTTTTCTTAACGGTTTCTTCGATAAGATTATGTGTGGATTTGTAGGATGTTTCGACATTTCTAGTGGCAGTCAGCCGATTGCAGAAGGGTTAAAAGAAGAACTCAGGGCTCAGGTTCTGGAAATGAGCAAGAAAATCCGGCATCGCGGGCCGGACTGGAGCGGTGTTTATACTGGCGAAAATGCAATTTTGAGTCACGAAAGACTTTCGATTGTAGATCCGCTGAGCGGAAAGCAGCCTTTAATCAGTGATGACGGAAAACTCATTCTTGCCGCAAACGGTGAGATTTACAATCACAAAAGCCTTAGAAAGGAATTTGAAGGAAAATATAACTTTCTTACCGGCAGCGACTGCGAAGTTATTCTTCCTCTTTATAAAAAGTATCGGGAAAGCGGCAATTTTGAAGAAATGATAGAAAAACTTTCCGGTATTTTTGCCTTTGCCCTTTACGACAGCGAAAATGACAGCTATCTTATTGCCCGTGATGAAATCGGGGTTATTCCTCTTTATCAGGGCTGGGATAAGGCTGGCCGCTACTATGTTGCAAGCGAGCTAAAGGCACTTGAAGGCGAATGTGTAACAATCGAAGAGTTCCCGAATGGGTCTTATTTATGGTCAGGAGGGGAAAGCCTTCCCCTCGCTTCTGCGGGCTCAAAGATGTTGCTTCGCAACAATATGAAAGCCCGCAACGCCTGCTCTCCATCTAAGCCTGTCCGCTGGTATAAGCGTGCTTGGGAATCATACGAGGCAGTAAAAGCTGCTCCACGAGCCACAGATGACAAGGGTGAAATTATAAATCCTTCTGTAATAGAAAAAGTGCGCAACGGTCTTGAAGCCGCAGTAAAAGCCCAGCTTATGAGCGACGTTCCTTACGGAGTTCTTTTGAGCGGGGGGCTTGATTCATCAATAATTGCGGCAGTTACCCAGAAATACAGCAAGAAACGAATAGAAAGCGACAGCCGTGAAGCCGCATGGTGGCCTCAGCTTCATTCTTTTGCAGTTGGTCTTGAAGGTTCGCCAGACCTTCTTGCCGCCCGCAAGGCTGCAGAATACATCGGCACGGTTCATCATGAAGTTCATTTTACAATTCAGGAAGCACTGGATGCCCTGCCGGATGTCATCTATCACATAGAAACTTATGACATTACAACGGTAAGAGCCAGCACTCCTATGTATCTGCTTGCCCGGGTAATCAAATCTATGGGAATCAAGATGGTTTTGTCTGGAGAAGGCAGTGACGAGCTTTTTGGCGGCTACCTTTACTTTCACAAGGCCCCTGATGCCAGGGAATTCCACGAAGAACTTGTGCGCAAGATGAGTAAGCTCCACCTTTACGACTGCCTTCGCGCCAACAAAAGCCTTATGGCCTGGGGTGTTGAAGGCCGTGTTCCTTTCCTTGATAAGGATTTTATAGATATAGCTATGTCGCTGAATCCGAGTGACAAGATGAATATAAAACTGCCTTGTCAGGGTGACGCGGCTCCTAAACAGAGAATGGAAAAATGGATTTTGCGCAAGGCCTTTGAAGACCTTCTTCCGCAGGAAATTGTCTGGAGGCAGAAGGAACAGTTCAGCGACGGCGTGGGCTACAGCTGGATAGACACCCTTAAAAAGATGACGGAAGAAAAAGTGAGCGATGCAGAATTCGCCCGCCGCGAAAACCGCTTCCCTGTAAATCCTCCTAAGACAAAGGAAGAATACTATTACCGCGAAATCTACAGCCGTCTTTTCCCAAGCGACTCTGCCGCCCGGGCAGTTCCCCACGAAGCAGGAGTTGCCTGTTCCACTGCAAAAGCCCTTGAATGGGATGCGGCATGGAAAAACGCAGATGAGCCGTCCGGAAGGGCTATTCTTGGCATTCATAACTGCTCTTACCAGAAGCAAGTTTCAGCTCTGCTGAAACTTGAGAGCGAGCGTAGCGAGCGCAATGAACCATCTGGAAGAGCAATTTCTGGAGTTCACAATGACTCATATTAATAGCGCGAGTAAAATGCAAAATAAAAAAATCCTCGTTCTGGGCTCTGGCCCCATCCGCATAGGTCAGGGAATTGAATTTGATTACGCTTCCGTACAGTGCGTGCAGGCCCTTAAAAAACTGGGCTACGAAGTTGCCATCATCAATAACAATCCCGAAACCGTTTCTACAGATTTTGATACGGCAGACCGCCTTTATTTTGAGCCCCTTACCCCTCCAGACGTAATGAACGTAATCAGGACAGAAAATCCTCTGGGAGTTGTAGTTGCCTTTGGCGGCGGAACCGCAATTAAACTTGCAAAATATCTGGACAGTCAGGGAATAAAGATTCTGGGAACTTCCGCCGATGCAATAGACCTTGCAGAAGACCGGGAACGTTTTGAAGAACTCTGCGACCGGCTGAACATCAAGCGCCCCCGCGGCCTTACAGTTTTTACGGAAGTTGAAGCGCTGGAAGCCGCAGAAAAAATCAGCTATCCGGTTTTAATGCGCCCGAGTTACGTTCTTGGCGGGCAGAACATGATTATTGCCCGCAGCAGTGCAGATGTAAAGGAATACATGAAAATCATTCTGCGGGGCGGAATTGAAAATCCTGTTCTGATTGACAAATATATGGAAGGAAAAGAACTGGAAGTTGACTGCATCTGCGACGGTCATGACGTCCTTATTCCGGGAATCATGGAGCATATCGAGCGAACAGGAATCCATTCAGGAGATTCCATAGCACTTTATCCGGCTTCTTTCAGTCCTGAAATTGAAGAAAAAATTATCCGCCAGTCCACAGATCTGGCTCTTGCTCTTGGAACAAAAGGACTTGTAAACATTCAGTATCTTATTTATGACGATGGAAAGGGAGCTGACCTTTATATTATTGAAGCTAATCCGCGTTCAAGCCGCACTGTTCCCTATCTCAGCAAAGTCAGCCGTGTTCCCATGATAGAACTTGCAACAAGAGCCATGCTTGGAGAATCTGTAAAAAACATGGGATACGGCACAGGCCTTTACCCGAAACCATCTTATTTTGCCGCAAAGGTTCCTGTTTTCAGCTTTGAAAAACTTATGGATGTAGACACTCATCTGGGGCCGGAAATGAAGTCTACAGGAGAAGTTCTTGGAATTGCATCTAGTCGTGAAGAAGCTATTTTTAAGGGAATGGCGGCCGCAGGCTGGAAGATGATCAGACCGGCTGCCTGTCATGATGAAGCCACAGGAGTCCTATTCAGCGTGCGACAGTCAGATTTGCCGGAACTCCCTGCCCTTGCCCAAAAATTCTACCAACTGGGCTTTTACCTTTACGCCACAAGCGGCAATGCCGTCACAATAGAGCGAAGCGGCATGACCGTAACACACGTTGCGAAAGTACATGAAAATTATCATGAAAACGTAATGACACTTCTGGAAAGCGGAAAAATTGCCTATGTCATTTCCACCTCTGCAAAAGGCCGCGATCCGGTTGCAGAAAGCGTAAAACTCCGTCGCCTTGCCGTAGAACACGACATAGACTGCCTTACTTCAATAGATACTGCTCACGCCCTGGCAGACTGTCTGGCCTCGCCTTTCAGTCTGGAAAATACAAGCCTTGTGGATATTACAAAAATCACAGAAAAAAATGGTGTGTAAAATGCAGAAAAATGATTTAGAACAGATTATGCAAAAATTAAAAGGCACAAGAACAGAAGAAATCATCAGCCAGATGAAAAATCTTTATTCAGAAATAGAAGAAAAACAGGATGTCTGGTATAAAAAATCTGGTTTCAGTTGCCTACAAGGCTGTGGGGAATGTTGCCGCAATTTTGAACCCGACCTTTTAGACTGTGAAGCAGATTACATGGCAGCCTGGCTTCTGGAAAATCAGGCAGAAACAGCTGAAAAAGCCGGCCAGGCAATCTTTCCATTTCCAGAAAATAAAGGATGCCCCTTCTGGAATGAAAATACAGAATATCACTGTACAATTTACGGAGGGAGGCCCTTTATCTGCCGCTTTTTTGGAGCCTCAGGGGCCAGAAACAAAGATGGAAAACTTGCCTTTAAGCCCTGCAAATTTTATCCTGCAGAAAAACTTGCCGCCCACAAGCCACCTCTGGCTCACCGCCAGTATTCTGCAGAAGAAATGACGGATATATTCGACATTTTACCGCCAGTCATGACGGATATTATGGAAAAGGCACTTTCCCTTAATCCTGACAATCATTCAACAAAAATGCTCAGGGAGATTCTGCCTTCTTCCATAAATCATTTGAAGTGGATTTTAAGCATGACAGATAAAGATTGAAGTTTATAAGGATATTAAGGATATTATTATGAGTAAATTTATTTTTGTAACAGGCGGAGGTCGTTCGCTTCGCGAACTTAGCGAGTTTGCGCAAGCGCAAACTCGAACAATTTCGGAGGTCTATAATGTCTAAATTCATATTTGTCACCGGAGGTGTAGTCTCTGGGTTAGGAAAAGGAATTACAGCCGCAAGTCTGGGGCGTCTTTTAAAGTGCCGCGGCCTTAAAGTCACCAGTCAGAAACTTGACCCCTACATGAACGTAGACCCGGGCACAATGAGCCCCTTCCAGCATGGGGAAGTTTTTGTAACGGACGACGGAGCCGAAACAGACCTGGACTTAGGCCATTATGAGCGTTTTATAGACGAAAATCTTACAAAATATTCAAACCTTACCAGCGGACGAGTTTACTGGAACGTGCTGAACAAGGAGCGTCAGGGAGAATATCTGGGACAGACCGTTCAGATTATTCCTCATGTTACAAACGAAATAAAGGACTTTGTATTAAAAAATGCAGAAGTAAGCGGAGCCGATGTGAGCATTGTAGAAGTGGGAGGAACAATCGGTGATATAGAAAGCCAGCCTTTTCTGGAAGCAATCCGCCAGCTGGCACTGGAAGTTGGACGGCGAAACTGTCTTTTTATTCATGTCTGCCTTGTTCCTTACATCAGCGGTTCAGATGAATTTAAATCCAAGCCGACCCAGCATTCTGTAAAGGAGCTTATGGCAGTTGGAATTCACCCTGATATTATAGTTGCCCGCTGTGATAAAGAAATTCCTTCTGACATCCGCAAAAAGATTTCTCTTTTCTGCAATGTTGCCGAAGACTGCGTAATCAACAATACGACCTGCCCCAGCCTTTACGAAGTGCCCCTCATGCTTCATGCCCAGAACATGGATGATGTAGTCTGCCGGGATCTTGCTCTGGACTGTGCCGGCGGCGACAGACACTACCCCGAACTTGCCGCCTGGTCACAGATGGTTCAGACTATACATAATCGCAAGGGAGAAGTTCAAATCGCCCTTGTAGGAAAATACGTTAAACTTCATGATTCATATCTTAGCATTGTAGAAGCCTTGAACCATGCAAGTTTTGTAGTGGGAAAAAACGTAAAAATCAAATGGGTTGATTCAGACAGCGTAACAGACCAGACTGCCCCGGAAGTTTTTAAGGGCTGTCAGGGAATTATTCTTCCCGGCGGATTCGGACACAGGGGTGTGGAAGGAATGGTTTCCGCCTGCCGCTATGCCCGCACCCATAAAGTGCCGTATTTTGGAATCTGTCTTGGAATGCAGATTGCAGTAATTGAATTTGCCCGCTCAGTTTTAGGCTTCAAAGACGCCAACAGCCGTGAATTTGACGAGCTTTGCGAGCATCCTGTAATAGATCTGATGAAAAATCAGGAAGGTGTGATTAAGGGCGGCACAATGAGGCTTGGAAGCTACCCCTGCGAAGTTGCAGCCGGCTCTATTCTGGAAAAAGCATACGGAAGCAGCCACATAGAAGAACGTCACCGCCACCGCTACGAATTCAACAATGACTACCGCAGCCAGATGCAGGAGGCTGGCCTTACAATAAGCGGAACTTCCCCGGACGGAAGCCTTGTGGAAGCCGTAGAAGTTTCAGAGGGAGGCCAGTTCCACGTGGGCGTTCAGTTCCACCCGGAATTTAAGAGCCGCCCGAATAATGCAGGCCCTCTATTTGTAGAGTTCTTGAAGGCCTGCAGAAGCTAGAGTATAATTTATGAAGAATGATTTTTTGCCCTTTTGCGGGCATTATCTAGGAGTTGATATGTACACACAAAGAGATGTTTTGGATTATGTAAATGAAGAGGATGTAAAATTTGTCCGCCTTGCCTTTTTTGATTTGAATGGTGTACAAAAAAACATTTCAATTATGGCAGACAGACTTGAAAGTGCCTTTAATAACGGCGTGAGTTTTGATGCCTCAGCCATTTACGGCTTTGAAAGTCCTGAAAAATCAGATTTATTTCTCTACCCTGACCCTACAACCCTTTCTGTTTTACCATGGCGACCAAATACAGGCAAAGTTGTACGAATGTTCTGTGCCATAAAATATTCTGACGGCAGGGATTATGAAAAAGACTTCCGGACAATGCTCAAAAAAACTGTAGATAAAGTCCGAACGGAAGCAGGCCTTGAATTCAGAATCGGTACAGAAATTGAATTCTATCTTTTTAAGCTTGATTCAGAAGGAGAAGCAACAAAAATTCCTTTTGATAATGCAGGCTATATGGATATTGCCCCTGAAGATAAGGG
Organism: Treponema sp.; assembly: GCA_017470605.1. GTDB lineage: Bacteria > Spirochaetota > Spirochaetia > Treponematales > Treponemataceae > Treponema_D. The sequence goes on from JAFUYH010000030.1 coordinate 9,724, forward strand.
TGAAAATATCCGCCGCGAAATCTGTTTTACCCTGGAGCAGATGGGAATTCAGCCGGAAGCAAGTCACCACGAAGAAGGCCCGGGCCAGAATGAAATCGACTTTCATTATTCAGATGCCGTAAGCGCCGCAGACAATGCCGCAACATTCAAATGGATTGTAAGGACAAGAGCCGCAAATCAGGGCTTATATGCAGATTTTTCACCAAAACCTCTTGCAGACAAAGCCGGAAGCGGATTTCACATCAACCTTTCCTGCTCAGATTCAGAAAAAAATAAATATGCAATGGCCGGAATCTTAAAACACGCAGAAGAAATTACCTGTTACTTAAACTGTCATGAAGAATCCTATAAGAGGCTTGGAGAACACAAGGCTCCAAAATACATCTGCTGGGGAAAAGAAAACCGCCTTGCCTTTATAAGAGTGCCGGCCGTTACAAATCAGGATTCCCAGAGAATAGAAATCCGTTCCGCGGACTGTGAATGTAATGTTTATCTTGTTTTCACCCTTTTAATTCACGCTGCTCTGGATGGAATTAAAAATAAAATATCCGTTCCAGAAGAAATCCCGGCCGGAACTAATCCTGCTGATATGAAGGATGTAAAAATCCTGCCGGAAAGTCTTGAAGAGGCAAAAAAAATAGCAGAGAACAGTTTATTCATTAAAAAAATCCTTGGTTTTTAAGCAGGAAAAAAGGTAAGACTATGAATGCCGATACTCACAGCGTTCTTCTTGTAACAAAAGACAGTAAACTTTCCTCATTGATAGGCGTTTTGCTTACAGCACCGCTTTTTGAAACAAAAATTGTCAGTGATTTTAATGAGGCACGTCGCATAACTTCTGAACGTGTCTACAATATCATACTTTCTGACTATTCAGATGGGGTCGGGCTTGATTTTGCAACTGATATTTCTGATTCCCTGAGCACAATCCTTCTTCTTACCCCGCAGACTCTGTATGAAGAAGTTTCTTACCGGGTGGAAGGATATGGAATTATCACGGTTCCAACTCCTTTTGACCAGTTCAATTTCTATTCGACCATAAAAACGGCAATTGCGGTTCAGTACAAGGTTCAGATTTTGCAGAGTCAGACGACAAAACTCAAGGTAAAAATGGAAGAAATTCGCCTTGTAAACAGGGCAAAAATGCTTTTAATGCAGCACATGGCTATGACAGAAGAAGAAGCCCACCGCTACATAGAAAAAGAAGCCATGAACCGCGGCCTTAAAAAGACCGCAGTGGCAGAAGAAATCATACGGGATAAGAGCCGTTAAAACAGCCCTTGCAGAAGTCCTTGCTTCCAAGAGCCTTTAACATTCCCTGCAGGCTTATGAAGGCCAGGGAATCCGCTCCAATTTCCCTGCGGATTTCTTCAAGTTCGTGGGTGCTGGAAATCAGCTCGTTTTTGCTTGGCGTATCAATTCCTAAATAGCAAGGAAATTTTACCGGCGGAGACGAAACTCTGAAATGAACTTCCTTTGCCCCGGCTCTTCGCAGAATCTGAACCAGACGGCGGCTTGTTGTGCCCCGGACAATAGAATCATCAATTACAATAACTTTTTTTCCTTCAAGTTCACTGCGGATTGCATTCAGTTTTACAAAAACCATAGCTTCTCTTTCTGCCTGTGTGGGAGCAATAAAAGTGCGGCCGATATATTTATTTTTTATAATTCCCGTTCCATAAGGAATGCCGCTGGCAGAGGCGTAGCCCATAGCGGCTCCAAGTCCGCTGTCCGGCACGCCGATTACAATATCTGCCTTTACCGGGGCTTCTTCTGCCAGAACCTGCCCCATATGATAGCGGGCTTCCTGCACGGAAATTCCGTCTATCACAGAATCTGGCCTGGCAAAATAAACATATTCAAAAATGCAGGTCTGTTTTTTTTCTGCCGCATATTTTAGGGAAGATACGCCTTCTTTTGTGATTACAATGGCTTCGCCGCCTTCCACATCGCGCAAAAAGTGTCCGTTCACGGAATCGATGGCGCATGATTCTGAGGCCAGAATATAGGGCACACCCCGGGCAGGAACACTGTCATTGTCCGGCTTGCCCTCTGTGTCATGGGCAGGAACACTGTCATTGTCCGGCTTGACCGGACAATCTATCCTTCCCAGGCACAAGGGCCTTATACCATTAGGATCCCGCAGACCGATGAGCATGTTTTCCGTCATGATGCAAAGGGCAAAGGAGCCTTTTATGAGTCTTGCAGTCTGAACTACGGCATCTATAAATCTTTTTTGATTTAACTGGAGGGAGTTTTCTTCATCATCAGGCCTTCCCAAATGACCGCCGTTTTCTATGTACTTACGGACAATCAGCTTTAAAATTACCTCACTGTCACTGGAACTTGAAAAAGTTGAACCGCCGTCTTCAAGCATGGCTCTTAATTCAGTATGATTTATCAGCTGACCGTTGTGAGCCAGGGCAATTGAGCCCATCTTAAAGGAATTTAAAAATGGCTGGGCATTTTCTATTGTACGGCCACCGGCAGTTGCATAGCGCACATGCCCTATCGCAATATTTCCTTTTAGGATTTCAAAATCAGCTTCCTTAAAAATATCACCCACAAGTCCGGTTTCTTTTTTCAAAGAGATTTTCTTACCGTCACTAACTGCAATACCGGCGCTTTCCTGCCCCCTGTGCTGAAGGGCTACTAAAGAAAAATATGCTTTGGAAGCGGCATTTTCCGCTCCAAAAATCCCGATTACACCACATTCATCGTGAAATTTGTCTTCGTTCTTTATGTCATTTTCGCAGGTCATTTCACACTGCTCCGCCCATCAGAAAATCATCAATTTCTTTTGCACATTCCCGGCCTTCGGCAATTGCCCAGACAACAAGCGACTGGCCACGGTGCATGTCTCCTGCAGTAAAAACTTTAGAAGTGCCGGTCGCATAAGGCTCCATCTGAGATGGTGTCTGAACCGTTCCCCGAGACCCCAGTTCCACTCCAAAAGCGCGAGCCGAGTATTCTTCGCAGCCTGTAAAGCCCGCTGCAACCAAAAGCAGGTCGCAGGGCAGTGTTTTTTCTGAACCGGCCCGCTCAACCAGCTGCCTTTTTCCATCAATCATCTGAAATTCCACTTCTACAGTGCGAACCGCAGTAATATGTCCGTCCTTACTGAGCACTTCTTTAACCGTACTTTCATAAACTCTAGGATCGTGGCCAAATTTTGCAATAGACTCCTCTGCCCCATAATCAACTTTCAGCACTTTAGGCCACTCCGGCCACGGATTATTTTCCGCCCTCTTTACAGGAGGACAAGGCATCATTTCTATCTGAGTTACAGATTTACAGCCCAGACGTATTGCAGAGCCAGTACAGTCATTTCCTGTGTCGCCGCCACCAACAATCACTACATTTTTTCCTTCTATTTCAATTCCATAACGGTCAAGCAGCATCTGGGCAATCTGTCCGTTTGTAGGCTGCATGTCTATTTTTTCCAGAGCCTCGCTTGTTGCTATTACAGATTTTGTTACTGATTTAAGAAAATCAACGGCAAACATCATGCCGCCTGCAGCCCCGTCTTTTTCTTTATTCAATGCATCAATTCCAGCTGAATTAAGGGCACGGGCTTTTTTAGCGCCACAGCACAAAGCCACAGCATCGTAGCCCTGCAGAATGTGTTCAGAAGAAGCCGAACGGCCGACATCAGCATTAAAAATAAATTCAACGCCCTCTTCCTTCATCAGCTGAACACGCCTTTCAATCACAGATTTTTCAAGCTTCATGTTTGGAATGCCGTACATCAAAAGTCCGCCGGCCTTGTCTTCCCTTTCAAAAACCGTAACACTATGTCCGCGGCGGTTGAGCCAGTCGGCAACTGCAAGACCGCTTGGCCCCGAACCGATTACGGCAACTTTTTTTCCGCTTCTTTTTGCAGGAGGCTCGGCCTTCATGTAACCGCTTTCAAAGGCTTTTTCGATGATGAAAAGCTCGTTGTCGTGAACTGTTACCGCCCCTTCTCCTGCATTTTCTGAGCCTGCTGTCAATGCCGATGAGCCGGAAACCACAGGGCTTCCGCAGTTACATGCCTTTTCGCAAAGGGCGGGACATACGCGGCCTGTGAACTCCGGGAAACTTGAAGTTTTTAAAAGCCTCCATGCCGCCATATCAAACTGCCCATTATAAAGGGCATCGTTCCATTCAGGAATGTAATTGTGAAGAGGACATCCTGTTACCATACCTTTTAGTTTAAGTGCGGACTGGCACATAGGCACCCCGCAGTTCATGCATCTGGCCGCCTGTTCCCGCCGTGCCTTTTCCTCCAGCTTGGGATGAAACTCCCTGAAGTTATTTATGCGTTCCTGTGGAGGAATATTTCCGTTTTCCACCCTCTTGTAATCCATGAATCCTGTTGGTTTTGCCATAAATGAATCTCCTTATGAGGGGGAAGTCTCCCCCTACGCCCGCACTTTGTTGCGGGCTACCCTCTCTCCTAGGGGGACGCAGCAAGCTGCTTCCCCCTAAAACCCCCATGCACTTACTTTCCAACTTACGCCGTGCACTTTCTGAATGCCGCAAGCACTGCCTCGTCGTATTCCAGGCCTGATTCTTCTTCCGCGTAGATTTCTGTCATGATTTTCAGATAATCGTTAGGAATGATTTTCTTGAACATTGTTTTGTAATTGTCCCAGTCTGCAAGAATTTCCTTTCCCCGCAGGCTGCCTGTTTCTGCAACATGCTCTTCAATGAGAGCACGCAGGTTTTCTTCGTCAGTCTTGTTGCGGAGTGTCGTTGTTGCGTCGTCCAGGGCGTACATTTTTACAAGCTCGTGGTTAAGTCTTTTGTAAAGATTGTGCTTTTCATCAAGAATGTATGCCACGCCGCCGCTCATTCCCGCGCAGAGGTTCTTTCCTGTGCCGCCAAGGATTACCGCAGTTCCGCCTGTCATGTATTCAAGACCATGGTCGCCGCAGCCTTCTGCCACAACTGTCGCTCCTGAGTTTCGTACGCAGAATCGTTCTCCTGCAACTCCGTTTATAAAGGCCTTTCCGCTTGTTGCACCAAAAAGAGCTACGTTTCCGACTATGATGTTAGATGCTGCGTCTCCGTCAAAAGATTCCGGCTTTTTGATTACAAGTTTTCCGCCGCTCAATCCTTTGCCGAATGCGTCGTTGGCGTCTCCTGTAAGGCGGAGTGTGAGGCCGCGCGGTATAAAGGCTCCAAAACTCTGGCCGGCCCCTCCAGCAAAGTTCACGCAGAATGTGTCATCTGCAAGACTGTTGCCGTATCGCTTCTGGATTTCGCTTCCCAAAATTGTACCGACTGTTCTGTCAGTGGATTGGATTGGAATAATATTGTCACACGGATTCGATTTTGCTAACGCAAAATCATTTTTATTTTTTTCTGAAACGGCGTTAGTCGTTTCAAATCCGTGTGAAATTCTTTTTATCCATGGCAACAAAGTCTTTTCATCCACGGTTTTTTCAAGCCCGAAATCAAAGGAATCCCGCTTTTGCTTCCAGCTGTCAGGAGATTCCACTGTAAAGCCCTGAGGTGACGGGGAAGATTCACTCTTGGCCAGAAGTCTCTGCAAATCCACCAAATCTGCCCGGCGGAAGCCCTGCCGTTCTTTTAATTTCAGCAGGTCTGTCCTTCCGCAAAGCTCTTCCACAGTGCGAACTCCAAGGCGTGCCATAATCTCCCGCATTTCCTGAGCAATGAACTTCATGAAATTTTCCACATACTCAGGTTTTCCCGGGAACTTTGCACGCAGCTTTTCGTTCTGGGTTGCAACGCCAAAGGGACAGGTGTCCAGCTGGCAGACCCTCATCATGGAACAGCCCATGGCAATTAAAGGAGCGGTTGCAAAACCAAATTCTTCTGCTCCAAGCAGAGCCGCAATCACAACGTCACGGCCGCTCATAAGTTTTCCGTCAGTTTCTATTACCACGCGTCCGCGTAAGCCGTTCTGAATCAAAGTCTGGTGAGTCTCGGCTAATCCCAGCTCCCATGGAAGCCCCGCATGATGAATGGAAGAAATTGGAGCCGCACCAGTTCCCCCGTCGTGACCGGAAATCAGAATAACCTGGGCACCGGCTTTTGCAACACCTGCGGCAATCGTGCCGACGCCAGCCTCGCTTACAAGTTTTACAGAAATACGCGCTGCCCGGTTTGCATTTTTCAAATCGTAAATCAGCTGTGCCAAATCTTCTATTGAATAAATGTCGTGATGAGGCGGAGGCGAAATCAAGGCAACACCCGGAGTTGCGTAACGTGTCTTTGCAATCCAAGGGTAAACTTTTTTACCTGGAAGATGGCCACCTTCCCCAGGCTTTGCTCCCTGTGCCATCTTAATCTGAATCTCGCGGGCACTCAAAAGATATTCTTCTGTTACTCCAAAGCGTCCCGAAGCAACCTGCTTGATTGCAGAATTATATTCCGTTCCAAGACGCTCAGGTTTTTCGCCACCCTCACCGCTGTTCGATTTTCCGTGCAGATGATTCATAGCAGCTGCCATGCACTTGTGGGCTTCCTCGCTGATTGAACCGTAAGACATGGCACCGGTTTTAAATCGCTTTACAATTTCTTCCACGCTTTCAACCTCGTCAAGAGCCACCCCGCCGTCTTTTGCAAAATTAAAATCCAGCATTGCGCGCAAGGTGTGGGGGTGACTGTTGTCATCAACTAAGGCCGTATATTCCTTAAAACGCTGGTAGTCTCCGTTTCGGGTAGCCTGCTGCAAGGCAACAATAGTTTCAGGATTGTAAAGATGACTTTCTGCCTGAGGGCCGCGACGGAACTTGTGCTTTCCCACAGAATCCAGATGCTGATTCACTGTCAGCCCATGCGGGTCAAAGCCCTGTGCGTGATGATAGCGAACATCTTCTTCAATTTCCTTAAGCCCGATTCCACCCACACGGCTCACAGTGTTTGTAAAATATTTTTCGATTACATCAGAAGCAATTCCAACCGCCTCAAAAATCTGTGCGCTCTGGTAAGATTGAATCGTGCTTATTCCCATCTTTGCCGCAATCTTTACGATGCCGTTAATGATTCCCTTGTTGTAGTCGTCAATGGCAGTGTGGTAATCCTTATCCAGAATTTTCTGGTCAATCAGTTCTGCAATCGCTTCGTGGGCAAGATACGGGTTGATTGCGCGGGCTCCGTAGCCAAGGCACATTGCGGCCTGGTGAACATCGCGTACTTCCGCAGACTCCAGAATTATAGAAACGGCTGTTCTTTTCTTTGTGCGGATTAAATGCTGTTCCACCGCACTCACTGCAAGAATTGCAGGAATTGCCGCATGGTCTTTGTCTACACCCCTGTCGCTCAAGATGATGATGTTGCAGCCCTCGGCGTAAGCGGAGTCGATTTGGTAGAAGAGATTTTCTAAAGCAGATTCAAGGGGGGAAGTCTCCCCCTCGCTACAGCCTCCTCGCTTCGCTGCGGGGATAACAAGCAGAGCTTGTTTACCCCCCGCAACGCCCCCATTGACTTCAAATAAAATAGAAATAGTCTTTGCCTTGAGCCCCGGCTGATCCAGCGCCGCAATTTTTATAAGGTCGGTGCCTGTCAAAATCGGATTATTGATTTCCAGAACCCGGCAGTTGCAGGCTTCAGGCTCCAGAAGATTTCCGTCACGTCCGACATAAACCGTCGTGTCAGTTACGATTTTTTCTCGCAGACTGTCAATCGGCGGATTTGTAACCTGGGCAAAAAGCTGTTTAAAGTAAGAAAAAAGCGATGGATGTTTTTCGCTCATCACCGCAAGAGGAGTGTCCACGCCCATACTGGCAGTTGGCTCCACACCATTTCGGGCAAGGGGAAGAACCATCTCGTTCACGTCCTCGTAATTCCAGCCGAAAGCCCTGTACAAAATATTGCGCTCTTCCAGAGTGTGAACAGGAATCTTTTTATTAGGAATTTTCAAGTCAGCAAGATGCAGAAGATTCATATCCAGCCATTCTCCATAAGGATATTCTCCGGCAAATTGAGCCTTACATTCCTCATCGCTGATGATTTTTTTCTGAACAGTATCAACAAGCAGAATGCGCCCCGGCTGCAGACGAGATTTCACTTTTATCTTTTCTTCAGGAATATCAAGCACTCCAACCTCGCTGCTCAAAATAAGCATACCGTCCTTCGTGATGTAGTAGCGGCTCGGTCTAAGTCCGTTCCTGTCAAGGGTGGCACCAAGCAAATCGCCGTCACTGAAAAGAATTGCCGCAGGACCATCCCAGCTTTCCATCATGGTTGCCCAGTAGTGGTAAAAATCCTTTTTGCTTCGACTCATATTTTCGTCATGTTTCCAGGGCTCAGGAATACAGGTCATAACCGCAAGAGGAAGAGGCATTCCGTTCATCACAAGAAATTCCAGAGTGTTGTCCAGCATTGCAGAGTCGCTTCCGCTTGTATCAACGGCGGGCAGAACTTTTTTCATCTGACTTTCACTCATTTTTACGGAATGAAGCGTTTCTTCGCGGGCCAGCATACGGTCCACATTTCCGCGAATCGTGTTGATTTCTCCGTTGTGGGCAATAAAACGGTTCGGATGCGCGCGCTGCCAGCTTGGCTGTGTATTCGTCGAAAAGCGCGAATGAACAATTGCCAGCGCAGACCTGTATTCTTCCGACTGCAAATCTCTGAAAAAAGTGCGCAGTTCATTTACCAGAAACATTCCCTTGTAAACGATGGTTCTGCTGGAAAGGGAGCAGACGTAAGTTTTTGAGGGGGAAAGCCTTCCCCCTGCGTCGCACTCTGGAAGCTCCGCTTCCGCCGTTGCGCCGACACCCCCTTCTCCTAGGGGCAAAGCCCCTAAAACCCCAGAGCCTTTTTCAAATTCACGGCGCAAAACATAAAGCTTTCTGTCAAATTCCAGACCTTTTTCGCAATCCTCAGGTTTTGCCACAAAACCCTGCCAGATTTCTGGCATACAGTCGCGGGCCTTTTTACCAAGAACCTCAGCATTCACAGGCACCTTGCGCCAGCCCAAAAATTTAAGTCCTTCAGATTCACAGCATTTTTCAAAACGATTCTTTTCATCTTCATAAGTTTTTGCAGGGAAAAAGAACTGACCAACACCGTATTCTCTTTCTTCTAGTTTTCCAATCAAATCTGCTGCAATCTTCTTAAAAAAGTCATGGCTAATCTGAACAAGGATTCCTACTCCGTCTCCTGTTTTTCCGCTGGCATCTTTTCCGGCACGATGTTCCAGTTTTTCAACAATACAAAGTGCATTATCAACAATCTTATGCGATTTACTTCCATCGATATTTACAACTGCTCCAATTCCGCAGTTATCATGTTCAAAACTTGGTTCGTACAATGTTTTTGCATTCATTCCAAAAATCCCCCTAGGGTAAAAAGCAAAAAAGCCGCAGGCACAGAATAGTCTGTGCTTGCGGCTCCTTTGCCATTTAGAGATTGTTAAAACAAAAAGGTCGTAGACAAAATCTCGCCAATGCGAAAGTTTATCTACGACCTCTTTGCCGTGTTTTCATTTATAATATTAAATTACACTTTTAGTGTCAATATTTATTCTTCTGCAAATCTTCTTTCAAGGCAAACAACTACATAGGCTGTTTGTGTTTTTTCATCATAAAAACTGTTTCTAACGGTATATGGGATTTGAAGTGTGGAAAAACTTTCTACTGCGCGGAAAAACTGCGAATCTGTTTTTGTGCTTCCGTCATTTTGCGTCATACTCTTTTCTGCTGATGAGTAGCTTGTAAAATCCTGCAGCAGAGATGATTTAATCTGGCTTACGGCTGTTATTTCCGCAATTTTAAGGGCTGTAGTGCGGTCTTCGTGACTTTTCCGGGCTGAACCGTAAATAAAAACTTCATCATTAGGAATAAAATCTGAATACCATTCCGGAGGATTTTCTTTCGGCTGATTCTGTTTTTTATTCTTCCGTGCCTTCAGTTTTCTGATGATTTGTGAATCGTCATTTTCTTTTGAAATCTGACCTAAGTTTTCCGCACCACGGCTTCCCGAAAACGTAATCGTTTCAGATTCCACAGACTGCCCTGTTCCGTAATTCTGCGTAAGTGTCTGAATCTTAATTATTCCGCTCGGTTCAACCTTCCCCATGCTTCTGTTTGAGCTTGAAACAAGCATGTCGGAAAGCCCTTTTACGACTGTATGCACCGTCATTTCAAAACCACAGTCAATTTTTCCGTCTGCACCTACAATTACAGGCCATGTTTCAAAATCATCATCAGCTTTGTCTTCATATTCCCAGGTGTAAAGCCCGTTTTCAATCCTTACCTTCTGTCTGCGTCCGCTTCCGCTGTCGGTAAGAATAAAGTCTCCGTCATATGCTTTTGAGGCGTGAGCTTTGTCCTGCAGGCGCAGGAGCTTTCCGTTTATTGTGATTTTCAGAATCTGGGAGTTTTCTTCATAATATCCCTGAAAGAATAAATCGCCGTTCCTTTTAAGTTTCCCGCTGATTGAAGGATTATCAGGACTTGTGACTGCCCCGGTCGGCGAAACCGAAAGCTGAATCCTTGTTTCCGGCTCGACGAAGCTTCCGTCCTGCATATAAACCGCATTTCCCCAGGAAGTCTTCTGTATGGTCTGAAATGCTTCCATTCCGTAAGCCTGATACATAGCCGTAATTTCCACACAGTCCACATACCGTTCAAAGTCATAGGAATAAACGCCGTCCTGCGGAAAAGGCACCGCTACTGCAGATTGCACAGACATGCAAAAGAGAAATGCAAAAATTAAAAGACGAGGGGGAACGTACAGGCGTTTTTTCACAGCCTTCTCCTATAATTTCTGATAAACAAAAATCGTGCCTATTGATACTTTTTTTTCGGAATCTTCAATAAGAATTTGAGGGCTGTATTCGGTAATTGTTCCTTCTTCTAGTTCAAAAATGACGTTCCTCCAGCTGTTTTTACGGTCTTTTTCAAATTTTGACTTGTAATTATGCCCGCGGTAGCTGAGCCGTATTTCATCTGAATCTGAAAATACATCCGAAACATCTGTGCGGATTATAATCAATGTTTTTCGCCCTTTTACAATATTTTTAAGAGTGAATTCAAGGACTGTATTTGTAAGATTGTAAACCGTATCGGAAATTAAAGTTCCGTCTGGATAATAGAATACGCTTTTTGATGTAGAGTATTTGCTCAACTTGCCGCCGGCATCTTCTTTTGTGGTGACAGAAACTCTGTGTGCTTCAATAGATTCTTCTGATGAGAATTTTATTGTATCAACAAGGGTGAGTCTGTCCGAGCCGTACATAATTACACGACCAGGATTCGGGTTTTCTGAAAGTTCTTTTTTTGTGTCAGCCACAACCGAAGGACCTTCGGGAGCTTTGGGCTTTTCTTTTTTTACTACAACCTGAACCTGTACATAGGCTCCGCCGTTCTCAAGCGAATAATCATAGCTCCATCCCTGCAGAATATGCTCATTTTTAAGTGCCTCGTTTTCCTTATGTGCCTTCAAATAAGAATCGAGTTTTTCAGATGCAACTTTTTCAGCTGCCGTGCGGGCTTCTTCCAAAGACTGAATTTCATCATCAACCTTTACATACGAACAGGCAGAAAAAGTCCTGTCGATAAAATCTGCATATACACCTTCGGAATTCTTACGACTGATTTCCTGCTCGCTTACATTTATATCTTCTGAATACCATGTTGGAATTCCGTCCGCAAATAAATTTGGATAAATCAGAAAAACCAACAATGCAATAATAAAATTTTTTTTCATTTTCAGGACTCCTATTTAAATGCTTCCTCGCCAAAACGCTGAATCAGCTTTTCCTTATCTTCCAGATGTGTTCCATAAAAAGAACGTTTGCCCACAGTTACATTATCGCTCATAATTGAAAGTGTTGTTAATTTTGGACATGCAGAAAAGGCAAAATCACCGATTTTTGTGACTGTAGAAGGAATTGTAACTGCCGATAGGGATTCACAGCTGGTAAAACAGCTTACACCGATTTCCTTTGTGCCTTTTCCAATCTGCACGTTTGTAAGGCGCTTGCAGCCTTGAAAAAGCTTATTCGGGATTTTTTCAAGTGTTCCTGGAAGTTCCACACTTTCAAGATTCATACACTGACGAAAAGCACCTTCTCCAATTACTTTTACAGTAGAAGGAATTGAAATCGATTTTAGCGAGCCGCAGTTTGCGAATGCGTCTTTCTGAATTTCTTTTACATTTTTATGGAAAACAACGCGGCTTATGCTTGTCTGGCGGAATGCCCCCTGACCTATTACTGTAACGTCTTCTGGAATAATAACTTCCGGGTCGCTTCCATTATACTGTTCAAGAACGCCGTCATGACGTACGAATTTCATATTGTAGGAATTGTCAGCGCGTTTCTTTGCTTCAAGCTCGGCACGTTCATTACGGGCTTTCTGGATTGCCGGAAGTTCATTATTCCACTGCGTAAGTACATCAGTTTCATTCTTTTTCTTTGCTGATTTGAAATCTGATTTTTCAAGTTTTTCAATAAGGATTTCGCTGTCTACAAAATCAAGATTCTTGAAATTGCCCGAAAAACAACGGATAATTCCCCACCAGCCTTTGTAATATTTTGGATAAAAGTAGGCGAGAGAACGGTAATACCAGAAAGCATCCTCTGTATATCCTGCGTCATATAGAGAGTCTGCCTTGTATTCGGCATACGCTTTATAGGAATGATAGCTTAAATCCCAATAAAAATATTCCAAATCAGATTCGTCATAAGTTTCATCATAAGCACTTTCTTCGGAATATACAGGAACTGTACCAAGTAAAAGACAGAGTGCCGCAAGAACGGCATTTTTCTTGAGTTTTGAAAATTTCATTTTTCACCTCTTCATTTTTTTCATAGTTTTAATTATTTGTGTTTCTAAATTATACTACACAGATGTAAAAAAAAAAAGCGAAAAAAGAAGCTTCGGCAATGCACACCGATTGGAATGGCAACGGAAACTTTTAGTTATCAGAAGACTGCTTTTCTAAAAGCATTTCGGCGTCGGCACGCCCCTGGCGCAACTCGAGTGATGTAAAAGTTAGAACGTTATCTGGAAGCTCAGTTTTTTGAGTTCCGGATAACGCTTTTTTTGCGGCATTTTTCTTTTTAAGAATTTGCTGCAGATCCCAAGACGAAGACCTGTTCATTAAACTGTAATATTCTCTATCGTCCATGTGTTACGTTCGCTACGCTCACTACCAAGTTTGCTACGCAAACTTGATGACCGCCGGTCAGAGCGGCCGGTGTTCTATAGTAAAGTAATCGAGTTTGCTACGCAAACGTCGCAGTTAAAAAAAAATTGTGATGCAGCAATTTTTTAGCTTTACCACTCCTATCACGCAGGCGTGTACACAACAGCCAAAATCTTAGCTGGTGATTCGCCATGCGAATGTACGTGATGTGCTACAATCGACTCGTAGTAGATTGAATCACCCTTTTCCAGCTCATAAGTATCCTTACCGTACTTAATTTCAACCTTACCTTCCAGAACATAGATGAACTCTTCGCCTTCGTGGGTAGAAAGCTTGATTTCTTCTTCTGAACTAGGGAAAATGTCGATGATGAAAGGATCCATGTGGCGGCCGGCCTTGTTCTGAGCAAGAGTGTAAAAATCCAGGTCAGAATTAACTGCATTTCCGCGGTCGCTGAAGCGGGTTACTTCCTTCTTGTCCTGGGCACGGGTTACAACCGGTCCAAGGTTTTCATCATCGTCCATAAAGGTTCCGAGGCGAACGCCAAGAACGCGGGCAATCTTAATTAGGGGTGTGAGGTTAGGAACAAGACTTCCGTCTTCAATGCTCTGAATCTGTTCTGCGCTAAGGTTTGTGCGCTCTGAAACATCTTCGATAGAAAGCTTGCGGTTTTCGCGAACCAGCTTTACCTTTGCGCCAATTTTGTTTTTTTCACTCATGTTTAACCTCACAAATATACTAATTATTTTGTAACAAAGATAAAAAAGATGAAAAAGATTTTAAAGATTAATAATTTAAAAATATCTTTTGTTATCTTTAATATCTTTTATATCTTTGTTATTTATTTTTAATATCGTAATCCTTATTGTATGCAGCCTCAATTGTTGCAATGTTTATCGGGTTGAACTTCTTGTTTCTTGCCGAAATTGCTTCATCAAGAGCGTACTCAAAAGGCTTAACTCCGCTGATCATGCCCGGGCAAACCTTTGCAAGACAGCCCAACACAACCATGTTTGCACCGCGGGCGTTGTTTGTTTCTGCAGCCATTTCGTTTGCAGGAAGTGCCAGTGTGTGGATATCCTTACGGGTCGGCTCAATGTCAATCAAAGAAGAATTGTAAATCAAAAGTCCGCCCGGCTTAAGCCACTTTTCAAACTTAGTCATGGAAGGCTTGTTCAATGCAACGACTACATCCGGTTTTTCAATAACCGGTGAAGCAACCTCTTCATCACTAACGATTACAGAACAGTTGGCAGTACCACCGCGCATCTCAGCACCGTATGAAGGAATGTGAGAAACGTATTTGTCTTCGCTCATTCCGGCAAGTGTAAGGATTTTTCCGGCAAGGATAACACCCTGACCACCAAAACCGGCAAAAATAATTTCTGTTGTCATATATCACTCCAAAAAGGTATAAACAAATTTAACAAAGATATAAAAGATAAAAAAGATATTAAGGATAATTTTTTATTTTGAATTTCCGAATAATCTTTTTATTTCTATCTTTGGCTTTCCAAAATTTATAAGCAGTCCAGTATCAAGCTTTGCTGCTTTTAGATAATTGATAACTTGAGCTGAAAATTCAGGGGCAAGTTCCTTTGCTGTTTTCAACTCAACTATTACAGAATCTTCAATGAATAAGTCAGCATAATAATCACCTACTTTTTCATTTTCGTAATAAACAGGAAGATTATACTGTTGCTTTACTTTCAAACCAGATTTATTCAATTCAATAAAAAGTGCATTTTCATACACCTTTTCAAGAAATCCACAGCCAAGAGTATTTGCAACCTTATATGCTGCTCCTATTATTGTTTCTGTAATTTCATCATCCGTCAAAAATCTGTTTATCTCCTTCTATCTTTTTAATCTTTAATATCTTTTGTATCTTTGTTTGATATTATTTACTTACCACGCCAGCTTTAGGAGTTGCGGCTTCAGGTGTAACTCCGCCAGGAACGTCGCGGAAAACTCCCAGAGGATAATAAGGCTCCATCTGATCCTTTACCCAGTCGGCGGCAACAGTTGGAGCAACACCCCAGTTTGTAGGACACATAGAAAGAACCTCGACAAAGCTGTAGCCCTTTCCTTCCTTCTGATATGTCAAAGCCTTTTTAATGGCTGCCTTAGTTTTATTGATGTGAGGAACATCATAAACGGCACAGCGCTCGATATACTTTGGTTCAACAAGAGTATTCAAAAGCTCGCAGGCACGAATCGGGTAACCAACTTCATCAGCATTACGTCCGAAAGGAGTTGTCTTTGTAACCTGACCAACAAGAGAAGTCGGGGCCATCTGACCACCAGTCATTCCGTAAATTGCATTGTTGATAAAGATTACAGTGATGTTCTCACCACGGTTTGCAGCGTGAACAGTTTCACCGGTACCGATGGCAAGTAAGTCACCATCACCCTGATAGCTGATAACAAGCTTATCTGGATGAACGCGCTTCATACCAGTTGCAACTGCAGGAGCACGACCATGAGCGGCCTCGCAGGAATCAACATTAATATAGTTATAGGCATAAACTGCACAACCAACAGGAGCAACAAGAAGTACATCCTGCTGAATATTCATTTCATCTATAACCTGTGCAATCAACTTGTGAACGATTCCATGACCACAGCCACCACAGTAGTGTGTAGGAACATCATTCATTGATTTTGGAAATTCATATTTCTTACTCATAGCTCTTTACCTTCTCAATAACAGCATCAACTGAAGGAATGATTCCACCAGGCTCGCCATAGAAATCAACATCCTTAACGCTACGTCCGCAGTTAAGCTTAACGTCCTGAACCATCTGACCCATAGACATTTCTACAGTCAAAATCTTTTTAGCATTTTTGCAGGCAGCTTCAAGCTCTTTTGCAGGGAATGGCCAGAGAGTAATTGGACGGAAAAGACCAGCCTTAATACCCTGCTCACGGAGCATCTTTACAGCCTTCTTGCAGACACGGGCACAAGTTCCGTAACCTGTAAGAATGTAATCAGCATCATCACACATAAAGGTTTCAGACATTGTTTCGTTGTCCTGAATCTTCTGATAGTTTTCAAAAAGTGCCTTTGTGTGAGCGTTGAGCTCGCCATCAATTCCCGAAAGCTTCAACGACATAATCTTGTTCTGCTTGCGGTCCGGAGTTTTACCTGTAAGGGCCCAAGGCTTTGCAGGGAATTCTTTAACGAACTCAGGAAGTACACAAGGCTCAGACATCTGTCCAAGATAACCGTCACCAAGAATCATACACATAACGCGGTACTTGTCTGCAATTTCAAAAGCCTTGAGAGTACAGTCAGCCATTTCCTGAACAGTACCTGGAGCAATAACTACCACATGGTAGTCACCGTTTCCACCACCGCGGGTTGCCTGAAAGTAATCACCCTGTGCACCGGAAATATTTCCAAGACCAGGACCACCGCGCATCATGTTTACAACAACGGCTGGAAGCTGAGCTCCGGAGATATAAGAAATTCCTTCCTGCTTCAAAGAGATTCCAGGAGAAGAAGAAGAAGTCATACAGCGTGAACCGGCAGCGGAAGCACCCATTACCATATTAATGGCAGCTAACTCAGATTCTGCCTGAAGGAAGGTTCCCCCTACTTCCGGAAGACGCTTAGCCATATAAGCCGGAATTTCATTCTGCGGTGTGATTGGATATGCAAAGTAGAAACGACAGCCGGCACGAACCGCAGCCTCGGCAATTGCCTCGTTTCCTTTCATCAAAACTTTTTCTGCCATTATTCAGCCTCAATTTCAATTACGCAGTCCGGGCACATAGTTGCACACATACTGCAGGCAATACAGCTTGCCTCATCAATACAAACAGGGAAAGAAACTCCCTGACCATTGGTTTCTTTAGACATTTCAAGAATCTTTTTTGGGCAAACGCGGATACAAAGTCCACAGCCCTTACAGCGTTCCTTGTTGATTAAAGGTCGTCCTTTAGCCATATACCTCACCTTTGATTAGCCGCCGTCCCAAAGTCCGCCGACCATACTCTTATAATAATGATATATGTTAATATAATATAAGAAAGGAGCGTTTTATACAATACAGTTTTACTAAAAAAATGAAATATTATTAAAGTTTTTAAGTAGGAGTAAAATTGAGAAGGTGTTGAAGGTTTTGATGATTTGGGTGTTCCCGGCTGCTCCACTATGTTCCGCAGCCGGTCGCTACGTTCCAGGTTCCGCTATCGCTCCAGCCTCCTCGGCTTCGCCTGCGGTGGCCGCCTACGGCGCCTTGCACATCGCTAACACAGGAGTAATTATCTATTCGATGAACTTCTTAAAGTTTTCAGCCTGTTCAAAGACCTCATTGTAAACTTCGTTACGAGGTACCGGTGGATAACCATTCTCATCCAGAAGAATCATTAAGTCAGCTTCCATTTCAGCTTTTACATCAATTCGCTGGTCCCAGTCTGTATATTTTGTCTTATCATCAACAAGAGCCTTGACTTTCTTTGCCAGGTCTTTCATTTTGTCATCTGGATATTGGTTTTCAAAATTAAACTTCTTTGCACAGCTAACAAGAATGTCGTAGAAGGCTTTTTCTTCAAAGCTGATTCCAAGTTCTTTAAAGTGTTCTTTATCTTTTTGAATATCATTGAGCAATTCGTTCAGCTGTTTTGTAACTTCATCAAGAACCTGAACAGTAAAATCATCAAGGTGGCGGTTATTATATTCTTCAACAAGTTTCTTCATTCGCTCGCTGAATTCCATTGCTTTGATTTTGTTTGTTCTCTTATAATCTGCGATAACCTGCTGGAGCAGCTGCTGTAGGATTTTGATTTTTGTATTCGGCAGCTGAATCGCATTTATCTTTTCAAGGTATTCTGGTGTAAAAATATCAAAGTTTACATTTTTACCAACCTGGAATAGTTCTTCTACTCCGTCTGCTTTTATTGCTTCATTAATAAGTTGAGCAACATGATGATTCATTGTTGTAATGTCAGGTGCATCACCTTTTGTAAGCTTGAACAAAATTGAACGAATCGCAATATAAAAATTGATTTTATTTTTATCACTTTTGGTAATATTCTCACTTGAAGAACAAAGATTAAAGGCTTTCTTCATTCTGCGTACAGCGTCCATAAACCGTTTTTCTAATTCTTCACTTGTTTGGACAAACTCAACTGCCTTATTCAAACATTCAAGCTGTTTAAGCGGGCTTCCATTGTAATAGTCAGAGGAATCAAACTCATTAAACATTGCATCAAGAACACTAATCTGGTCTTTTACAATTGTTACTGCTTTATCAGTATCTTCAAACTCTTCGTTGTCATCGCCGGTATATTTCTTAAGGGCTTCGTTCATTGCCCGCTTGATTCCAATGTAGTCAACAATCAAACCGCGGTCTTTGCCTTTATAGGTTCTATTTACACGGCTGATTGTTTGAATCAAAGTATGCTTCTGCAGCGGCTTATAAATGTAGATTGTATCAAGAGACGGAACATCAAAGCCTGTAATCCACATATCAACTACAATCGCAATCTTAAAGTTTGATTCTACTTTCTTAAACTGTCGGTCCAGTTCTCTTCTGTATTCGTGATTTCCAAGAAGTTCAAAAAGTCCTTTCGTATCTTTTGCCTTGTTCTCGGTCATTACCATTTTGATTTTTTCGATTGGTTTATAGTCTTTGTCGCCACAGTCTTTCTTTTCATTCCACTCAGGACGAAGCTCTACAATCTTCTGCCAGAGCTTATAAGCAATCTCACGGTTTGAGCAGACAAACATTGCTTTGCCTTCAACGGTTGCTCCTTCTCGAACACGAGTCTCGTAGTGATTAATAAAATCCTGTGCAACTTCTGCAACTACATCATCATCACCAATAATTGCATCAAGGTTTGCAACTGCCTTTTTACTAGCAGCAATCTGTGCTTCATTTGCACCTTCATCCTCACACTGAGCATAATACTCTTCAATCTCGCGGACTTTATCCTGATCCAAAATTACCTTAGCGGCACGGCCTTCATAAACAAGATTTACAGTAATTCCGTCGGCAACAGATTCTTTCATCGTGTAGGATTCAACAACATCACCAAAGACCTGAGCCATTTCATCAATTGGAGTTCCTGTAAAGCCAACATAAGTTGCGTTAGGAAGTGAATCATGCAGATATTTTGCAAAGCCATATTTATGTTCAACGCCGTTATCTGTAATTACAGTTTTTTCTTCAAGATTATTCTGACTGCGGTGCGCTTCATCACTAATACAGATAATATTTGAACGCTCAGAAAGGAGTTTTATATCCTCGCAGAATTTCTGAATTGTAGTAAGGAAGACGCCTCCACTTTTTCTGTCTTCAAGTTTTTCTTTCAATAGAGCACGGCTTTCTATACATTCAACATTTTCATCGCCAATATAGTTTTTACTTTCAATAAAGATTTTACTAAGCTGTGCATCCAAGTCTGTTCGGTCAGTAATTACAACAATAGTCGGACTGTTCAATTCACGGGACTTCATCAAAAGCCTGCTCAAGAAAACCATTGTGTAGCTTTTACCGCAGCCAGTAGCGCCAAAGTAAATACCACCCTTACCATTTCCCTTTGGACGGATTGCAGAACCAATGCTTTTATACAAAGATTCAGCAGCAAAGAACTGAGGATAACGGCAGACAATTTTTGTTTCCTTATCGCTGGAATCCGGAAAGTAAACAAAGTCTTTTATAACTTTTACAAGCCTGTCTTTACGGAAGAGTCCTTTTACCATTGTGATAAGAGAAGAGATTCCATCAACTTCCGTGTCTGTACTTTCAACCTTACGCCAGGCATAAAAATATTCATAAGGGCTAAAAAGCGAACCAATCTTATTATTCACTCCGTCACTGATTACAACAAAAGCATTGTATTTGAAAAGCTCCGGGATATCGCGGCGATAGCGGATTGTAAGCTGTTTATAAGCATCTTCAATTGTTGTGTTTTCTTTGATTGCTGACTTAAACTCAAGCACAACAAGCGGAAGTCCGTTTACATAAACAATGCCATCTGGAATACGAAGCTGCTCCCGCCCCTGAATCTCAACCTGATTCACAATTTCAAAAAAGTTTCGCTCAGGCTCTTCAAAATCAAGCAGCTGAATAAAAAGGTCTTTCTGGCTTTTATCTTCACGGCGAAAAGTAAAGCCATTACAGATTAAGTCCAGCATCCGCTTGTTTGAATCGTAATCAGAACCGCTTATGTTTTTGAGCTGAGTAATGATTGTTGCAATTTCAGATTCAGTAATTCCATCAGCAGCATAACGATGAAGAAGAAAAGCGCAAAGCAATTCAGGCAACAGAACATCAGTCTTTTGGCGGTGAATATCTTGTCCGGTCTGGTGAGTATATCCTTCGTTTTCAAAGAGCTCCATTATCGAAAGTTCAAGACTGTGTTCTGTGAATTGCATGATTTCTATCTCCCTTTATTTCTTCTTACCCTTATTTTCAATCTTATTCAATTCTTTAAGCGTTATGCAACAGATTCAGCCGATTTAGGATTATAGTCCGCGCTTGTCGCATACAAATCCAGAACCTGCCGGTACATAACTTTTTCAGAAGAACGAATATCGCGAATTCGAGCCAAAAGCTCTTTCCAATAGTCACCGCCACCAGCTTCTTTCAGCCGTTCATCATCCATAGTAAAGCCTTTGCGGATATATTCGTTCAGCCGCTTTGTTGCCCACTGGCGGAACTGAGTTCCTCGCAAAGACTTAACCCTATACCCTACTGAAATTATTACATCAAGGTTGTAGTAATTTGTAGGCTTGGTAGAAAAATCGAAATTTCCGATTTTTCTCACTACGTTTTCTTTTTCAAGCTCGCCCTCTTCAAAGATATTCAGAATATGCTCATTTATAGTTGAACGAGATTTTTCAAAAAGAGAAGCCATATCGTCAATGGTAAGCCAGACAGTTTCTCCTTCAAATCTGACATCAACCGAAACTTTGTCATCTGAGGTCTTAAATATTATAATTTCGACAGTTTTATTTTCTGCCATTTTCATCCTCTTTTTTTATGAGGGGGAAGTCTCCCCCTGCGCGCCCACTTCGTTGGTCGCTACCCTCTCTGCTGGGGGACACCCCCGCAACGCCCCCGATTATTTATCTTTCAATTCATTCCATACAGTAGCAACTTCATGTGCACTATACTTTCCTTTTTCATAACCTTCTTTAAGAGTTTCTAATAATTGTTTTTCTGTTAAGTTCTTTTCTTTAAGTTCTTTAATAATTTTATCTGTGGATAGTTCCATGGAAATATCACTTCTTATACCACCTTTATACTCTTCTAAGGAGTTTTTAGTTTCAATTAATTCAATATTCTTTTCCAAAAACTTAATCATTAAAAGAATTTCGTTTTTTGCTTGTTCTAACGGAATAATTGTATATAAATCTTTAAAATCTTGAATAAATTTTTGGATAATTTCTTTTTTTACAAATTCAACATTGAATTTATGCAAAATATCTTCCGATATATAGTTTAACTCTCTAGTATTTATAAATCCTAAATTAGAAAATGCTTCTGTATATGAAATGAAAAATCTTCGATAACTTTTTGTATCATTTAAATTACCAATTATTTTCAAATCATTAAACTTTTTAAGTACATACAAATAAACTTCTTTATTTGAAATTAAACAATACTTAAATACTTGCAACAATCCAGAATTTATATCTCTAATTTTATTATGCTTTAAGTAGAAATCTATTAACCTTTTCCAAACTTCAGCATCTTGTTCATATATTCTAAATGCTTGAAAAATAGGGTATGCATCTGCTACTCCAAATCTAAATACAGTCATATTATCAAACTTATCAAATTCACCATTACTTAGCTTATTCCAAAAATTTGAATACCCCTCTTCTTGTTTTTCAATTGGAAGATTTAAAACAAGTTCTTTCATCAATTTTACAGCTTCCTCAAAATCTGTGTATTCAGATTTACCATTACAAAGAAGATTCCATATTAATCTATCAATTTTTTCATTTGTTTGTTTATCTTGAATATTAGAAATATCTTCTGTTTGAATTAAGTAAATTTTATCAGCATTTTGACTATTCTCAGTTTTTGGTGTCCAAGAGAACTTATAATCAAAAAAACATATTAAAGCAAGAATATCTCTATTATGTTGATTTTTGAATATATATGAAATGTCATTATCCTTTAATATACCAGATTCATAGTTTTCAAAAAGTTCATAAATTGTATATTCCTTTTTCTTATATGTGAATTTGCAACAATCAATAAAAGAATCTTCGATGCTTAGTTTTTCATAAAGATAGTACATAAAATGTTTTATGAAAAAGTAAGTAATAACCTGACGTTTGTAATTTATATAGTTTTCATTTTTTAGAGTATTATTTATTTCTTCAAGGAATATTTGTATTTTCCTAATAGAAAAGCCAAAAATATCAAGTTCCAAATTAAAATTGATTTTAAGTTTTTTTTGAATCTGCCATGGAATATAAATTGTTCTTAAAGTAATGAAGTCAAAATCTTTATAACAAATATTTTCATATTTCTTGTTCTTTAAGAATACAGAAATAATTCTTTGAAATTTAATTTGTGTAAGTTCTATTGTGTATGGAATATACTTTTCCAAATAAAGTTTTTTTACCTGTAAAATTTTTAATAATTCATTTTCATCATATTGGTATAATATTTTTATATTTTCACTTGCTAATTTATCTGATAAAGCAAAAATCTTATAAATTGTTTCAGTAGATTTTATTCTATCAATATCCTCAAATGTGATTACTATTGTTTTTTTTAGTCTTTGAACATCATTTGAAAGTGTATCAAATAATTCTGTATATGAATTGCTGTCAACAAATAGATTTCCTAAATCATGAAAAGCTGGCTGCTTTACAAACTCTTTTATTTTTGATGAAGCAGATGAATAAATACCATTTCTTTCTAGAATATGATTAATCTCATCAACTACAAATTTTTCTATAGTATCTACAGTAACTGAAAGAACTCCAATATTAATGAAATGATACTGGTCTTTATATTTATCTTGAAATAATTTAAATAAAAATGATTTACCATCTCCCCAATGAGCATCAATCCCTACTGTATTGAATTGTTGTATATAATTGATTAATCTGTCCAAATCATATTTTCTTTCTGAAAATAGATTTTCATATTTTGCTTTTGTTGAGTTGAAACGATCTGCAAAAGTAATTCCTAAAATAATAAATAAAGTAATAAAATAACCAATATAAATCTTATCTTGTATATCAAAGCAAAACCTAAAACCATCAAAATACTTTTTTGCCAAAAATACAATTATATTTATTATATCAATCAGTAAAAATGTTCTATAAATTTTTTTATTTTTACAAATACAGTAATTTATTGCAAAAAAGATTATTAACAATCCAGAAATAATAATATACGGATAAAATCCAATATCTACTGAAAGAAAAAGAAGAACTGATAATATCGCAGAAATAACTGCTATACTTAAAATTTTTCTCATTTATAAACACCTCTACATTCCGCTTATACGAGAAATTACCAGTTGCTTTAATTCTTGCAGTTTGGAGATTTCATCAATATTTAATTTCAGCTGATTTTCAATAGGTTCACACTCTTCATTAAACTTTTCTATATCACCATCAGATGGTTTTAACATTGGAATAGATGCCAAAATTCCTTGTGTTAAAAGCTGTTGTCCTGTTCCAATATGACGCTCAAATAGATTCGCCTTTTTCAGAAGATAATATGCAAAAAACTGTTTTTCAGAAAATTTGTATTTTGCTTTTATTGCGTTATCACTTATCCAGCATTTAGATTTACATAAATATGTACTTCCACAATATGCACCAACACGACCAATTGCTATACAGTTTTCAGCATTTGTTTTATTTGTATATGACATTATTCCATTTCCGCCATAAACTGGTATCGAACCAGTTTCTTCTGGTCTACTTTTTCCATTTGAGAAATCGATAATATGTTCAAATCTATTATTTCCATTATCAATAATATTTGGAAACAATCTTTCAAACAAACACTGTGCCGTCTTTTCCAGATTTTCATTTATTTTCTGCTTAAGCTGGATGCGTTTTGTGATGGCGTTGTAGGTGTTTACGATTTTTTCTTGTTCTTTCAGGTCGGGAACAGGAAGCTCTACTCGGCACATTTCATCCCAGTCAAAAATCTCGCGGACACTTCCGTGAGATTTATAGCGGGCATATCGGTCAAACTCTGGACGGCTGAACCAAAGCATAAGATATTCGGGCAGAAGTTTTGTCGTATCAGTGATTTCGAAAACAGAATAGGAACTTGAAATAATGCAAACATCGGCTTCTTTCAAAAGCGCAATTGTAATTTTATCACCATTGCGAGAAGTAACTGGGCCATAGGCAAACTGTCCCTTTTTGACAATTTTGTATGGTCTAAAATCTGTTCCGATTGTATTTGCAATAGATTCGATAAAACATTTTTCTATGCTTAATCCAAGCAAATGAGAAACTTTCAAATCAGAATTGCGGACATCAACAGGCTGTATATAATCCCCAAGCTTTTTATAATTCGCACTCATCTATTTTTCTTCCTCATCTTCCAAAAAAACAGAGGCCTTTGTATCTTCTGTAAGACCGATGCCGTCTCTTGCATTGAGTGGCGTAACGACTTTCTTTCCAGTTTTCTGCTCAAGTTCAATGCGGGCATTTTTTGCGATGCTTGCGCCATCTACAGCGTTTTTTACATGGTCGCTAAAATTTTTAGGGTCGTTGGATTCTGAAATTTCTTTTGTAGAAAGTTCCGCCAGCATATTCAAGACAAGTTCCTTGTTTGTCATATTATCGCGTAGATTTTCTTTTTTAAGTCCTTTATATTCCTTGTATTCTTTTGCAGTTTTGCCGGCCCAGGTTTTATAGATTATGTCCGTAAGTGTGGCAAACTGAACGCCCTCTTTTAATCCGTGCTTTTTCCATTCGTCAGTAAGGTCTTTGCGGATTTCTATAGATTTGAGCCGCTGATTAATCCAATTATCCGAATATCCCAAAGCATGATATTCTGCCAAAGCCCGCTGAATCCCCTGCTCAGGATCCTGCATTTCATCAAGACGTTCTTTTGCAACCTGAGCCATCCACAATTTGAATGGTTCAGCTTTGGGAGACGGAAGTGACTGAATGAGGCGGAATAGCTGCTCGGTATTAAGGCAATCCGTAAGACGCATTTTTCCATCTGGAGCTGGCATTTTCAAAGCGTGACAATTTGTCACGGTTTCATTTCCTTCTTCTTTGAGACGTTGTTTTAATTTTCGCCAATAGGCTGGAGCATCTTTGCTTTCCGTCAAAACAGCGACAACATCCACGACCGAAAAATACCATTCCTCGCTTTCTTTATCCCAAAGGGTGCGGACTTTTTTATCTTCAAAAAGTTTTATCTGTGTGTTTTCTGTCATTCAATCACCTCCCAATGGCCGTTTTTGTCTGCGCCGATACGCTTTATAATGCCCTGCTCCTGCAATTTTTTCATGTTTTTATTTATGTTAAGGCGTGCAATTCCTACAATATTTGATAATTCTTCTTGTGTGGCAAAAGGATTTTCTTTAATCACATCTATTATTTTCTGTTGATTTACAGTAATCTTTACAGTTATCTTTTGAGCAATCTTTGCAGTATCGTTTATTGACTGATTTTTCTCCGAACTTTTTTCGTTTTCTCCGAACTTTTTGATGTATTCATCATAATCAATATGGGTGTAGCGGTTTTTAAGTTCGTTGTTTTCACCAAGCAGAATGTTGCGGAAAAACTTTTCAAGATATTCCGTATTCATATAAATGCCTTTCTGCATGTTCGTATAATTTGCGCGCACTAAAGCATTTCGGAAGTACCAGCTGTGCTTTTCAAAAGGCTCGTTGTTCACATTAAAGCCTAGCGATCGAAGATATTTGATTGTAAAAACGGCTGTTGTTCTTGTGTTGCCCTCTCCAAATGGATGAATCTGCCACATGTTCGCAACAAATCGTGTAATATGCTTTACGGCATCTTCTTTTGAAAGTTTGGAATAGTCAAAATTCTTTTCTGTTTCAAAATCGTATTTGAGCGTTTCTTTAATCAAGTCGGCATTGGCATACAAAACTGTGTCACCATTCAAAACCCATTCTTTTTTTGTGATATTGTAGTCTCGAAATTTTCCGGCTTTCACTTTATAAAATACGCCTTTGAATAAACGCTCGTGAATTGATAATAATTGATTAGGAGTAAAACTAAAGGATTTTTCAGAAAGCAGTTCTGTAATCCTTGCCGAAACTTTATCTGCTTCTTCCTTGTCATCATCGTCTTCTGTACGGGATGTTTTTGATTCGTAATAAGAGTCTATAAGTTTTTTTGCTTCTTCAATAGAAATTTCGCCTTCGATATTTCGCTTTGCAGTTTTATACAAATAGGCTGACGGTGTAAGACCATCAACCTGCTGCAAGCCTGTAGCAATTGACCATGCGATGCTTTTTTCCTTTTTGTCAGGTTCACCTTCGCGAATGTAGGATTCAAAATCTATTTCAAAAGGATTTTCTTTTTCCACTTAAAACCTCTTTATATCACACGGATTCGGAAAATCTAACGATTTTCCTGTTTTCAAATTTTGAAACGCGCTCCCATTTTAATGAATTACAACCAAAATTCACTAACAAACCAATTTCTTTATCAGCAGCTTTTAAATAATTTATTACTTGCGCTTTATGTGCTTTTACTAAAGATGTTACAGCCTTTAATTCCACGATTATTTTATCATAGCAGACAAAATCAGCATAATACTCTTTCGAGAGCAGTTGACCTTTATATATAATTGGCAGCAGTTTTTCTCTTTCATACGGTATTTTTTGGATAATAAACTCTTTTTCCAATGCTTCCTGATACACAGCTTCCAAAAAGCCATTACCTAATTCGTTATGAACTTCAAAGCAAGCTTTTAAAATCTTTTCTGTTTCTTTTTCATATAGTAACATCTGCTCCCCCTAAAGATTTTGCGTTAGCAAAATCCAATCCGTGTGACAACATCTCCTACAGCTTAATCTCGTAACCCAAATCTTTGAAAACACCAAGCAGTTCTTTTTTGCTTTCTTCTTCCTGTTTGAGGAGGTCTGTAAGTTCTGATTGAAGAGCTTTCATTGCAGAATCATAATCCTGAGTTTCATCGCAGTTTACAAATTCAATGTAACGGCTTGGAACAAGGTTGTAGCCTTTTTCAACAATTTCCTTTTTGTTTGCGCTGTAGCAGAATTCAGGAATGTCTTTATAAGTTTCGTTTGCTCCGGCCTGCTGCCATGCGTGGAAAGTTGATGTTACTTTGTCGCGGTCTTCCTGTGTAAGCTCGATATACTTCTTTTCAAAAGGACTTCCCATCTGGCGAAGATCCATAAAAAGAACTTCTTCTTCGCGGTTGCGGTAGTTTTTGATTTTTCCGTTTTGTTCAACTGTGCGGCTCTTTTTGTTTTTGTTCAAAATCCAGAGAGTTACGGAAATATCGGTTGTATAAAAAAGGTTTCTTGGGAGGATAACAATTGCTTCTACAAGATTATTTTCTATGAGTTGTTTACGGATTTCTAACTCCTGACCTTCGCCACTTAATGCACCGTTTGCAAGAAGGAAGCCTGCTGTACCGTTAGCGCTGAGTTTTGAAACCATGTGCAAAATCCAGCCATAGTTTGCGTTGCTTGTTGGAGGAACTGTATAGCCGTTCCAGCGGGCATCGTTTACAAGCTCATTTTCTGCGCGCCAGTCTTTCTGATTAAAAGGTGGATTTGCCATAATGTAATCAGCTCGTAAATCTTTGTGAAGATCGTTTGTAAAAGTGTTGGCCGCCTTTTCGCCAAGGTCGCAGGGAATACCGCGAATTGCAAGATTCATCTTAGCAAGCTTGTAAGTTGTTGTAGTTCCTTCCTGACCATACACAGAAATATCCTTTGAGTTTCCTGCATGATTTTCAACAAACTTTAGTGACTGAACGAACATACCACCAGAACCGCAGCAAGGGTCATAGATTTTTCCCTTATATGGCTCAATCATTTCTGCAATCAGATTTACTACAGATTTTGGAGTATAGAATTCTCCCTTTCCCTTACCTTCCTGGAGGGCAAACTTTGTAAGAAAGTATTCGTAAACACGTCCCATTATGTCGTTTTCTTTATCTGCATTTGTCTGGATATTGTTTATTTCATCTAAGAGCGCCGCAAGTTTTGAAACATCAATTCCAAGTCTGGAATAATAGTTATCTGGAAGCGCGCCCTTTAGAGACGGATTTTGTTTTTCTATTGTATTGAGAGCTGTGTCGATTTTGAGGGCAATATCATTCTGTTTTGCATTCTGCATGATGAATGACCAGCGGCTTTCTTCTGGAACGAAGAAAACATTTTTCATTGTATAGAAAGACTGAACATCTATATATTTTTCTTTACCTTCGTCCTTTAGTTCCTGACGGCGGGCATCGAATTTATCATTTACGAATTTTAAGAAGATAAGACTAAGTACAACGTGTTTATATTCTGCTGGTTCAACTGTTCCGCGAAGTTTATCGCAAGCTCCCCAGAGAGCGTCTTCAAAACTGACTTGTTTTTTTGCTTTTGCCATTTTATATAAAACTCCATACTTTTTATTCTATCATACAAAGGTGCCAAATAAAGGCACTGTAAATTTTGTTTATTAGTTTTATATATTATATCATATTTTCTGATTTTTTGGGGCTTTTCTAAAACAAATCCAGCACAGAATCCAGATAGATTTCTTCCCGCACTTGCAGCTGATATTCCGGCTTAGTCATATAATTAAGAATGAACTCTAAAAGCATTGCCGAGCCAAGGCCCCGCCCTTCAATCTTGAAGTTTGTAAAGTCCATTGGGAGATAGGATTTCTGGATATTCTGTATGCTGATGAAGGCGGGATTTTTCATGGCATTGGAAAACTTGTAGCCGCCCTGTCCATCTTTTCCGGTGCGCCATAAATCGATGCAATATCACACCAGACATAAAACCACTCTCGATGTTCGCGGTAAAGCGGCAGAAGACTTTTTAGAATTCATAAAACTAAGAAAGCCCGGGAAGATGACAGTGAGATTTTGACATAAGTGGTCTTAGATTTTGGGCTACATCCCAAACCACTGTGCCGCCGTCTGGTCTGCCAGCTGCAGAAGCACAACCAGAGGATTTTGCAAAAAGTTTGAATAATTAAAGCTTTCGCTGTCGGATAGGTCGGAAAAGCCCATGTGGCGGCTTACGGCTTCTATTACCATACGGTTTTCAATCATGGAAGGAATGATTTCCAGCATCATCAGAACTGATTCGTTTCCGTGGCCCAGGTTGCGGTTTTCATTTCTGGTCTTATAAAAAGGCTGCTTTACCCAGTTACCGGTGATGTCTTTTGTGTTGCGGTACTCTGTTCCGTAAAAACCGGTCTTGCAGAAATCATGACAGAGGGCTGCAAGAAAAATATCCCTTGCAGTAATTGTATAAGCCTGGGCGTTTGGACTGGTAAAAAAGTTATCCAGAACTGGCTTAGCAAATTCCAGAGACTGCTTAATAACCATAAGGGTATGAAGGCAGAGACCGCCCTTAAAATTCCCATGAAAACGGGTTGAAGCGGGAGCAGACCAGAAATCAGTTGCGTTCATCCAGTCTTTTACGGCTTTTGATTCTGCTTCGTCTTTTGCAACATAATCAAGCATTGCTTCTATGCAGGCTTTTACTGCTTCTACATTGCAGCTTGTATTCCCCTGAACTGGAGAATGTTCTGTAAATATGTCTAATAATTCATACACATCTGTGTAAAGAGTCGATTTTTATGTTTCTGTCATTTTAGTTACCTTTAATTTTTCAGGATGTTTTTAAAAACCTAGATTTTCGCCCACCAGAATCACCTTGATTCTTCCTGTTGGTTTTGACATTCTGGTTTCAACGAATTCTGAACAGATGCTCTGCTCAGAAAGGCAGTCTGCGCATTTTCCTGTCTTGCAGCATGGAGTTTCAAGATTAAAACGCTGGGCATTAACAGGCGCCGCATAATTGCGCACTCGTGAATAGGCTGCCTCCATATCGCGGACAATCTTATTCATTCCTGCAACAATAAGAACATTTTTTGGACCAAAACAAAGGGCTGCAACCCGGTTTGCATTTCCGTCAATGTTAAATAGTTCTCCATTTTCTGTAATTGCATTGCTGCTCATAAGAAAAGTGCCGCACAAAAGTGCCTGTCTCATTATATCCAGAGATTCTTCCCTGTCTTTTGCCTTTGAGCGGTCAATCATCTTGTTTCCCCTCTCATAAAGGGCTTTTATAAGACCGATTTCTTCAACTGAATAGGAACCACCCCAGCCAATACTGTGCTCCAATGGAATAAGTTCCAGTGCCTTAGCCAGAGCCTCTTCTTTGTTTTCTACATAATAGGCTTCAAAATGTCTTTTGTTCAGCGCTTCTACAACCTTTTGCCCTAGAAGTGCATTTCGTTTTGCAATTGCTTCATTCATGTTTCTATTGTAACACGTAAGCGTTTTTATTCCAATATCGTGATTTCTACACGACGATTTTTTGCCTTGCCTTCTGCACTTGTATTTGGCGCAACAGGTTTTCTGCCTCCGCTTCCCCTGCAGATAAAGCGCTCTCTTGCAATTCCCCGCCTGCTGAGAGCCTCTGCAATGGAGTCTGCACGTTCAATCGAAAGCTTCAGTTCTCCTTCTTCATAACCTGTGCTGGCTGTATGTCCTTCTATAAGAAACTGACATTTTTCTGCCGCTTTTAGAATTTCTGCAATCTGATTCAGTCGCGTCTCTTCTCCCTGTAAAAGTTCTGCGCTGTCTGCCTTAAACTGAAGGTTCTGTATGGTAAGTCGGATTCCAGCTTCTGTGTTTTCTACAGTAATCGGGCGGTCATCATTTTTTCCGGCATCGTTAAAATCTCCATCTGCCACAGCGGCGTCTCCACCATCAGTATCACCGTATGTCACAGCAACCCTAGCACCCTCAGCGGCGTCTCCACCATCAGTATCACCGTATGTCACAGCAACCCCAGCGCCCTCAGCAGCATCGCCACCGTCAGCCCAAGCACCCTCAGCGGCATCGCCACCATCAGCACCATCAGCACTATCGTCATCATTACCATCTGCCACAGCGTCAGCCCCGCCGTCAAGCCCATCGTCAGCATCTCCGCCATTTCCAAAAACTGAACCAGAATCCACCGGCTGAATCAAAGCCTCTGCTTCATCTTCCTCAAGTTTTACAATCCTCCTGATTGCTTCTATTAAACGGCTTCTGTCTACTGCCGGAGGATATTCAGTAAACAAAGAAATTGTCCCCTTAAACTGATAGCTGTTTCCGTCCGTATAATAAAAAATCTCATCAACATTATCACGAATTACCAGTGCCGCCCCAGATTCCTTGCTTACAATCAGCGTTGCCTTGTGGGAGCCCACAGCCTTCTCAAGTTCCTTGTCTCCTCCCCAGTCAATGTAATGAGTCGTACTGTTCATGCCGTAGCGGGTCGCCCATTGCGCGCTGATAAGGTAAACTTCCTCGCCGTTAAAATAATCATCTCCAGTATAGGTGTACTGAACGAAAATCGGCATTTTAGTGATGATTCCTTTAGAAAGCGGGTCTACAGCGCGAACAGCCTGAGCCTGCCATACATCACCTTTTTTTATATTATGAGCTGAATAGGCAGGAAAACTTCTGAAAGAAGGATACCCGTTATCAACAATCATCGTAAGTTTTCCGTCATCACTGATTATAAATGAAGACGGAATTGCTTCGTGAATTCCTAGCGCCACCTGCATGTTATTTTTGTTCGTATCCTGATTTACATAAAAGTCACCCTCGTAAACAAGCCCTTTATCACCCTGTGAAGGAATTATAAAGGCTCCTACCTGCTTGCTCTGAAGCCCCACATAACGTCCGTTCATGTATACACGAAGGTCACTTCTTTCGCTGAAAGAATAGTTCCTGTGTCCTTTATATTTTATTACCTTTCCAATCTGATTTTCTGCATCATCAATATTTCCAAGAGGATGATTTATTGCCCCCTGAGCAAAGATTTTAATGGTAAAAATTGTCCAGACTGCAATCAGAAATATTATTTTTTTCATAAATAATTTATCGGGAAAAAAGCCTTGCCCCTACATTGCTTTTTCATTATTATAATAATATTGCACATTTGTGCGGTTCAGTTTAGGTTTTGGAGAACGTCGATGTCAGAAAAAGGCACCAATCAGTATTACATTACCAGACAGGATTCCACAGAATCTAATGCCCGCAGCTACCCGCGAAAATTTCCATTCGCGATTGCTAAAGCCAAAGGCTCATGGGTTGAGGACGTAGAAGGAAACAAATATCTGGATTTTTTGTGTGGCGCGGGAACTTTAGCACTCGGTCACAATGATGATGAAGTGAATCAGGCAATGGTAGATATGCTTACCAATGACTTGCCTCTTCACACCCTCGATTTAACTACCCCTGTAAAAGACACTTTTGTACACACTCTTCTTGATGCACTTCCGTTTAACATGGGAAAAGACTGCAAGATTCAGTTCTGTTCGCCTAGCGGAACGGACGCTGCTGATGCGGCTATTAAACTGTGTAAAACAGCAACAGGCCGTTCAAGTGTCATTTCTTTTGCCGGTGGTTATCACGGAATGGGCCAGGGCCCTCTTGCCTGCATGGGAAACCTTCATGCAAAATCCGCTGTAAACGGCCTTATGCCAGATGTGCATAGCTTCCCTTACCCTTATGCTTACCGCGACCCTTTCGGTCTTGGCGGTGAAGACGGCGTAAAAGCAGCCTGCAACTTTTTTGAGCGCACATTAAAAGATCCTGAAAGTGGAATTACAAAGCCAGCCTGCGTTATTCTGGAAGCTATTCAGGGAGAAGGCGGCGTTATTCCGGCTCCTGTAGAGTTCCTTCAGTGCGTAAGACGGGTTACAAAAGAACTTGATATTCCTCTTATTGTTGATGAAATTCAGTGCGGAATGGGACGCAGCGGAAAACTGTTTGCATTTGAATATGCAGACATTGTTCCTGATGTTGTGCTCATTTCAAAGGCAATCGGCGGTTCACAGCCTCTTGCCGTAGTTGTATATAACAAGGAACTTGATAAGTGGACGCCTGGTGCCCATGCGGGAACTTTCCGCGGGAACCAGCTTGCCATGAAGGCTGGAACCATTGTTTTGAACAGGGTTTCTAAGCCGGAATTTCTTGCAGACGTTTCTCGCAAGGGAGACCTGATTCGTACAAAACTCCGTGAACTCAAAGAAAGTGTAATCATTATTGGTGATGTACGCGGCAAGGGACTTATGGTTGGAACCGAGTTTGTAGACCCAAAAGGCAGTCCAGACTGCATAGGCTCCCTTCCGGCTTCAGGCGAAATTGCTGGCAAGGTTCAGAAATACTGTTTTGAGCATGGCCTTATAGTAGAAAAAGGCGGACGCAACGGCTCTGTAATGCGCTGTCTTTGTGCCCTGAACATAACAGATGCAGACCTTGAAAAGGCCTGGAAGATTTTTGAAGAAGCCGTACTTGCAGTAAACAAAGAATACAAATAAGTGAATGTAGGGATTGTCGGCTCAATCCCTACATTGATATCTGGCATACACCTGTCGTGGGGGTGACTGATAAGTATTGTCATGCACTAGATTTTATACTTATCAGACATCCCCCTCTTTTTATGGGAGACAAAAAATGGAAAGCTTTTTCCTGACTAACGAAAGCAAATCAAAAGAAGACTACAAAAAACTTATTTCAGATACGGCAGAGGCCATTACAGACGCTTTTTGTGATGACAGGGCATATTCCGGTCCTACTCCAGAAGAATTAAAGAAAACTGTTCATCAGGATTCGATTCTGCCGGAAAAAGGACTTGGATGGGATAAAGTTTTCAGCCTTACAAAAGAAAAAGTCCTGCCTAATCTTTTGCGAACTCCCTCTACAGATTACATGGCTCATCTGCATGGGCCTTCCCTTATAGAAACCATCGCTTCTGAACTTATTATTTCTACTTTTAATCAGTCTATGGACAGCTGGGATCAGTCTCCTGTTGCAACAGAAATTGAAGTAGAAACTATCCGTCACCTTTGTGCCCTTTACGGTTATGATTCTTCTTCCGATGGAGTTTTTACAAGCGGAGGAAGCCAGTCTAATCAGACTGCAATAATTCTTGCACGAGACTGGTTCTGCAATCAAATCCTTAAATATGATGTCAAAAAATTTGGACTTAATGAGAAATGTTCCAGACTCAGAATGTATACAAGCGAGATTTCCCACTTTTCCATGGAAAAATCAGCCCATATTCTAGGTCTTGGCTATCAGGCAGTTGTAAAAGTTCCTGTAGACGCCCGCAAAAAAATGGATGTTTCTGCCCTGCGCTCTCTTATTGAAGCAGATAAAAAAGCTGGCAATATTCCATTCCTTATTGTTGGAACCGTCGGTACAACTGATTTTGGAAGCATTGACCCTCTTGAAGAACTTGCTGCCCTGGCTCATGAAAACAATATGTGGCTTCATGCAGATGCGGCTTACGGTTCTGGTGTTATAATGTCAGAAAAATATCGCGGAAGCGTAACAGGCCTTTCCCTCTGCGATTCAATCACTGTGGACTTTCACAAAATGTTCCTTATGCCAATTTCCTGCAGCGCCGTACTTGTAAAAGATGCCCGGGATTTTGAAGCCCTTACAATTCACGCAGATTACTTAAACCGTGAAGAAGATGAAGAAGACGGATATACAAATCTTGTAGATAAATCTTTGCAGACAACCCGCCGCTTTGATGCCCTGAAAGTTTGGGTAAGTTTTCAGACAAGGGGAAAAAACGGCTGGAGCAAAATTATTGAAACAAGCATGGATAACGCCCGCTTTTTCTATGAAATTCTTTCTAAGGACAGCAATTTTGAAACCATCACAGAGCCTGAAATAAGTTCAGTGGTTTTCAGATTCAAAAACCGTGATGAAAAAATGGCTGACCAAATTAACAAAAAAGTACGCCGTGCTCTGATTCATGAACACGGAATCGTGATTGGTCAGACTGTAAGCAATGAACGGGTTTTCCTGAAGTTTACCCTTCTAAATCCCCGCATCAGCCACGAAAAACTTAGGGAATTAAAGGATTTAATCACTTCTCTGGCAAAAGAAGTTCTTTAAGTCTGGCTCAGGTCAGGTGCTTTAAAAAATCAAATAAAGCACCTTTTTTTATGTTTCTTATTCATCGCCTTTAGCTTTTTTCTGTTTTTTTACGGAAACTATCGCAAAATTTATATTTTTTTCTGTCTCCATTCCCGTTTCAAGCTCTATATCCCAGAATAAGGTTGAAACAAGGCAGTTCTGTACAGTTTTAATTTCTCCGTTTCTGTCAGGGCGTTTAAATTCTACTTTTCTGTAGTAATAGCCGCACTTTTCATTCGGCTCAAAAACAAAAGAAACTCCGTTCTGCAGGTCAGAAGCCCTTACTGTAGAAAGGTTCTGCAGTTTTTTCTGAGAAAAGTCTGAATCTGTAAAATCCGCTGTAACTTTTTCTCCAGAATCAATAAGTTCAAGGCTGAAGAAAGAATTATTGTCTTCTGCAAAATTAACATTAGTAAGGTTTGATTCAACGGCAAACTTCATTTTAAGGACTTTATCGCTTTCATTTCTTAAAATATACTGAACATAAAGTCCGTCAGAACTGATTATGTATTTTTTCTTCAGGAAGATTGCCTGTTTTGTTTCCAGGGCAACTGCAGAAGCTGTAAGCTGAATTTCTTTATGTGCCTGAGAATATCGCGATTCGCTGTACTGAATTCTGGAAAAAATTCCGTCTCCTGCCGCTTCGCCTGCCATATATCTTGCAAACTGCTCTTCACTGAAAACGTGGTCTACAAATATACCCCTGCGGTATTTGTCTGTTTCACCGTCCCAGACTTCTTTTTTAGAAAGGTTGTCAACATAATTTCCGCCACCTTTTAAAACTTCCAGTTCCATCATGGCACCGCTTATAAGCGAAATATAAGAGAAGAAATTTTTCATGCGGCAGACATATTCTTTTAATCCATCACAGTCGTAATCATAGTTTGTAATAGTTTCACGGAAATTCTTATCATCAGAAAGAATTTTTTCAATTTCATTCAGATATTTATAGGCTTCCTGTCTGTTTGCAATATTTTTCTGAATATCCTTTGAATTCCAGATAATTGCATCTCCTTTTTGGGCAAGCCAGAGTTTATCACGAGCAGTCTTTTTGCGGATTTTATCATTTTTATACTGATTTACAAGATTGCTAGTGTAAAGAATTTTTCTGTACAGGGCAGAACCGCTGACATAATTTTCAAGATAATTATAAAAAGAAGCATTTATCTTGTCTTTTGCAAGAATTCTTATTCCGTAAAAAACTTCATCTTCAAAAAGTTTTTCACTTACACCGCATGAAATATAGGCCGGAAGTTTTACAAATTCATCTTTTCTGTATGCAGATGGAGTAGAAAGTTTAATTCTTCCGTCAGACTGGTCAGAAGCAAGGTATTCAGAAAGTTTTTCAAACCACTTAGATTCAATCAAAGGCAGAATCTGCTCCAGAGAAAGAGAAATTACAATTACCCTGTTCGGTTCCATCTGAATGAACTGGGATTTTTTCTGAGCTTTTTCTACTGCCTTGCTTATCTGTGTGATGAAAGAAGAAACTTCTGTTTCTGCATCTGGAATAAATTCTTCATAATAAGGAAAAATTTCAACAGACTTACCTAAATCTGTCATAATTAAAGGCAGGTAGGCATATTTGTAATCCTTGATTATAGGATTATCCAGCAGAATATATTCAATTCCGCATGTGTTGATGTTATTTACAAGAGAAGAATCCCAGGCGTCCGCATATAAAGTAATTCCGCGAGGACGTTTTCCTATGGTCTGTCTGATTTCCGAGGTAAGAAGGTCAATCTGTCCGTTTCTGTCTACAGGAAAAAGAAGAGGAAGGACGGCATCGTAATATGCGCCGCCTAAAATTTCCAGCTGTTTGCGGTCAACAAGTTCTTTAAAGATTGTTATCAGTTCATTTTTACGCTTTTTTAAAAATTGAAGAAGATTTCCGTTTATTGAAATTGAAAAAGGAAATGACCTGTTTGCATATAAAAATTTTGCAAGAGGCTTATAAACAGTTTGAAATTTCTTTTCAATGCTGTCATTACCTTCTGTTAATAAAGAAAATGTATTTAGATGAAAACAAATGTAAGTTGAGCCCATCAGTTCAAAACAGCATACCCCACCCGCTTTGCCTGAATTCTCCTTTTAATCTATCCCTAAAAGATTATTTAAAATGTTTATTAAGCGTGTCTATAAGTTTATGACAATATGCCCATATTTTAAAGTCTTTTTTTTCAATCCATTCAACTTTTTCTTCCTTTTGTTTGTGGGAACAGGTTGTAAATGAATTAATATCCGAATTATTGCACATAACCATGGATTCTGTGTTTTTCGGAACTAGTTTTATAATTTTTTGCGGACATATATCTGCACATTTTCCGCATCCGCAGCAATTTTTGGTAATAACTGCTGTATTGTTTTTTATAATGATGGCATTCTGACTGCATACTTTTGCACAGTCTCCAAGTCCTATACAGGCATATTTGCAGTCTGTACCAGAACCGCTCATGTTTTTTACCATAAAACATGTAAAGCCTTCATTAAAAATATTTTTATTATGTGAAAAAGATTTTCCGCAGGAACATAAAACTACGGCTTTTTTATTTGAAAGAGGAGGTTCCTCTGCTTCTTTATGATGAAAGTCTTTTTCTTTATCTGAAATAATTGCATCATTTTCCAGATTATCTGTATTCAAAGATGGAAGAAAGATATAAAAAGAAAAGAGGATAATAAGAGAAAGAATCAGAACAATCAGAATAAGCAGAATAATTGCAAGTATCATTTTATTACTCCTACATTTAACCAGCTGACATCAAAAACTGATATAAGCAAAAGAAGAATAGCAAGGAATATAAAGAAAATGCAGAGGTATCTTTCAAAATAAGAATGGCCGAATACGATAAGCCTGTTTCTTAATACATGAATGAAAGGAATCAGAATAAGAATTCCGCAGATGCTGCTTAAACAGATTACCATTGTATCAAGAATTGAATTACTTTGAAAAATAGAAATCAGAACAATTAAGAATGAGATTATAAATTCTGTTGTTTCCGTTCCTGTTGTAAGTCTTACAAGACCTTCTGCAAATGAATTGAAAGCAATAAAAATGAGCAGGCAGATTACAGGAAAGATTTCTACAAGTTCCAGAGGAACAAGAATAAATGCAACAACAAGATAAGTCAGTATTGATGTTGAAAAAATTGAAAGAATTGTCTTTATAAAGAAAATAATCTGTCTTGATAATTCATTGCCTATTATGGAAATCTGGTTTAAGCCTATTCCATAAAATAATACAATTGAGGAAAACAGTGTATAGTAAAGAAATGTATCAATGTAAATCATTCTGAAGCTCCACTCTTTTCTGAATTTTCATTTTTTCATGGATAAAAAGACTAAAAAACAGTACCATGGCTGCCAGAACAAGTACGCCCGGTAATGTTGCAAAGAATGAGAAAATTCCTACATTATCTGAATCAAATAAAACTTTTTCAAAAAACATATGGTTTCCTGAATAGAATGTAAAAGTTCCAAAACCTGCTATAT
This sequence comes from Treponema sp., assembly GCA_017470605.1. Classification (GTDB taxonomy): domain Bacteria; phylum Spirochaetota; class Spirochaetia; order Treponematales; family Treponemataceae; genus Treponema_D. The sequence goes on from JAFUYH010000030.1 coordinate 48,450, forward strand.
CTCTAAAAAGAAAAAATAAAAGACTGTTCAAAGAAAAAACGGCTGTCTGAATAAGGTTTGTTTTTAAGCGGACAGGTAACGGCTCTTCCAAATCTGAATAAATAATCTGAATTAGAAAGAGTGATATTGGAGGCAAAAATATAAGATAGCCTAAAGTAAGGGCAATTTCTGTATAAGTTACAACCAGAATCTGTCTGAAAAAAATAGTTACAGAAATCATTGTAAGCATTATGATTACAGTTTTTAATTCCTTTAAGTTCAGTTTGTTAATCAGTGAGTTTATAAGGGTTCCGATTAAAGTGAGGATTATATGCTCCAGAACAATTGTAAAGCCGTATACAAAACGACCTGGAATTGGTATGAGAAGAGCTAGGTGTAGAGGCAGATATTTGTAAATGGATTTCTTTTCAATCAACTGCATTTTCTTCCTCCTATTGCTGAATTATATATGGAATCTTCTTTTTCCAGTATTTAATTCTTTTATTGTTTGTATCATTCATAAGCTGTTCCCGAACCCTGCCGTGAACAGAACTGTAGCCTATAAACTGCACTTCCCCATTTCTGTCCATTATGAATACTGCAGGAATGGGACCGTAAATTGTCTGGGTATTAATGATTATCGCTTTATAAAACTGACCGTTTTTTTTGTTGCGAGCCTCATAGCAGGCGGCATTCAAGGTAAAAGCATTCTTTATTTTCAATTCATTTGTTATGAACCATACGCTTGGATCAGATTCATCAAGAACCAGCTCTATGCTCTTTTTCAGATTTTTAGACCAGCTTTTCTGAGTTATTTTTGTTGTGTAAATAAGAATTCCTAAAAGAACGGCAAGAATGCCAATAAAAATTGCATAATTAATGAAGAATTTTTTATAGGAAATTGTCTGTTTCATTGTTGAGCTCCTGCACTGTTCTTAAGATTATGCTTTGCAACAACTTTGGCAATATTAGAAAGATTTTTCTGTTCTTCTACTGTGCGGATAAAAAGCGTAATAATATTATTAATAAGAATTGTGTACATCATTCCTATAGAAGAAGTTCCGCAGCCAATAATCAGAAAAGCGCTGAAACCAAGGCAGAGACCCGAAATTATCTTGCCCGCTATGGTAACAGGCACTGTTCCAAACCACTGCATTACAAATACTGCACAGAAAAGAACTCCGCTGGAAGAAAGTGCCAGTATAATATCTCCCTGATTAAAGAATCCTCCAAAAAACATAGGAGAAAAAAGTCTGACTAAAAGTGTATAAGAAATGAGAAAAATAGAAGGAATAATTCCAGAGAAAGTATTATCAGAGAAGATGATTATAGAAGAAATGATTGTCAGCAAGGTAAATCTGAATGCCGGAATTGCATGACCTGAATCCCAGAGCATACTTACAAATCCTTCTGGAATAGAAACCTTAAATAAAGCAAAAACTGTAGAGTTCAGAAATGAGGTAATAATACTGTCAAAATTGTAAACCGGGTATAAGCCGTTTTGCAGCAGATAAACAGATGTATTTCTCATGGAAATAATATCTGAAGTTACAGTAAAGCCCGGAAAATAATTTCTTCCGATTACCCATGCAATTAAAACTGCAAAAACAGTCATATTAAGCCAGGAATTTATGCTTTTAAATATAAGGAAACGCGAAAAGAACAAAGTCATAAAAACTATGAAAAAAACTGGAACTGGCGGGTAATTTTCAGGAATAAGAAGGCCAATCAGCATTCCCTGAATAATCATATTCATTATCTGATAGTATTCTTTTTTGTGCAGAATGCAGTTGATTGCGGCTGCCGCAGCGGCTCCCATTACGGCACAAAGAACAACAATAAAGGCTTTGTATGAACCTGTAATCAAAAGCATTAATACCTGCAGCGACAGCAGAATAATGAATCTGATTGAAATTGATGAGATTGAAGGTGCGCTGTAAATAAAGGGGCTTATGGCAAGCTGTTTAGATTGAATTTTATAATCATCAGGTCTTTTATTTCTCATTGCTCTTCCTGTTCTTTATTACTGTTCAAAATATTTTCCTTCAGTACAGAAATTGTCTGTGCTAAAGGAAGTCTGGCCTGACATACAGTGCTGCACAGACCGCACGAATTACAGATTACGGCAGAAGTTTCCAGTGTTTGTGAAAGCGGACTGCTGGTAATTACCGAATTATACAGAATATCCGGCGAAATTTTTACAGGACATATAAGCCTGCAGTTTCCGCAGTTAATGCAGGAATATATCTGTTCATCTGTAATTTTTCGTGAAGAAACAAATTTTACAGATTTTATATCTTTTGTAATAGGCATGTCCAGACTTTGAGCAGAAGAACCACCTAATTCACCATTTATAATAAAAAGAGAAGGCGTTTTTACAAAGCCTCCCAGCTGTGAAACAATATCCTTTATAGGTGTGCCTATCTTTACATTCAGCATACATGAAGAATAAAGACAGTTTCCGGAAAAATGAATGTTTCTGGAAATCGCAGGTGTATTCAGAATAATTGCGTTATATACTTCCAGCATGGAAGATGAGTCAATGAATAAATCTTTTTTAGAAAGAGAAAAATTACATGACTTTTTAAGGCTGCTTCTGCTGAAGGCTGAAACCATTTCTCTTGGTGTTCCGCACGGATACCTTTTTATATTCATTTCAAGAAATTTCAAATCATCAGATTCAAATTCTTTTAAGGATGCTTTATTCTGGATTTTCTGGTCAATGGCAAGCACTACTCCACCGGCATTCAGAGCCTTTGCAAGGAGTCTGGATGCCCTGATGATTTTTTCCAGATTAAATTTTGCAACAAGGGAATCTGTAATACGGTAAGGGTCTTCATCAAACATTCTTACAGCAATACAGCCGCATTTTTTCATTCTTCTTATCTGATAACCAAGACTTTCCGGTTTTGTAATGTCAAAAGTGTTTATAACGCCCTTGTCCAGCAGAGAATCTGTAATTGAGGCTGGTGTAAGCAGAGATTCATTTTCTTCCGGCAGTTTTTTTCCAAGATATTTAAAACTTCCGCCAAATTTAATTCTTACAGCAAATTCCTGTTTCCCGTTAAGTAAGGTACAGGAAACAATTTCTGTAACGGTTCCGGGAACAGAAGAATGAATGTATGTCGGATAAACATCTGTTTTTTCTGAAACTGCAATTTTTTCGCCTTCCTGAACAACATCACCTGGCTTTACCAGAACCCTATAAGAACTGCCGTATTCCTGAATTAAAGGAATCGTCACAACTTTGGAAAGAAAGGCATTTTGCGTATAGGAATAATTTTTTATTACTGAAGAAACAACAGGATTATTTGAATTCATCTTTTAGTTCCTTTTCTTATCATAGTGGAAATATAAATAAAAAGTAATATAAAAACGCAGATTAAACTCATAATTATTCCGAATAAATCCACTGTATAAGAATTTGTTGGAGAATAGCCGCCTGAAAAATCTTTTCCTTCTGATTTTAATACTTTTTCTATTGAATTAAACTGCAGGGAGTCAATGTTTTCATATACGGAATCTTTAAAAGACTGATTATAAGCCATAACCAGAGAATTCTGTCTTATGACACCCTTCTCTTCTGTAAATTGAGGATATTCGATAAAGTTTTCGTTAGAAGATTCTTTGTTTAATGATTTATATGGATAAGTTTTAAAATTCCAGGTCCATCTATAGTAGTCTTCAAGCTGAGGCAGGTCAGCACTTTGCTGAGAATTTGCGGGCAGCATAAGTTTTTCTGAAGATTTAGAAGAGATTCCAGAAAAAGAAGAAATAAAAATAACGGCAAAAATAACAAGAGAGGCTGCTGTTACTAAAGGTAAAATAAGTCCGGCATTTGATCCATATACAGAAATCTTTTTGGCAGGACGAATATAAACCGGAACAAAAGACTCTTTTGACCTTATATAATCCTGAATGATTTTATAAATTACCATTACAGATGCACTTGCAAAAAGAGAAAGCGTAAACATAAATCCGGATTTCAGGGTACAAGTAAAGGCGCACAAAAGAGCAGTAAAAAGCATTGCTGGAATTGCATGATTTGCAAGCAGATAGGCAATTGCCCCCCTTCTTTGCCATACATTTGAAATAAAGAAGAGGCAGAGCATAACAAGGCACTCTGCTTCTGCCATCTGATAGAAAGGATTGCAAAATAAATTAATTACAGGAACTGACGCCGCAAGAAGAAAAAATATTTTGTTCTTAGAAAATAAAGTAAGAATAATCAGAAGAATTGCAGAAATAAAAGGCAGAATCCATGGATATGAAGCCGAAATATCAGCACCTGCTTTTATTCCAGAGGCAGAAAGAATTGAAAGAAGACTGGCAATTTTCTGTTTTTCCTGCACTGGAATATAATAAAGCCTGAAATTCTGCGACTTATCAAAAAAATATGCGTTTCTTTTTCTGTCGTATGAAAAATCATCATTTTGACTGTTGTATCTGTAAATAGAATATTCCAGAGAATCAATTGAAGTATTCACAGGCAGAAACTGCCCGGAAAGTGTAACTGCTCCTTCAATTTTTGCTTCGCCAAGAGCATTTAAAACACTCTGATCCGAAGTTTCCACCGGAACATACACAACAGCATACTCGTTCCAGAGTTTGCTTGCAGGCAGCGAGCGGAAAGTAAAAATAGCCAGAAGAGAAATTATAAGGATGAATGGTGATGCAATCTTGATGTAGTTCTTCATATTCTAGAGCAGCGAAAATGCCATTCCTATAAAGAATCCAAGTATGCAGCCGCAGATGACTTCCATCGGAGTATGTCCGTTTACTTCTTTTATTGGCTCGTACTCATCAAGATATTTTTTTTCGGCCAGTTCACGACCAATCTTGTTCATTCTTTGTGACTGAATGCCGCTGGAACGCCTTACTCCAAAGGCATCCCTTATTACAACCAGAAAGAAACATAAAGACAGCATGAATATATCAGAATGAATACCGTCCCTGAAACCGATTGTAGTGCAAAGTGATGTAACAAGAGCTGAATGACTTGAAGGCATACCGCCTGTTCTCCAGATCATCATTTCAAAAAGTTCACTTAGAGAATGAATTCTTCCGTATATAAGATTTATTGCCGTCTTAAGAAATTGTGCTCCAAGCCAACTGAAAATGCATGAAAGCAGCACAGGATTTCTAAAGAATAAATAAAACTGTTCTTTGAAAGTTGGTAATATCGTATTCATAAAAAATTAATTAATTTTATCACTAAAACGTAAATTTTACTAGTAGGAATGTTTTGTTTTAAATATATTATATAAGAATGGATTTTATTGAATTTACTGCAGGCCAGAATGATGACGGCAGGCGTCTGGATAAAGTTTTTAGAATTATTGCAGCAGACCTCCCGCTTTCAAATCTTTATAAATACATCCGTAAAGGTCTTGTTCGGGTAAACGGAAAAAAGATTCGTCCTGATTTCAGGCTTTCTTCCGGGGATGTAATTCAGCTTGCAGCCTTTATTGCAGACGGTAAAAAAACTGAGAAAGAAAACATAAAAGAAAATAAAGATGATGAAAAATCACTGTCTGTCATTTTTGAAAATGAAAACTATCTTGTAGTAAAGAAGCCTTATGACATTTCTGTTCATGGTGCCATTCAAAATGGAAAAAAGCCTCTGGAAGATATTGTCCGCAAATACCTGAAATCTACACAAGAAAGTTCGCTTGCTTTTACACCAGGCCCCCTTCACCGCCTTGACCGAAAAACTTCAGGGTTGATTGTTTTTTCAAAAAGCCTCTTAGGGGCAAGATGGTTTTCTGAACTGATTAAAAATCATGGAATTATTAAATCATACTGTGCTGTCTTGCAGGGAAAACTTAAAGAAAAATGCACATGGAAAGATTATATATATTCTCAGGAAGAAAAAGGTGCTGGATTTCACAAGGTAAGGTGTTCTTCCGATGTAAATCCAGACTCAGATTCAGACTCTGATAAATGGAAAGAAGCACTTTCTCTGGCTGAACCTCTGGCTTTTGGTACTTTTAAAGGAATTACGGTCACTCTGGCCCGCATAACGATTTACACAGGAAGAAAGCACCAGATTCGTGCCCAGTCGGCTTTTCATTCTTTCCCCCTGCTGGGAGATACTGCCTACGGAGCTGAAAGCCTGAAAGACTCTGGATTAAGCCGCGATTTTTATCTTGCCGCAGAAAGACTTACACTTTTGGAAGAATATTATGATAATGAAAGCGGATTTCCTAAAGAACTTTTTGTTGATTCAAAAGAAGATTTTTCTGATATAATAAAATATTGTGATATTAAATAATTCGGGATATAATCATAGATAATGAGCAATATAATAGAACAAGTAAAATCACTTTTTAAGCCGGTTCAAGTTTATGCACTTGTCGGTGAAAGCGGAACAGGAAAATCTTTTCGTTCAAAACTTCTCGCAGAACAGTACGGAATTCATGCCATCATAGATGACGGACTGCTTATTCAGGATGATAAGATTGTTGCCGGCCGTTCTGCCAAGCGTGAAAAAACATATATGGGGGCTGTTCGGGTTGCTCTTTTTGATGATAAAGACCACAGGGATTCCGTTGCCCGGGTTCTTAGAAAGACTCATATAAAAAAGATTCTTCTTCTTGGGACATCAGAAAAGATGGTTTCTAAAATTGCAATGAGGCTTCAGCTTCCCCAGCCGCAAAAAATAATCCACATAGAAGAAATCGCTACAAAAGAAGAAATTGAAAAGGCTGTAAAGTCCCGTCATGTAGAAGGAAAACACGTCATTCCTGTTCCTTCAATCGAAGTAAAAAAGAATTATCCTCAGATTTTTTCTGCTTCAATGAGGGATTTTTTCAGCAGCAAGAATTTCTTTAAAAGAAAAAAGAACGGTGCCGGCAAGATGATTGAAAAATCAATCGTTCAGCCTGAATTTTCTAAAAAAGGACGTGTTGAAATTTCTGAAGCGGCTCTTACCCAGATGGTCATGCACTGTGTTTCTGAATGTGATCCTGATGTAAGGATAAAAAAGATTTCAATAAAAACTGATTCCCGTGGCTACAGGCTGCTGGTAACAATTGACGTTCCCTTTGGAACTCAGCTTACCGGAAAAGTTCACCGCCTGCAGCAGTATATTATTGACAAAATTGAATCCTTTACTGGCATCCTTATAGAAGAAGTCAGCATCATAATTGATAAGATTACAAAAAATTAGGCTTTTAATTGTTTTTCTGTTTTGCAGACTTTGTTTTCATCTTTGAGTGAGATTTGACTCCCAGAGAAATCAGCATTGATTTTACTGCAAATTCCAGTTCTTTTCTTACAGGGTTCATAGGCAGCACAAAATTCCTGCATTCAGCCCATGTTTTTCCGTACAGTTCCGTAAAAGACACCTTCCCCTGCACTTCTTTTTCCCAATCAGTTAAAGTCAGGGTAAAATCCCTGATAAGATAAAGAAGTTTTTTGCCCAGTCTTGCATCCGGTTCAGTCCTGTTAAGTTCACCCAGCGCTTTCATGCTGATCATGTAGTTCTTTTCAAACTCTTTATCTTCATAAATCAAGCCGGTAGCAGATGGCTGCAGATAAATATAAAGGTCTGTGTCTAAGGCTTCAGAAACAATTTCATATGCAAAAGGACTGTTAATGATTTTCAAGAGTTCTTCTGTAAGTCTGGAAGGAGAAACCTGAGATAAAAGCCCTGCAGAAGTCCTGATTTTATGGCGTAAAGAATGAGGCATTTTTGCATGAGTTGTTGCAGAATACTTTATGGCTCTGAGCATTCTTACAGGGTCTTCTACAAATATTCTGTCCATTGCAATTACAGGTCTAAGAATGTGCTTTTTTATATCCCTCATTCCGCCTACATAGTCAATTACCTGTTCTTGAAGTGGATCGTAATAAAGGGCATTCATGGTAAAATCCCTTCTCTGTACATCTTCTTCTATTGAGCCAAATTCATTTCCTACAGAACCTTCCGCAATGGAACGGAATGTACTTACTTCAAAAATTTTGGCTCCAAAGACTACGTGTACAAGACGGAATCGTCTTCCTATAATGCGAGAATTTCTGAATATTCTTTTTATGCGTGACGGAGTGGCATCTGTAACAATATCAAAGTCTTTAGGTTTGTTTCCTACAATTAAATCTCTGACGGCACCGCCTACAATGTATGCCGTATATCCGGCATCCCTAAGCCGGTTTATAATCTGCAGTGCGTCAGGATCTATGTTCGTTAAAGATATTAAATGTTCAGATTTGGTATAAACAACAGCTTTCTTAATCAGCTTGCCGTTTCCGTCGGTACCATATCTAATTAACACAATGCTGAATATTATTCCTATTTACTACTTCAAGTCAAGTCTACATTTGTCTAGATGTTGGAAATCCAACCAAGTATATCGGCTTCTACAGTTTCCTTGTCATCTTCATTTAGAATTTCATGACGGTCTCCTGCATATTCCTTAATATATACTTTTGCCATTCCCTTATCCTGATAGATTTTATGAAGTTTTCTTATTGTCTCACCATAAGAACCCACAGGGTCATCTCCGCCAAAAATAAAGAATACAGGCAGCTCATTTGGAATCGCCTTGATGTTCTGCATCTTGTGAATCTGTGAGAGGCCGCTCAGCATATCGCAGAAAAATGACGTAGTAAGAGGAAATCCACACCACTGATCTGCTTCATACATCTGTACGTTTGCTTCATTTTTGGAAAGCCATGCATTTGCACTTATTGGATTTTTTATTTTTTTATTGTATGAACCAAAGGCCATTTTAGAAAGCATAGGTACAATGCTGTCTGCTCCGCGAATGGAACGCACAAGTTTAGCAACAACTTTACCCATTCCAATTAAGGCTGGATTAGGGCCTGCTGTTCCGCAAAGAATGCAGGCATAAATATCTTTTCCATATTTTTCAATATAACCTTGTGAAACAAAAGAGCCGAATGAATGGCCAAGAAGAATAACTTTTTTCCCGCTGAATTCTGTTTTAAGGGAATCTATGACTTCATGAAGGTCTTCTACAACCCTGTTAAAACCGTCTTTTTCTGCCAGTTTTCCAAAAATCCCCTTTCCCATCTTTTCCGCATTTTCAGCTGTTTTACCATGCCCCCTCATATCGTATGCATTTAGGATCCAGCCGTTTTCTGCCAGAACAGAGCCAAGCCTGTCATATCTCATCGAATGTTCTGCAAGACCGTGATGAAGCTGAATTATTCCTTTTATATCTTCTTCATTGTCTGGAAGCCATCGGTTTACTGATATTTCAATTCCATCACTCATTTTCATAAAAAAATTCTTAGTCTGCATTTTCATGCCCCCTGCAATATTGATGATTGTTAAAAATCTTTTGTTTTGTTAAAGTCTATATTATGGAAATTATAACAGAGAAAATCACTTTTGGGGGAAATTCTTTAGGAAAAATTAACGGAAAAAACACATTTGTTCCCTTTTCTCTTCCCGGAGAAAAACTTGAAGTTGAAATTACAGATACTAAGAAAGATTATGATACTGCAAGAATAGTAAAAGTGATTGAAGCGTCACCATACAGGATTGAGGCCCCATGCCCCTATTACGGCACCTGCGGCGGCTGCAATATGATGCATATAAAACCTGACTTTCAAAGGAAACTCAGGCGCAGTATTCTCTGTGATGTATTTATGCACAATGGAATAGACATTTCTTCTGAAGTCTTTATTCTTCATGGGCCGGATTACGGTTACAGGGCCCGCTTTCAGCTTACGGATGGAGGTCTTTCACAAAAGAATTCAAACGAGATAATACAGATTTCAAAGTGCCTGTGTGCAGAAAAAAACATAAACGATTACCTTGAACAGACTTCCCCAGAAAAAAGGGAAAAAGGTCGCTGCCATCTTTTTGGAAGTTCCTTTATGACTCAGCCTGATGACGCAGGTATTGTTATTTCAAAGGAAGTTGAAAAAAAACAGAATCCTGTAATTGACAGAAAAAAAATTAAGCATAAGCCAAAAGAGAATCATTATTTTTCAGGCACCCTGTATTCACCGGAAAATTCCATTACAGTAAATTTAAACGGCAAAGACATTTCTTTTGATGTAAGGGGATTTTTCCAGTCCAATCTTTATGTTTTCAGTAAAGTTCTTGAGCTGCTCAAGCAGGAGCTTCCCGGCGGAAAGAACATTCTTGATATGTATTCAGGTTGCGGCTCAATTTCTGCCTTTCTTGCAGATAAATATGAAAATGTTGTAATGGTGGAACATAACAGGGATGCAATTGTCTATGCGGAAGAGAACCTTTCTGGAAAGAAGCACATCAGTTATGGAATGAGCGGAGCCGCCTGGGTAAAAAACTGTGCAGCCTATTGCCCTTCATTTGATGCCTGTCTGGTAGATCCTCCCCGTTCCGGCATGGAAAAAGAAGTGTGTGACTATCTATGCAACAGTAAGATTCCCCTCATTTTTTCTCTTTCCTGTGATCCTGCAACTCATGCAAGAGACTGTGCCCGCCTGATAAAAGCCGGTTACATGATGAAAAGAATCTATCTTCTTGATTTTTATCCGAATACAAGCCATATAGAAAGTCTTGCAGTTTTTGAAAAAGGTATCAGATGAAATCCTCACTCTTAAAAAAAGTTATCGTTCTTATTTTAATTTTATCAGGATTTTTACCTCTTTATTCTCAGGAACTGCTAGATAATCAGAACGCCTCATGGTCAAAGGTTCTTCCAGGAACCGTAGTCTGCCAGCCTGTCCTTACCAGTTATGGTTTCTGTCTTGCAAGTGACGCAAAAACTGTAATTGCACTTTCAAGTTCAGGAAAGCTTTTGTGGGAAAAATCTTTTGCAAAGACAAAAAACGTCAGTCTTGCAGCTCTGCCTTCTGATTTCATTCTTTTTTTTGATAAAGACAGGTCTGTTATGAAACTGATTAATCCAAGCGGCTCTATTGTCTGGGAGACTTCACTTCCCTTTAATTATACAGAAAATTCCTTTCTTGCAGGCCGGGATGGACGTTTTTTCATAAAGGGAAATTCCTGCATAATCTGCTATGCAATGAACGGCCTTATCCGTTGGAAAATTGAAAACCTGAAATTAAAAGACCTGCCTCCTCAGGAACTGCCGGACGGTTCTCTGGTTCTTTTTACAGGTGAAAAAGAAGGAAAAAGCTGTGGCCTCAGGATTTCTCCTTTTGGTGAAATTCTGGAAGAGATAACATTTTCTGGAGAAATATCCAATGCATGGTGGTGTCAGGATGGGGTTCTGCTTTCATTTAATGATGGAAGTGCCGGGCTCTTTGCCCTGAAAGAAGGACTGGCAGAAAATCAGTGGGTTTTTAATAAAAAAGTAAAAGGGCTTTCTTTTGCCGTCAATTCCAAAAAAGATAAGGTTTCAGCCCTGCTTCCTATGGAAAACAGCCTTTCCGTTAATATTCTGAATGCAAAAAACGGAAAGATATCAAAATCTTTTACAGTAAAAGATATAAAGGGACAGAATCTGCTCTTTACTTCTATGAATGATTCTTCAATTCTTCTGGCTGATGATAAAAACTGTATGCTTTTTAAAAGTGACGGCACTCCGCTTCGCATCATGCGCTTTGAAAATCAGAAATCAAAATCTGCATGGAATTATCTAGCATATACGCCGGATAACTATCTGCTTTTGTGCAGAAAAAACTGGTCTTTAGATGCATTCAGGCTTCATTCTTCACAGTCGAATTCCGAAAACTCAAATTTATCAAAAAAACTTCTTACGTCTTATCCTGATTTTATAGAAGTAAATACTGAAAAATTTAATTATTATTACGGAGGATTTGGAAACGAGATGACAGATCCTGCAAATCAGGCCCTGCTGAAAGACAATAATCTGGGTAAAAAAGAAATCGAAATTACTTCAAATGCCCTCTCTACAGGTTATGCATATTCTTCTTCCCTTGTTACCTCAGATTTTGGTACCCGCATGGAAAATTCCGTATTCGAGGAAGATTCTTCCGGCCTTGAAAAAATCCTCTCCCAGCTTCCCTATCTTTCAAGTTCGGATTCTGCAGAATGTATTGCTTCTATCATAAGGCGTACTTCCAATCCTTCCATAATAAATGCCCTCTTAAAAGGTGTAAGCGAATGTCCTTATGACCCGGAAGGAAAAATTCTTGCCGCTCTGGAACAAAAGGCCTCTAAAATAGACAGCAAAAATGTAACTAATATTGAGTCTATCTGCGATGCCGTAGGGGGAATTTGCCAGTTTATGGGTAAGCCGGCATATTTTTCTAAAGGACGGAATATTCTGAAAAACTTTCTATCTCCAAATCAGGATGCAAGAAGCCGGGAACACGTCCGCATGGTGATGGAATCCCTGCTCTAAAAATTACGGCTTCTTCCTGAAAAGGCAGTCCTTTTTACAGTTTCGGCTCTTTTATAAAGCGTCTGCCCCTTGTCTGCCCCTTGCCTGTTCCATACCTGCAAAAATCTTTTATGGAAAAAAAATGCTATATGTGTTAAAATTATTCGATAAGGAATATTATGATGAAGAAAATAATTTCACTTTTTACCCTTTCACTTTTAGTATCCGTACTGTCATTTTCTCTGGAAGTTGACCGCTCTGAGCTCCAGAGCATTTCCAGCAATACTACAATTGAATTCATTAGTTATACAGGCCCTCACAGGGTTATAGATTCTGCAGCTTCAATCAGAGGGATTGGAGAAAGTTTGGGAAATGTTATTTCTCAGAAGCGGGAAAGCCAGAATGAGACTGGCAGTGCAAGCCGTTATTCTGTTATTCATGCCATTGACCCGAATGAAAGCGGAAAACTTGATGCGGACATAATTATTTTAGGTCCTGATGCCGGTGTAGACCATATTAACAACCTGCGCCGAATCATTGCAGGTTATCTTTCTGCGGCCTATGGTTATAGCAATGAAGATGCAGATACTCTTGCCGTATTCATTACTGTTTACAACGCCGTATACAGGGGAAAACTTTCTGATGCAGGAAAAAAATACAAGCAGATTGTCCTGAACAATGTTACAGAAGCAGATTTCGGTCTGTCTGTAAACTATAAGGACTGGCCAGGCCATTCTCAGATTATTATTCCTGTTTATGACGCTACAAACGGAGGTCTTTCTTCTATTGATACCTCTGTAATAAGTGATTCAAAAGTTGTCAATTCCATGAAAGAAGATGACGACCGCAATGTAGAAAGCCGAAAAAATATGGTTGATATAAAAGAGCGTGAATCTGAAACGGCCTCAGAAAATGCCAGAAATGCCCAGAAAGAAGCTGTTGCAGAACAGAAGACTGCTGACTCAGAAAAGAAAAATGCTGCAGAAGCCCAGAAAGAAGCCGCTTCTGCCCAGAAGGAAGCTGACGAAAAACAGCAGTATGCAGACGAAAATCCTGATGATAAAGATGCCCAGCGCGAAGCAGATGAAGCCCAGCGTGAGGCAGATGAAGTTGCAAAAAGAGCAGATGAAGCCCAGGTCAAGGCAGATGAAGCTCAGGAAAAAGCAGACCAGGCACGTACAGAAGCACAGGAAAAACAGGCTCTTGCAGATAAAAAACAGGCAGAAGCCCAGTCTGAACGCAAGGATATAGCAAAAGACCAGCAGGAAATTCAAAAACAGGAAGCGGCTATGGCAAATATGCCGTCAGATTATGGTATTGTCCTTTTTGATGACAAAGCAATGCTTTCCCGCCTTGTACGCTATAATTCTGAAACTGGTGAAGTATTAAAAAACTCTCCAGTTACAAGTATTCGCGGACGTTTAATATACAAGGCTGGAAACAATTACCTTGCTATTGCCGGTGAAAATTCCAAAAATGGGGCCATAAAACTTGTTCTTCTTTCTCCTGATACAATGGAAATTGAAGCTGAAAGTGACAGAAGTGTTGCCGAAGATTCTATTCTTGTGCAGGATGGCAGTGACTATTATTGCGTTATTGATGAAGACGGAGAATATTATATTGGAAAGTTTGGAGAAGATCTTTCTTTCAAGCTTAAGTCTCAGATTACAGTAAAATCCGCAAGTCCAATTACAGTTGGAAGTTCAACAATTTCTGTAACAGATTCTTCCGGTTCATTAAAAGTTCTGGATAAAGCTGATTTATCAGATATTTCAAGCGGAAAATAAAAGGAATATAACATGAATAAAATCAATCTGCAGGGAAACTGGTCTCTTTCTGGAGTAAATCCTGAAGGAGAAAAAATCTTATGTCCTGTATCTATTCCTGGAGATTTTCATACTGCCCTGCTAAAAGAAGGCATTATTGCTGATCCTTATAAAGGTTTTAATGAACAGGAGCAGCTTTGGGTCGGCAAGTCTGACTGGAAAATTGAACGCAAATTTAATTTTACGCCATGTGAACAGATTGAAAACAGTGAAAAAAGCCGGACTTTTATTACTCTTACAGAAGCAGATACTTTTTTTACTCTTTATATAAACGGAAAAGAAGCCGGGCGCGGTAAAAATCAGTTTGCCAGACATCGTTTTGATATAAGTGATTTTCTGGTAAAGGGTGAAAATACAGTCTCCATTCTTTTTGAATCTGCAGAAAACAAAGCAGGTCAGGAAGCTGAAAAATTACCATATTCTGTTCCATGTATGTCTTATGACGTTTGTTCTCCAAACAGAAATCTTGCAAGAAAATGTCAGTGTCATGGCGGCTGGGACTGGGGGCCTTGCATTATGGTAAGCGGAATTTACGGAGAAATTTTTCTGGAAACTGTTAATTCCGGCCTTTTTAATTATGTTAATGTTTTCTATGAACATAAAAACAATGACTGGACCGCAAAAGTTCATGTGAATTATTATTCATTTGTTAATAAAATCAGACACTTTGACTTTAAAATTGAAGGTTCAGATATAACAGAATCTTCTGTATCTAAAGAAATAGCCCTGAAAGATGGAGAGAATCTCTTTACGGTTGAAATTCCTGTAAAAAATCCTTCTGTATGGAAGACTTCTGGAGAACTCGAAGAAGCCGGTCTTTCTGAAAACGTAATCTATACTTTATCTTCCTGTGTTTTGAATGAAGATTTATCCATAGATTCCAGTGAATACAGAAAAATCTCTTTTAATACCCTGAAAGCCGTTACCTACAAGGATACTGTTGATGAAAAGGATGGCCGCTGCCTTTATTTTGAAAACAACGGTAGGCGTATTTTTGCAAAAGGTTCAAACTGGATTCCTGCAGAAAATCTTCCATCCCGTCTTACAGATGAACGTTATGAAGATTTGCTGAAATCAGCCATTCTTGCTCATCATAACTGTATCAGGGTTTGGGGCGGTGGTTTTTACGAAAAAGAAAAATTCTATGACCTGTGCGATTTATATGGTCTGATTGTATGGCAGGATTTTATGTTTGCCTGTTCAATGTATCCTGCCTCTGATGATTTTCTCTTAAATGTTCAGTATGAACTGGATTATCAGATTCCCCGCCTGCAGACTCATGCCTGTATTGGAATCTGGTGCGGTAACAATGAAAATTATGGTGCCATGAACTGGTTCCGTGAAAGCGTGCGTAATCATGACCGTTATATGGTAGATTATGACAGGCTTTATCACGGCACTATTGGAAAAACTGTAAAAAAATATGATACCCGCCTTTACTGGCCAAGTTCTCCTTGTGCCGGCCCTGATGATTTTGCGGATAACTGGCATGCAGATACAATGGGAGATATGCACTATTGGAGTGTCTGGCATGAAAGAAAGAGTTTTGACGCTTATCTTGGTATAAGGCCTCGTTTTGTATCTGAATTTGGTTATGAATCCTTCCCTTCTATGGAATGCATCAGATCATTTGCAAATGAAAATGATTTGAACTTTACAGGCAAACTTATGGAATACCATCAGCGCTCCCCTAGCGGTAATTCAATTATTATTGAAAATTTCAGCCGGTATTTTAAGTTCCCTAATGGCTTTGAAAATATGGTTTATTTAAGCCAGGTTCAGCAGGCTGTTGCCATAAAAACTGCCGTTGACTGGTGGCGAAGTCTTGCGCCAAACTGTATGGGGGCCCTTATCTGGCAGTTAAATGACATCTGGCCGGGGGCATCATGGTCAAGTCTTGAATATAACGGCAAATGGAAACTTCTGCATTATGTTTCCTGTCGTTTTTTTGCCTCAATATATATTCCTTCTTTTATAAAAGATGATGACTTATATGCTAAGGTTTGCAATGAAACAGCATCTTCTGTTGATGTAAATGTAAAAATCTCTTACCTGCACTTTGACGGCACAGAAGCATTCCCTTGTGAAAACAAGTCTGTTCGAGCCGAACCAGATGCTGTTACAGATGTTTTTGTTTCAAAAATCAATAAAAAAGAGGCAGACTCTTTCTTTATTTATGTTTCCTCAGAATTTGAAGGAAATGTTTATAATGAAGTTGTTTTCCCTTCTTTATATAAACACTCAGATATTAAAAAAGCAAACATAAAAATGAAGATAAATCAGAAGAAATCTGTTTATGAAGTCGAATTATCAGCTGACAATCCTGCATTTTTTGTTTCGCTGGATAATGATGAGCTTCCGGGGATTTTTTCTGACAATATGATAACACTTCTCCCGGGCAAGAAGGAAACTATTACTTTTGTTCCACAAAAAGGAACAAAGCCTTCTCTTGAAGAAGTTGTAAGGAAAATATCTGTAAAAGATTTAAGCTCAAGCTGGTAAAAGGCTATTCTTCATCCGCCTTCTGTACGAATTTACTGTAAGGCGGAATGAAGAGTATAGGAATGTCACCTGTAGCACCGTTTCTCTGCTTTGCAAGAATCAGTTTTGCATCCTGTGCTTCTGTCATATCGCCGTCTTTAAGTCTGTCTCGGTGAAGGAACATTACAACGTCCGCATCCTGTTCTATGGAACCGGAACCTCTTAATTGGGCAAGGTTAGGTTCATTTCCTTCCGCATCACGTGCAACCTGACAAAGGGCTACAATAGGTATTTCAAGCTCTCTGGCAAGGGCTTTTAGGGATTTTGAAACTTCGGACATCTGTTCATAAACGGGGGCATTAGGATTTTCGGTAGTAATAAGTCCGATATAATCAATGAAAATGATTTTTATATCATGATTTTTTACCATGCGGCGTGCCATGGCTCTGAGTTCAAGAAGCCTCATATTAGGAGTATCAACAACATACAGAGGGGCCTTGTACCATTTTGAGGCGGCCTGCTGTAATTTTTGAATATCAGAGATTCTTAAAAGTCCTGAGCGCACTTTCTGCATAGGTACATTTGCTTCCTGGGCAAGAAGACGCATTCCAATTGATTCATAAGGCATTTCAAGAGAGAAAAAGCCGCAGGGAATTCCTTTTTCACAGGCAATATTCTGCATCATAGAAAGAGCAACAGCAGTTTTACCAATAGAAGGTCGGGCTCCAATAATAATCAGTTCTGATTTCTGGAAACCAGATGTATATGTGTCAAGACGATTAAATCCTGTTGGAACTCCTGTAAACTTATTTTTTGTCTTGGTTCTTGCATCAATAAGTTCAATTTCCTTAATCATTATGTCTTTTGCGGCATAAATTTCAGTAGTCTCGTTTTTCTGTGCTAGTGAAAAGATTTTCTGTTCTGCACTATCAAGTAAGTTATCACTTTTTTTAGATATATCAAAGGAATCGGCCTTTAATTCATCAGAAAGTTTTATTAAGTCTCTTCTGGCTGCCCGGTCCATTACAATATCTGCGTAATTTTCTATGTTTGCAGCAGACGGCACTGTGTCTGTAAGGGAGGCAATGTATGCAGGCCCCCCTGCCTTATCCAGTTTTCCTTCAGAAGTAAGTTCATTTATAAGAGAAATGGTATCTCCAGTAATGTTTTTGGAATAAAGATTTTGAAGGGCTTCGTATATTACTTGATTTTGCAGAGAATAAAATCTGTCTGCTTTTAAATTGGAAACTACATCTGCCATTGCGGCCCAGTTTAATAAAATTGCACCTAAAACAGCCTGTTCAGCTTCAATATTGTGTGGTGGAACTTTGTCTGCCAATGTTGTTTCCATAAATAAACTCCTTAAAAAAAAGAGCCGGCAAATTTAATTACCGGCCCTTTTGATTTTTTAAACAGAATTATTCTGCTTTTTCTTCTGTTTCTGCAGCTTTTGCTTCTTTTGCAGGCTTTTCAGCTTTAGCAGCTTCGCCTTCTACAGGCTGAGCCTTTACTGCAATCTGAACTTCTGCTGCCTGAGCTTCATAAAGCTTAATTGTAGCCTTGAAGTTACCAACAGTTTTGATAGAAGAACCTGGAATTTCAATCTTCTTTCTTTCAATATCAAATCCAAGTTTTGCAAGATTTTCAGCAACAACGTGTGCTGTAACTGCGGCATACAGTTTTCCGTTTGCTGCGGCTGGCATAACAATTTCAATTGATGCAGCTTCAAGTTTTTCCTTGAGGCTTGCAGAATCCTTTCTTTTTTGCTCTTTGCGTGCTTCAATTTCTGCTTTGCGGCCTTCAAAGATAGCTACTGTAGCTTCATTGTAAGGAACAGCAAGATTACGTGGAAGAAGGAAGTTGCGGGCATATCCGTTAGCAACGTTCTTTACGTCTCCCTCTTCTCCAAGTGATTTAACGTCTACGTTAAGAATAACTTTCATTTGTTTCAAGCTCCTGTTTATTATTTTTACACACGGCTCGGAGTATGAGCCGGTGCATTTAATTTAGAATTAATCAGCAACGTATGGAAGCAGGCTGATTGAGCGAGCTCTCTTAATTGCTTTTGCAACTTCACGCTGGTGCTTAGCACAAGTTCCTGTGATGCGGCGTGGAAGAATCTTTCCGCGTTCTGTCATATAGCGACGGAGTGCATCTGCATCCTTGTAATCAATTTTTGCTTTATTAGCGCAGAAACGGCATACCTTTTTGCGGAAGTATGTTTTTCCCTTACCGCGTCCGTCTCTATCGTCTTCGCGTCCTTCAGAAGCAGAAGTGTCAGCAACAGCTGCATCCTGTACTTTCTTTTCTTCAAGTTCCTGTGTATTCTCTTCAGACATAGTTTATACCTCTTTAATTAGAATGGAATATCTTCCGGAAAGTCACTGCCAGTATCACCATAAGGTTCACTCTGATAGTTATTTGAGAAACCATTATTCTGGATCGGAGCCTGGTTCATTGGCTGGAATCTAGGAGTACCCCCTGCATTCTGACTGCTGCCATCTCCTCTTCCTCCAAGAAGCTGAACCTGATCTGCTACAATTGTAACTCGGCTCTGCTTCTGACCGTCTTTTTCCCAGCGATCCTGCTTAAGATGACCTTCAACGCAGATTTGCTTTCCTTTTGTAAGATATGGTTTTAAGTTTTCTGCAGTTTTACCCCAGATTGTGATGTTAAAGTAGTTTACTTCTTCTATCCACTGGTCTCCGTTTTTCTTGCTTCTGTTGACAGCAATACTCACGTTTGCCCTGGCCTGTCCGTTTCCAACATAACCGAAACTTCTTTCATCAGAACCAAGATCCTGTGTAAGACGACCGATAAGAACTACATGATTTAAGTCTGTCATTTTTACCTCCAAACGAATAAACCGCTTAAACTTTTTTTTACCCGATAGGGTTTATTTATTTTGAATCCTTTTCGTCAAGTCTTACAAACTGATATTTCAAAAGGTTCATGTTGATTTTGAATGATTTGTCAATTTCAACGATTTTTGAAGGGTTAAGCTTCATTGTATAAAGATAGAAACGACCTTTCTTCTGTTTGTTGATTGTGTAGGTAAGGTCGCGGTCTCCAAAGTGCTTTTCTTCTGTAATTTCAGCACCGAAGTTTGTGAGGACGCTTTTTACATCTTCTGCGCCCTTCTTTGACTTTTCATCATCAAGTGGATAAATAGTCATCAGTTCATACTTTTTCATAAAGTATCTCCTATAAAAAATTTTATGGGAGGACGTAATGCTTTTCATTCCAACGAAATGAATCGCACAATAGAAAGAGTCTTTCTATTCCTCCTTATGGACAAAGGAAAATCCTCGAGGGATTTCCAAGGGGTGTTCTATTACTATACATAAAAATCAGAATTGCGTCAATGTATATGGAAATGCTTAACAGGGCCTTTGTCCTGAAAGAAAAGCAGACAGGAAGCCATACACAACTTGTAGGATTTGACTTATTATATTATAATTTTATTATGATTGTTGATTCAAGAAAACGCAGATTATTTTTTGTGATTGTTTCATTGGCATCACTTTTTTCTTCACTTTTTGCTAAACCAAAAAAATCTGATTTGGTTTATCAGAAAGCAGTTCATCCTCGTGAATATCAGTTTGATTTATGTGATTTCAGTTCTCAGGTTTTTCTGGGGCTCAATCAATATAGCGGACTTTTTGAAACAGAAATTGATTTTACAGAATATGTAAAAAATGATATGCCTCTTTCTGGAGATAAAATCAGTTTTTATTTTAATGGAACTTCTACAAAAGACGCTCATAATATGTTTGTTCAGCTCGTTATTGACTATGAGCGTCTGGATACAAGACAGTTTGCTGCAAACGTAGTAAAAAAAGAAGCTTTTGAAGGTTTCGTTTCATTTGTTCTTCAGAAAAATATTAATCAAAGTCTAAAAATCAGGCTATACAGTGATATGCCTAACAGGCCGGGGCATGTAGACCAGACATATTTTAAGTTTAAGAGAGTTGTTGAATCAACTAATACGGTAAAAGAAGCTGAAGAAGAAAAGAAGGCTATTAAACGAAATGTAGAAGTAAGGGAAATTAAGGCCGAAATTGTAGACGACTACAAGGAGAAGGCCCTTGCAAAAGGAATTGTTGAAGCTCCAGAGCCAAAAACAGAATCTTCAGAACTTTCAGATTTGGAGCGACAGGAATTAGAAAAATTACGTGCAGAAGAACTTGCTCGGGCTGAAGCAGAGAAGCAGCTTAATGAACAGGAACTTTTAAAACAGCAGCTGGCAAAAATCAGGGAAAATGCAAATGGAAATGTAAACCGCTATTCAAAAGAATATTTAAGCGATTATATTCTATATAATAACGAAGAACCTGCAAATTTCTCTGAATATGTTTATGAGCCTATAGAAAATCCTGATGAAGCAGATTCATTTGGGCGTACCCTGCTTATGAAAGCAGCAAAAGCGGGAAATGACTGGCAGGTAAAATCTCTTATTGAAGCAGGGGCAAAAGTAAATCTGAAAGATAAAGACGGCTGGACAGCCCTGATGTATGCAGTACGTTATCAGGAAGGTCTTGAATGTGTTCAGCTTCTTATTGATGCAGGAGCAGATATAAAAATCAAAAACAAGTATTCCTCTTCTGCCCTTGTCCTGGCTTCGTGCTATAATAACAATCCAGATATTTTGAAAAATCTTTTGTCTCATTATACCGCATCTGAAAAAGAGACTCTGCGTTCTTTTGTTATGCTTTTAAGC
Organism: Treponema sp.; assembly: GCA_017470605.1. Taxonomy (GTDB): domain Bacteria; phylum Spirochaetota; class Spirochaetia; order Treponematales; family Treponemataceae; genus Treponema_D. The sequence continues at coordinate 69,728 of JAFUYH010000030.1, forward strand.
GAAAGTCATACTTCTGAATATGTTCAGATTTCAAAAATGCAGCTTTTCCTAGACATGGCAATTCCTGTCAATGCCTTCTATGAAGGAAAGACACCTTTAATGTATGCTTCTGAGTTTGGCAATTCAACAAATGTCCTTCGTGTTCTTTTGGAAAATAATGCTCTTATTGGAATCCGTTCTACAGAAGGAAAAACAGCATTTGACTATGCAAAAGAAAACAAAAATCTAAAGCATGACAGCGTTTATTGGGCGCTTAATAAAAAGCAGGATTAAAATGCGTATTACTGGCGGAAAATTAAAAGGAAGAATCATAAAATGCCCCGACGGCGTTATAAGGCCTGCGATGGACAGGATGAGGGAATCCGTTTTTTCAATTCTTGGAGATTTAAGCGGTAAATCCTGGCTTGATCTTTTTTCTGGTTCTGGCACCATTGCCATAGAAGCCGTTTCTCGTGGTGCAGATGATGTAGAACTTTGTGAAAAAGACAGAATTAAGGTAAATACAGTCCTGGATAACGTTTCCATTACAGAAAAAGAATGCGGCATAAAAATTAAATGTCATTTTATGCCTGTAGAATATTTCATAAAGCGCTGCAAACGTTCCTTTGACTATATCTTTTTTGACCCGCCCTTCCCTTATAAATTCCATGCGGATTTGGTTGAACAGGTAGATAAAAACGGTCTTTTAAATAAAAGCGGCACTGTACTTGTACACAGACCGGAAGAACATCAGATGCCAGATAAAATAGGAAAACTTGTAAGGAGCGACCAGCGCATTTATGGCCGTTCTATTGTAGATTTTTATACTTATTCACAATAATGTTGTTTTTATATTTTGACATTCATCAATTATATGTTATAATTCTATCATTAAATTATTGGCAGATATGAGCAAAAGAAAAAGTTTAGAAGAAAATTTTACTCAGGCAGTTCAAGAAAAAAGGATTCCCGATGGTTTTATTAAAGTCACCGATAATCCCGTAAAAGGTCTAACATCTGAACAAAAAGTAATCCTAAACCGTAAAGCTAACACTATGTTCAATAATGGCAACATCGAAGATGCAAGACGTATCTATATCACAACAGGATATTCTGACGGTCTTACTCGAGTTGGTGACTATTACATGAACAAAAATGAAAGTTTGAAAGCTCTTAAGGCTTATTATCTTGCACATAATCACAGGGATACAGAGCCTATTTATGAAAATATAGCAAAAGTTATCTCATCATTATTACAAAATTAAACATAATTAGTTTTATTGTAAAAAAGTAAGGAGTAAAATATGGAAAACCTTGACAGAACGGATGAAATTCTTATACCAGAAACCTTTATGACTCCGGCTTCTACTTCTGGTGATGAAGTAATTAATAAGATTTCTGAATTATCAAAAAAAGGCTACCAGCTTATAAAAGAAGACGATATTAATGGGGCAAAAGAAGCCTTTAATGCAATTTTACAGATTGAAGAGAATAATAACTACGCTTTAGTTGGGCTTGGAGATACAGAACGCAAGCAGAACCACTTTAATGAGGCAATTGCCTACTATAAAAGATGTCTTGATTTTTATCCTTCAAATAATTATGCCCTTTTTGGTCTTGCAGACTGTTACAAGGCTCAAAATCAGTATTCCAAAGCAATTGATATCTGGCAGAAATACCTTGAACATGATGATAAAAATATTACAGTAATAACCAGAGTTGCAGACGCATACCGCAAGACTCATGATTTTAGAAAATCAAAAGACCTTTATCTGAAAGTTCTTGATATGGAAAAGGATAATGCCTATGCGCTTATAGGTCTTGGTCATCTTAACTACGATTTTAAAGAATATCATGATGCCTTGTATTACTGGACAAGAATTTATGAACTTAATAAGGATGATGTAGACATTCGTGTTATTACTGCAATCGGTAACTGCCATAGAAAGTTAAAGACATTTGAAGAAGGTACAAAATTCTTTGAAATGGCCCTTGAAAAAGAACCAAAGAACTTTTATGCCCTCTTTGGCCTTGCTGACTGTTATCGCGGAATGAACCAGCAGTATAAATCTATTGAATATTGGAATAAAATCCTTGAAATAGATCCAAAAAACAAGGTTATTCTTACACGTGCTGGAGATGCATACAGAACAACAGGCAATTATACAGAAGCAAAGTCTTATTATAATAAGGCCCTTGAAATCGATTTTGATATTTATGCAGCAATAGGTCTTGCCCTAATCTGTAAAGGTGAAGGAAATCTTGAAGAAGCAGCCAAACGCTTTGAAAATCTGATAAAAAATGATCCAAGAAATTCCAGACTTTATGTAGATCTGGCTGATTGCTATGTTGCAATGAACAGAAAGGCTGATGCTGTAAAACTTCTTTCAGATTTCTTAAAATATGACAGCAGAAGTGCCGCAATAAGCACTGCATTGGAAATAATTTCAAAGTAAAATGTCTGCTCTAGTTTTAACAGGTCTTCTTCCTCAAGAAATTTGCAGTGAATTGAATATTACTCAGAAATTCCGTGGTAATCAGATTTTTAAATGGATTGCCCGGGGGGTAACAGATTTTGACCAGATGACAGACCTGTCTCTGGATTTAAGGGAAAACTTAAAATCTAAAGCCCTCCTTCGTTCTTCAGAAGTTTCTGAAGTCCTGAAAGATTCTGATGGCACAATTAAACTGCAGATAAAACTTTTTGACGGAAATTATGTAGAAACAGTTCTTCTTACAGACAGGGAAAACCGGAAAACCGCCTGTGTAAGCTGTCAGGCCGGCTGTGCAATGAAGTGCGCTTTTTGCCAGACAGGAACCCTGGGCCTTGCCAGAAATCTTGCAGCATCAGAAATTGTTGAGCAGTTTTTATATCTGGAATCAATTGCAGGAAGTCTTGATAATATTGTTTTTATGGGCATGGGTGAACCTATGCAGAATCTTTCTGCAATCAGAAAAGCAATTGAGATTTTATGTAATAAAGACGGCAGGGCTCTTTCTTCAAAGAGGATTACCCTCTCTACCTGTGGAATTGTAAAAGGCATTTACGACCTTGCAGATAACGGGCCAAATATAAGGCTTGCAGTTTCCCTAACAACAGCAAATGAAGAGTTAAGAAAGGAATTGATGCCTGTATGCCGTGCAGAAGAAAACTCACTGAAGGAATTAAAAAAAGCCATACATTATTTTGCAGAAAAAACAGGAAGGCGCGTTACTCTGGAAGCAGCCCTGCTTCATGATAAAAATACTGATGCAGAAAGCATTCGGAATATGATTAACTTTGCCAGGGGAGAAAATGTAAACGTAAATTTAATTCCCTGGAATCCTGTAAAAAGCCTGCCATTTGAAGAACCTTCAAAAAAAGAAGTATCATTCTTTGTTAATTCTATTGAAAAAGCCGGAATTAATGTAACTCTCAGAACCCGCCGAGGCAGAGAAATTGGCGGTGCCTGCGGTCAGCTGGGCAGAACAAAAAATTCAGAAAAATCAGAAAATTAATTAAAAAACTCTTGCATTCTCATAAAATTATGATATTATATCTATATGATAGTAAGACTATCATATAGATATTCTTTTTATCTTACTGAAAGTAAAAGTTTTTACAGGGAGTTGCAATGAAAGTTTACACAGTCCATCAGTCATATCATGCAGAAGAAAATTCTGTAATTGATGTTATTGATATCTCAAAATTTCTGGATGTTTCAAAATATCCATTGAAAGATGCATGGATTAATGTTGGCGGCTGGCAGTCTTGGAATCCGGGTTTTGAAGTTGAACCTGGCAAAAAGCAGGAAAGTCTTGAATGTAAAATAATAAAAGGCTGGAATCAGTATCTTGTTTTCCCGGAATCAAAATTCAAGGCTTCTAAAAATCTTGTTTTAGGACAGTTTGTATGCTATGCCCGCTGGGAAAACTTTTATCTTTGTTTTGTTTCTGCAGGAAACATATCTTCTTTGCTTCCTCCTGTGCAGTTTATCTTTGACAGAACAAAAAATACTGTTTCCATAGAAATTGCAGATAAAAACAATAACTGGAAAAGAGATGACATTACGGCAAAAATTGAAATTTTTACTGCTGATTCTTATTTTGACTGCAAAGATAAATTAAAGGACATTTTCGGTTCTAATCATTTTGAGCAGATAAAAGAACTTGGAATGAATCCTGGCGGCTGGGAAAGCTGGTATAATCATTATGCAAACATTAATGAAAAACTTATTCTGGATGATCTTGAAGCACTTAAATCAACAAAAAATATTATTACTGAAGGAAATTATTCTTCATTAATTTTTCAGGTTGATGACGGTTGGGAAAAAGCTCTTGGTCTTTGGGAACCTAGAACAGACAGGTTTCCTGGCGGAATGGTAAATATCGTAAATAAAATTGAAGAAAAACACTGTATTCCGGGCCTTTGGATTGCTCCTTTTATTGTAGATTTAAGATGTGATACGGCAGCAGCACACCCGCAATGGCTTCTTAGAGATGAAAAAGGAAACCTTGTTCCGGCAGGATTTAATCCATTGTGGGGGTCAGACGGTACTTTTTACTGCTGGGATTTAAGTCAGGATGATGTGCTTGACTGGATTTTTTCCTGTATTTCAAAAGCAATAAATGAATGGGGCTTCCGATATCTTAAACTTGATTTTCTTTATGCCGGAATGTTGTACGGAAAATTTGCAAACGGAGAAGCAGCATATAAATGGTACAGCCGGGCAATTAAACTCTTAACTTCAATAAGAAGAAGTCCGGATGGAAAACCTGTTTTCTATCTGGGCTGTGGAGTTCCTTTTGAACTTTCATTTAAGTATTTCCCTCTTTCAAGAATCGGCTGTGATACTTTGGAACACTGGGAAAATAAACTGCTTAAATTCATTAATTGGAACGGAAGAAATTCTGCATACCTGAACATAAAAGATACTTTGGGGCATGCCATGTGGAATCAGGTTATTTTTGCAAATGATCCTGATGTATTATTTATCAGAAATAAAAACTGTTCTTTGACAGAAAAACAGAAACTTCTGATTGCTTATGTTGACATTATGTTCGGTTCCCAGCTTATGTATTCTGATGATCCGACTAATGATAACAGTGAAGAAGAAAATCTTCTTACAAGAGCAATTGTAGATATTAATTCCAGTCTAAAAGAAGAAGACTGGGGTGTTTGTCCTATAGGAAAAGATACTTATAAAATCTTTACCAGGGATGGCAACCGTCAGGGTGAAATAAATCTTTCAAAAGATAATTCTTATATTCGTATCATGAGGTAATCAAATGGAAATATTTGGAAATGAAATCAGTTCTTCAGCTTACAGAAAGGCTGTAAAAACTCAAAAGAAGTTTTTGAGAAAATTTGGTGACGACAGCAAAACTGAATATCATCTTGCACTGGAAGATAATACAGTCCTTACAGCTCCATTCGGCTGTAAAACCATTGTAACGGATAAAAATGCAGAATCAGATTCCTTTGCACAGAATCTGCCGGAAAAGCCTCTTATAATCGGTAATATCCGCATGGGCTTTGGTCACTACAGAATTTCTATGGCCATGGCAAGTGCGGCAAAATCTCTGGGATACACTCCCCTTTGGATGGATTTAAATTCTTTCCCGGAAACAACCTGTACAAAAATCATCAGCTATCAGAATGATTTGTATTCTCTGGGCTCAAGACTTTCTCAAAAATCAAGACTTTTTAATAAAATTGTCTGGGAACCTACAAACTACGAAGGTTTCAAAAAACTTTCGTATAATGCCGGTGACCAGCTTACAAGCAAACTTATGACTCCACTTTTCCGTGAGATTCCAAAAGAAATACCTTTTATTGCAACTCACGTATGGCCAAGTCAGGCTGCAATTCATGCGGGAATGAAAAATGTTGTAAATGCAATCCCGGATAACTGGCCTATGGCTCTTCACCTTAGCGAAGGTGCAATTCATACTGTTCAGACCTATAATACCTACTGGGGCTACAGGACTCTTCATGGATTTGACGGAAATTCCATCATGAATCCTATGAATGACAGTGATATTGTTTTTACAGGGCACTATATTGACCATGAACTTGTTGCAAATATTGAAGCAGATTGTGAAAGCCGGATTAGACGGGCAAAAGACGGGCAGCCTATACGCTTTCTTTTTACGATTGGCGGAGCTGGGGCTCAGGGAGAATTTTTTGCTTCAATCATAAACACCCTTCTTCCTTATGTTAAGGAAAATAGGGCCTGCATATACCTTAACTGCGGTGATTATGAAAATGTATGGAATATGCTTAAGGAAAAAATTCCACAGTTTGCAGACGGAAGTGTTAAGGTTTCAACACATTTTAATGACTGGGCTTCTGAACTGGATTTTGCTAATAAAGCAATTGAAGGACTTGATACAGATGCCGGCACTGGTATACATGCTTTCTGTAATAAAGATATTTTCGGTGCCGTATATATAACAAACCTGCTTATGAGGGCAAGTGATATTCTTGTAACAAAACCAAGTGAGTTAGCCTTCTACCCTATTCCAAAACTCTTTATAAGAAGAATTGGCGGACATGAAATGTGGGGAGCAATACATTCTGCAGAACTGGGAGACGGTACTCAGGAATGTGAAAGTCCGGAGTATGCAAGTTCAATTGTAAAACTGATAATGACAAATCCATCACTTATAGAAGGAATGTGCCAAAACATAATTGCCCAGAAAAAACTGGGAACTTATGACGGAGCATATAAAGCAGTAAAAATTGCTGCGGGCGAAAATAAAGGGAGAATGCTTTAATGACGGCAACTGAAAAACTGGCAGAAGAACGCGATGAACTGAAAAATGCACGAATAGAACGCATTTTACTTTCCGCATTTTCACTTTTTTCACATAACGGAATTGATGCCATTGCAATGACAGATATTGCCAAGAATGCAGAAATTGGGGTTGCTTCTCTTTACCGTTATTTTGAAACGAAGGATGAAATTGCAATCAGAACAGCGATGTGGGCCTGGGAAAGCCAGAAAAAACTGATTGTTCCAATTCTTGATTCTCAGGATTTTAATAAACTGAACGGCTTTAATCAGCTGGATCAGATTTTAAGGCTTTTCTTTAAGCTTTATCAGACTGAACCTGATTTTTTCCGCTTCATCTATTTTTTTGATGCCTATGTAGTTTGCCAGCAGATTCCAGCAGAAAGACTTTTACCCTATCAGGAAATAATCCTTTCTGTACAGAAAATCATTGCTGGAGCTATTCATAAAGGAATTGAGGACGGATCCATAGCTTCACGATACAGAGACAGTGAAGAAGAATTGTATTTTTCAATCATGCATACAATTTTTTCTACATCACAGAAATTAAGTTTAAGCGGAAAAATGCTTAAAATGGATGAAACAAATGATGGTGTAAGTCAGCTTCAGTTATTGGGAAATATACTGTTGGAAGGTTTAAAAAAATAAAAAGCTATAGATTGGCTTAGGAGGATAAAAAATGAAAAAAGACGGAAGCCTTGGTTTCAAGGAAAAGGTGTCTTATGGATTAGGTGCTGTTGGTAAAGACATGGTTTATATGCTTTCTGCCAGCTATGTTTTGTATTACTTTCAGGACATTTTAGGGGTAAATGCCGCTGCAATGGGGGTAATCCTTCTTGCTGCCAGAATTTTTGATGCATTTAATGATCCAATTATGGGACTTTTAGTTGCAAAAACTAAAACAAAAATGGGAAAATTCCGCCCATGGCTTTTAATTGGAACATTAACAAATGCCGTTATCTTATATCTGATGTTTGCGGCTCCTCCAAGCCTTAATGCAGGCGGAATGGTAGCCTATGCGGCCTGTACTTATATTCTTTGGGGTGTTACCTACACAATGATGGACATTCCATACTGGTCAATGATTCCAGCCTTTACAAAAGGAGGAAAAGAACGAGAAGGTCTTACAACACTGGCCCGCTCCTGTGCAGGAGTAGGTTCTGCAATCGTTCAGATTCTTACAATGATTGCCGTAAAATCAATTGGACGTGCCTTGAATCCAGAAGGAGCACTTGATAAACAGATTGAACTTACAGGTTTCAAATATTTTACTTTAATTGTTGCTGTTCTGTTCATCGTTTTTATTGTAATAACAGTCATAAACATAAAGGAAGAATCTACTGTAGAAATGCAGTCTGCTTCTGTTAAGGATATGTTCAAGGCCCTTCTTAAAAATGACCAGGCAATTGCAATTGTAATAGCCATAGTTTTAATCAACTGCTCAATTTATCTTACTTCAAACCTTGTAATTTACTTCTTTAAGTATGACTTTGGTGGCGGAGAATGGCAGAATGCCTACACTCTCTTTACTACATTCGGAGGCGGAACCCAGATTCTTGCAATAATGCTTCTTTATCCATTCCTGCGCTATACTTTAAAACTAAGCAATACAAAGATTTTTTATGTTGCATTAGGCGGAGCAATTTTGGGTTATGTTGCCCTCCTCTGTCTTGCATTCACAAATATGGCAAATGTTTACCTTCTCTTTATTCCTGGCTTCTTCATATTTGCTGCAAACGGTGTTCTTTCTACACTTACTACGGTATTCCTTGCAAATACCTGTGACTATGGTCTTCTAAAGAACGGAAGGTCAGATGAATCTGTTATTTTCTCTATGCAGACCTTTGTTGTAAAACTTGCTTCTGGTGTTGCTGTTTTTGTTGCAGGAATTGCCCTTCAGATTTTCAAATTAAAGAAAGACGATGCAGATATAATCAGCGGCTTTGACTATTCAAGTGCGGTTTCTGAATCATCAAAAATCGGATTAAGAATGACTATGACAATTATTCCTGTAATTGGATTATTTGTAGCAATCCTCTGGTTTAAAAAGAAATACATTCTTACAGATGCAAAAATTGAAGAAATTTCAAATGAACTGAAGGCTAAATCTCTGTCTGAAAACTAAAAATATTTTCAAACAGATTATATTCTGATATAATGATGAAGATGTCACTGGTAAAAAACAGTCTGGCATCTTCATTTTTTTATTTGAGGGGTTTATGAAAAAACGCTCATCTATATTCACTTTTATTCCATTCTTTTTTATTGTAATCCTTTTTATTTCCTGTTCTTCTATACCTGATAATGAAACAAAAACTGTAGAAAAAAAGACTTTTGAATATAAGACTGTTACTATAAGCGAAAATCTTGAATGTCTTTCAACAAAAATTGAGTATCCGGATTTTTATTCATATCCAGAATTAAGCAGGAGAATTAAAAATACTGTAGAAAATGAATGGAAATCATTCCGCAGTTATTCACAGTCCGGGTGGACAGAAATAAATTCATTAAATAATTTAGAATCTGGTAATAAATATCCTCCTTTTGAATATAATACTACTTTTCAAGTTACAGTTTCTGCATCTGTTATAAGCGTGCTTCTGAACACTTACCTTTTTAGTGGCGGGGCACATGGAAACACAGTTTTAATAAGCTATAATTATGATACGTCAAATGGAACTTTTATTAATATTACACAGGCATCCGGTATGTCATATAATCAGATTTCTGAATTATGCCGGGACAGTCTGCAAAAAAAACTTATAGATAACAATCCAAATGTTTCAAGTGCAGCAGAAATTGTTGATATGAAAGAAATGATTAATTCAGGGGCCTTTCCTCAGGCTGGAAATTTTGAAATTTTTACATTAAAAGGCAAAAAAATGACAGTTTATTTTGAGCCCTATTCTGTTGCGCCTTATGTATATGGAATTCAGAGCGTAGAAATTCCTTTAAAATAATTAAATGAGCCTTTGCACTGATGGGGCTATGATTTTCCTTGAAAATCATAGTTTTCTGGAGTATAATAAAATAGATACGGGGAAAACAGGAGCACAAGATGCAGAAGAAAATATATGTAGTCGGCATGTTTGATGATGGAACTGCCACAAAAGTTCAAAACGCAGTTTCGGCAGTAGCGAGTGTAACAAATTGTGTTGCAAATTGCGAAAAATCACAAGTTCTTGTTGATTATGATGATGCAGGTGCTGAATCTGCAATTAATGATGCCATTACCGGTTGTGGTGTTGATGTTTTAGGTTAATCAATGAAACTTATTATACTTGATGCTCATGCAGATAATCCCGGCGATTTAAGCTGGGATATTTTTCGTAATTATGCAGATATAACTATTTATGATAGAACAAGCCAGGAAAACATTGTAGAACGTACAGGCGATGCTGAGGCTATTTTTATTAATAAAGTATCAATTACAGAAGAAGTTCTGTCTGAACTTCCTGCCCTTCGCTATATTGGTGTCTGTGCAACAGGTTATAATGTTGTCGATATACAGGCCTGTAAAAAAAGAGGAATTATCGTTACCAATATTCCTTCTTACAGCACTAATGCGGTTGCACAGCACGTTTTTGCACTGATTACTTTTTTTACAAACCATGTTGCTCTCCACAATGAATCTGTTCAGTCAGGTGATTGGATTTCATCTCCAGATTTTGTTTACTGGAAGGCACCTCTTATGGAACTGGCAGGTAAAACTCTGGGTATATTTGGATATGGCAGCATAGGAAGCAAAGTTGCAGAAATCGGAAAAGCCTTTGGAATGAATATTATATGCCACACAAGAACACCAAAGGATAATATGATTGGCAAGGCTGTTTCAAAAGAAGAATTATTTAAATGTTCAGATTTTCTTTCACTTCATGCCCCTCTTACAAAAGAAACAATGAATATCATTAATGCGCAGAGCCTTTCTCTAATGAAAGAGTCTGCCTATATCATTAATACAGCAAGAGGCGGATTTGTTGTTGAAGAAGACCTTGCAGAAGCCCTGAAAGCAGGAAGCATAGCAGGTTATGCCGCAGACGTAATCCAGAATGAACCGATGCGTAAAGACTGCCCTCTTTTGCACTGCCCTAACTGTATTCTGACCCCTCATATTGCATGGGCCCCTCGAGAAACCAGAGCCCGTCTTTTAGACATTGCCCTGGAAAACTTTAAGGCATGGTTAGAAGGAAAGCCTGTCAATGTAGTTTCATAATTAATCGCTTATATCAGTATCAAACTGAACATGAACAGTGTAATCCGGGAAAGCGGCTTTTACATCTTCAACAACATGGTCAAAGAGCTTTTTCATATCAAGCGAATCAAAAGAAACTATAATGTCAAAACGCATGGATTTTCTCTCTTCATCAACATAAAAGCCATGCATCTGGATTATTTCTTTGTGAGACATGACGATTTCAGAAACCTTATTTCTCATAAGTCCAGCCTTATCCTGACTGGTATTTACAGAGTAAATTCCAATTGCACTCATAAAAATACCGTGCTTAATGAATACTACTTCTGAAATCTTTCTTGAAATTTCATCTATTTTTGTAGCAGTCCATGTATCGGGAACTTCTATATGTACGGATCCAAGAAGTTTGTCTGGTCCATAATTATTTAATACAAGATCGTATGTACCGAATATTTCCTTATCAACTGAATTAATTGTTTCTTTTATTGCCCGGGCGGTTCCAGCATCTATTCGTTCACCCAGAATTTTGCTTATTGTTTCTCTTAAAGTTTCAAAACCAGCCTTTATGATTGCAAAAGAAATAATAATACCAAGATATGCTTCATGGGAAATATTGAAAAATACAAAAATCAAGGCCGCAATAATTGTTGATGCAGAAATTATTGAATCCATCAAGGCATCTTTTCCGCTTGCAATCAATGAATCTGAATTAACTTTTTTTCCTGTATTTTTTACAAAAAGTCCAAGAAATATTTTTACAACAACAGCAACCGCAATTATTATGATTGAAGTAAATGTATATTCAGGAAGAGATGGATTAATGATTTTTTTTATAGATTCTATTAAAGATGTAAGACCTGCATAGAGAATAATTATGGCAATTACCAGAGCTGTCAGATATTCTACCCTTCCATGACCGAAGGGATGTTTTTTATCTGCAGGTTTTCCCGCAAGTTTAGTTCCTATGATTGTTATTACAGAAGAAAGGGCATCACTAAGATTATTTACAGAATCCAGAATGATTGCAATGGAACCTGTAATAAATCCTATTACGGCTTTAAAAACAGAAAGAAAAACATTAGCAGCAATACCGATTCCACTAGTCCTTATAATTATTTTTTCTCTGTTCAAAGATACGGAATCTGCTTCTATATTTTCCATAAATTTAACCTCTGATTTTCTGATTATAATGATTTAAAAATGAACTACATATCTTTTAAAGAAGTTATTGATGTTCGTTTTTATTTCCTGTGGCGTCTGTCTCTTTAACATATAACCGTCAGGTTTCTGTTCAAGAGCATTCATGACACTTGATTTGTCATCTTTTGCCGTAAGGAAGATTACAGCAAGATTTTTAGTTTCATTTTGAAATCGGATTCTGTTTAATACATCAGGTCCGGTAAGCCCTGGCATTTCATAATCAAGAAGAATTAAATCTACTGGATGACGTATGATAAAATCAAGAGCAGACAAGCCGGAGCTTACCATATATACTTCGTATTGATCTTCAAGCCATGATTTTATGCTTTTTAAAATCATAGGTTCGTCATCTACTACTAAAATTCTTTTTCTTTTTCTGCTGTACCATTCCATCATTTGCATCAGTCTTTTCAAATCTAAAGGAAGGTCAAAGTATGCAGCCGGAATTTTTTTCAGGACTTCTTCTTCATCAATTGAAACTCCCTGTTTTTTTCCTACAAAATAAATGTGGGCTCCGAATTTTAAGGCTTTTGCTTTCAACTGAATGAGAATGTTATAATTTATGGAATCTGAAAAAGAAACCATAATGTTTACAGTATCATCTGGTATATACTTCACCTGTTCCGCATCTGGCGAGACAAGATTAATTTTTATATTTGCTGAATTTAAATCCCTTATTAAAGACTGATTTACCAGTCTGTGTGCATCAGCTATAAAAAAGATTTCAAGTTCTGCCACAATTAATATTTCTCCTGTAGTTTTTTAATTTCTGGAAGCATTTCTTTTAACTTGTCAAAATCTACATTATAAATATATTCTTTTATTTTAGCATAAATAGAAGAAAAATCTAGTGGCAAATTGAACTTTTCAAAATCTTCCTGATTTTTTTCAAGTCTGTCATAATCATAATCTTCTATTCCGTTAATAAGGCTCGATAATAGTTCCTTGAATTTTTCAGCACTTATGTCAGCATTTTCATTCTGATTTATATCTGACTGAATGTTTTCCGTGTAATCCTTTAAATTTTCCAGGTATTCGCGGTACATGACCATTACAGAAGGATTATGCTCTTTTATAAATTGAATATTTCCCGAATCAGCAGCATGTTCAAGCAGTTCAGCTTTTTCAGAAAGGCTCAGTGCCCCGATAAGTCTTGCAGTACTTTTCAGAGCATGAATTTTTATGCGGTAGTTTTCAAAATCATTTTCTTTTAAGTAATTTTCAAGTTCACTGGATTTTTGATTAATGGAATCATGAAACTGACAGAACATTTTATCTAAAAGTTCCCTTTCACCGCAGTTTTCCAGTGCTTTTTTTATGTCAATTCCTTTTATGTTTTTTGTATCAAGATTAGGTTTTTCTTCCGGCTGAATTTCAATTTCTGAAGTTTTTTCTATAAGACTGTCAGGCAGATATTTACGGATTAATTCTTCAAGTTTGTCAGGATTTACCGGTTTACTAAGATAATCAGTAAAACCTGATTTTAAATACATTTCTCTTGACCCCTGAATGGCATTTGCAGTAAGGGCAATGCAGGGCTTACCTTTGTTTAGATTTTCGGAAAGAAGATTCATTGCTTCCAGAGTTTCAATTCCATCCATTCCAGGCATTCTATGGTCTATGAAAATTATATCATATTTGTTTTCGCAGACTTTTCTTAATGCTCCCATTCCGCTTGTTGCCGTATCTATCTGAATTCCAGTTCTTTTTAAAAGTCCGCTTACAACATCCAGATTTATCTGAGTATCATCAACAAAAAGAATATGGGCATTTGGAGCATGAAGTTTTTCTTTATAGGTTTCCAGAGAATCCGATTTTTCCTGATTATAGTCAATAAAGCCGATTTCTTCTGAATTAATAACTTTCTGATTAATTGTGAATGAAAATTCCGAACCTACATTGTATTCACTTTTTATGAAAAGCCTGCTGTTCATTAAGGCAAGAATGCTTTGAACAATGCTTAAGCCTAAACCTGTACCTTCTATAGTTTTATTCCTTACTTCCTCTACCCTGTCAAATGGAGAAAAAATCTTATCAATATCTTCCGTCTTAATTCCAATTCCTGTATCAGAAACTTTTACAGTCAAAGCGATTGTCTCATCATCAATTTTTTTATGACTAAGAGAAAGCGTAAAGGAACCTTTCTGTGTATATTTTATTGCATTAGTAATAAGATTCAAAATGCACTGTTTTATGCGGATATTATCTCCGTAGAGATTTTTTGGAATTGTAGGTTCAACGTTTATATTAAATTCAAGATTTTTTTCATCAGCACGACTTTTTGACATATTAACAATATCAATAATGATTGATGAAAGATCGTATTCCTGAGGAGCAAGTTCAAGTTTTCCCGCTTCAATTTTAGAAAAATCAAGAATGTCATTAATAATTGACAGCAGTGCATTGCCGGCAGACTTTATATTTTTTGCATACTCCTGCAAGGCTGGTGAATCAGCTTCCCTGAGCATCATTTCATTCATGCCCAAAATTGCATTTATTGGAGTTCTGATTTCATGACTCATGTTTGCAAGAAAAGCACTTTTTGCATGAGATGCGGCTTCACTTATTTCGGCCGCCTTTTGAAGTTTCTCACGCTCCTTTTTTTCTGCATCAATTGATTCAACAGTCCAAAGAATGTGACTTAAAGTGCCGTCTCCCTGTCTGTCTATTACAATAAATCTTGCTCTTGCCCAGATTTTATTATTTACAGTGCCTTGAAATTCCTGTGTAATGGTATTTTTTTCTGCAAGTCTTTCATTTAAAGTTGAAAAGTCTATAAAGTCCAGAATTTCAGGAAGGGTCGCCTCATTTGCCAGATTTGACATTACTCTTTTAAGGACTTCCTGACAGTTACTGTTTGTGCCTGCCTCAATTATATTATCAACATAATTTTTTGATTTTAATTCCGTGTAGGTATCGTTTATTAAATCAATTTCAAACATGACCAGATAAATTGAAGCGACAGCATTTATGCGGTCATGCAGTTTTTTTTCCTTGATTTTTTCTTCGTCAAGATGTCGCAGCAAATTCTCTGTAGTCATAATACATTATAGATATAACATAGAAAAGAGAAAATTTAAAGAGCGGCGTCTTATTAAGCCATAAGATGACTAAAAACGCCGCTCTGTCAGAAAAATTGATTTAAGAAACTGTCTTATTTTTTCTTAAATACAGGGATGCATTCAATCGGTGCATCTACTGTAATGGTCTGACCGCCTTCATACACCTTTTTGTCGTTGATGTTTTCCCATTTTCCTTCTGGAAGGTAAACTTCGCGCTTAAAGGTGTCTGCTGTAAGAATCGGAGCAACCAGATATTCAGAACCGAACATATACTGATCCTTAAGTTCCCAGCATTTCTTGTCTTCCGGGAATTCATAGAACATTGTGCGCATTGCAGGGCTTCCGTTTTCGCTGGCCTCTTTCATTACCTTGGCAATATAAGGCTTAAGTGATTCGCGCAGCTTAATCTGCTCTTCCATAATTTTCTGGGCTTCTGGACCATAAGACCAGATTTCGTTTTCGTGGCCTGTGTAGAGGTAGCCGCCGCCGTATCCGCGCTCCGGATCCTTGTCCAGTGGCGGAATGTCATGTGGATCTCGGTCGCCATGGAGACGGAGGATTGGTGTAAATACAGCCCATTCAAACCAGCGTTCAAGAAGATGTACAAATTTCGGATCCTTTGGATTTCCGTACATAAAACCGCCGATATCTGTTGTCCACCAAGGAATACCGGCAATTCCCATATTCAGGCCTTCTGCAACTGAGTCGCGGAGACATTCAAATGTAGACTGAACATCACCATTCCACAAAACCTGATTATACTTCTGACTTCCGACCCAGGCACAGCGTTCAAGGTTTACAAAGTCCTTGCGACCGTCTGCCTTCATTCCGTCATAGAAAGCCTTGCTGTAAAGCTGAGGATAGATATTGCTGCAGGAAAGTGCGTTGCCCATCTGGTAGCGGTAGTTTCCGTAGTCGTAAACATTAAAGTCTGGTTCTGCATTATCAAGCCAGAACATATCAATGCCATAATCCCCGTAATTCTTCTTACAGATATTCCAAAGATATTCGCGGGCTTCAGGATTTGTCATGTCAATTGTAAGACAGTCACCCATAAAGTCGTATGTCTGATTTGAACCACGTTCTGTACGAACAAGGAAACCCTTATCCTGCATTTCATAGAAGTGAGATGATTTTTTATCTACAGAAGGCCATACAGAAACCATAACCTTAGTTCCCATGGCATGAAGTTCATCACACATTGCCTTTGGATCAGGCCAGTATTCCTTATCAAAACACCAGTCTCCCTGACGTGGCCAGTGGAAGAAGTCAATAACAATTACATCAAGATGGATTCCCATTTCCTTGTATTTTCTTGCAACAGTAAGAACTTCTTCCTGTGTGCGGTAGCGAAGCTTGCACTGCCAGAATCCGAGGTAATCATCAGAAAGAACAGGAGCACGTCCAACAGCGGCTGTGTAATTTTCAATGATTTTTGCAGGAGTATCGGCAGCGGTAATCCAGTAGTCCATTTCTTTTGTCTGCTCTGCAACCCATTCCGTAATGTTTTTTGCAAAGTTTACGTGGCCTACAGCCGGATTATTCCATAGGAAACCATAACCAAGACTTGAAAGGGCAAAAGGAATAGAAATCTGGCTGTTTCTCTGGGCTAATTCCAGCATACAGCCCTTAAGGTCAAGGTAAGCAGTAGGATACTGTCCCATACCAAAGATTTTTTCATCATCATTTGGTTCAAAACGAACAGTAAGCTTATAGTCACCGCCAATAATTCCGTTATACTGGCGGGCTATTACTTTTGTACAGCAGCTCTGTTTTGTAGCACTAGGGTCATAAGAATGGAAATATTCATGAAGGATTTCTTTTCCATCTTTATAGAAAACTAAAACACCGTTATTGTTAATGCGGGCTTCAAGTTTACCGTTTGCAATACATGCCCCCTCTGAAGTTACGGAGATTCTGGCAGTTCCGTGATTTATTTTTTCTGTGAGGGCCCGGTCATTATCCTGAAAAACACTTTCCATTGTAGAGCGGACTCTAAGAGAATCAGAACCCCATGGCTCAATCATCAAAGTTTCATTGCCTTTTTTGAATACCAAAGCATTTTTTGCTTCTAAAAACATAAATACCTTCCTGAGTATAAATTTTAGTTATTATAGTATAACACTAATTAAAAAAAAAACACTGGAATAATTCTGCATGATTACTGTAATTTTACAGAATTTCTGACCTGTCTATGGTAATATTTCCTGCAAGAACTTTTATCAGAGTCTTGCCTTCTTTTTTCAATTAAGAGAGAAAAAATACTATCTTTTTGTACAATTTAATGATATATTTAAATATGACATATGTCTGATGAAATTCAGTGATTTCATCATATTACGGCTTTGATAGCCCTAGACCTGGAGTATAAAAATGAAAACATTCGGCGGCGCAGTGCTGTTTTTGGATCGTTCAGATATTAATACTGACGAAATCATTCCTTCAAATTACCTGGCAGAACTCCCAAAACAGGAACTCACTTCCCACCTTTTTGAAAACCTTAAAATTGAAGGATTTAATCCGGCTGCTGATATTGCCGGTAAAAAAGTAATCATTACTAAAGAAAATTTTGGTTGTGGAGCAGAACGTGATAAGGCTCCTTGGGCACTGGAAGTTAACGGAATCAATACTGTAGTTGCCCCTACATTTGCCAAAACTTTCCGCAAGGATATGTTTGCAAACAGTCTTATGGCTATAGAAATTGATAAGAAATCTCTTGCAGATATGTTCCGCACTTTTGCAGATAAAGATACAGAATGTAAGGTTGTTTTGAATGATGACGGAACTGCAAAAGTAAAACTGATTGCAGGAAGTCTTTCAAAAAGCTATCAGTTTACAGTAGATGATGCAGAAAAGGCTCTGTTTAATAAAGAATAAAAAAAATGCCGACTCAAGCAAATGAGTCGGCTTGCAAAAGTCACAAAAACTAAAAAGGGATTGTCCAAAAAGTATTGTCATGCTGAACTTGATTCAGCATCTACACTGTTATTGGACATCCCCTTTTTTTACGCTTTTTCTATTTTAGCGATTCAAAAATGATGTCTGCAAGGAAGATTACAGCCAGAATCCATGTAACTACAGGGATTTCTTTTGCTTTCTTTCCGGCACACTTTGCAATAACGTAAGAAATGATACCCCACTGAATACCCTTAGAAATAGAGTATGCAAATGGCATTGTCATGATTGTAATGAATGCTGGAATTCCTTCTGTAGGGTCACTAAACTTAATGTCTACTACTGACTTCATCATCAGGTAACCTACAAAAATCAATGCAGGAGCGGTTGCTGCTGATGGAATTAAGAAGAAGAGCGGACTGAGGAAAAGAGAAAGCAGGAAGAGAACTGCTGTACATACAGAAGCAAGACCAGTGCGGGCACCAGCTGCAACACCAGAAGAAGATTCTACGAAAGATGTAACAGTAGATGTTCCAAGACAAGCACCGGCAACTGTACCGATAGCATCAGCCATAAGGGCACCCTTAACATTTTCTACTTCACCGTTAGAATCCTTAAGATTTCCCTGTTCAGCAACTCCAAGAAGAGTTCCGATTGTATCAAAAAGATCTGTGAAAAGGAATGTAAAGAAGATTACAAAGAACTGACCGAGAACTGCAAAAGAGAATTTTCCTGCAGGAGTAAGAAGGATTCCCTTGAAATCAAATGCAAATAAATGTGGTTTTGAAGGTACAGAGAAAGGCTTAAAGTCTTCTGGAATTGTTGTAACGCCAAATGGAATACCGATAATTGTTGTAATGATAATACCAATAAGGATTGCACCTGGAACATTCAATGTATAAAGAACGATTGTAAGGATAAGTCCGATTACGGCAACAATAGCAGTTTTATTAGCCATTGTGAAGTTTACATATCCGATAAGAGTACCAGTTTCTGTAGAAACAATACCTGCATTTGCAAGACCAATAATGGCAATGAAAAGTCCGATACCAACAGCAACGGCTTTTTTAAGTCCTTCCGGGATAGACTTAATGATTGCTTCACGAACACCGCAAAGAGAAAGGATGATGAAAAGCACACCTTCAAGCAGAACAGCAGTAAGGGCAAGCTGATAAGAACAGCCCATTCCAAGAACAACTGTGTAAGTAAAGAATGCGTTCAAGCCAAGTCCTGGAGCAAGGGCAACAGGAAGGTTTGCACAGAATGCCATAACCAAAGTTGCAATTGCAGCAGAAAGAGCTGTAGCTGTGAATACAGAACCCCAGTTCATTCCTGAAGCAGAAAGAATACTTGGGTTTACCGCAAGAATGTAAGCCATTGCAAGGAAAGTTGTAATACCACCAACCAGTTCTTTTGAAACTGTGGTGTTTCTTTCCTTGAGTTTAAAAAACTTTTCCATAATATATGTTTCCTCCTTTATGGAATTATTAACGCTTTAGTAATTTATATTACAACATTACCAGAACCTTGTCAGGACATGAGCTGATGCAGGTTCCGCATGAAGTACATTTTGAATAGTCTATAACAGGAAGACCTGAGGAGATGTCTATGCACTGGGCAGGACACTTTCGCGCACACATACCGCATTTAAAGCAGCCTTTTGAACAGTCTTTGCGGATTTGGGGCTTGTTATCACTCCTGTTTGAGCAGGCTGCGATTGCACCTTTTGTATCTGCGTCTATGAACTTAAAAAGATGCTTAGGACAGGCTGCCGCACATTTTCCGCAGGCAACACATTTACTTTTATCAATATAAGGAAGGCCGTCAGCCCCCATTTTCAGGGCTCCAAAGGGACATACTTTTACGCAGTCGCCAAAACCGATGCAGCCAAAGGCACATTTTTTTGTTCCGTTCATAGCCTGCTGGGCTGCCTTGCAGGTTCTAAGCCCCAGATATTCGGCTTTGTCTGCAGCACATTCTTTTGTGCCTGCACAGGCAAGAAAGGCAACTTTTGGTTTTACTTCTACCCCAGCCTGCCCCAGAATTTCTGCTACCTTTTGTGCGCAGGCAGCACCTCCAGCAACACAGCCGTTTGCAGGAGCATCGCCTTTTACAACAGCCGATGCAAAAGCATCACAGCCTGCAAGTCCGCAGCCGCCGCAGTTCGCACCGCTCAGGGCATCACGGACAAGCTGAACTTTTGGGTCTGTGTCTACATGGAAAATCTTTTTAAAAAGTCCCAGCAATACACCTAAAACAAAGGCAATTATTACGGCAACTATAACTGTATATAAAATTATATTCATATAAACCTCTACTTAATTAATCCTTTAAATCCCAGGAAGGCAAGGCTCAAAAGACTTGCGCAGATGTAAAGAATCGGAGTGCCCTGAAAGGCTTTTGGAACATTTGCCGTTTTTACACGGCTGCGGACTCCGCTCATAATCACCATGGAAATGAGGAAGCCCATTGCAGAACCAAAGGCATATACAAGGCTCTGAACATAATTGTAGTTCTTGCTTATACAGTTAATTGTAATACCAAGAACGGCACAGTTTGTCGTAATCAGGGCAAGGTAAACGCCCATTGCATTGTAAAGGCCGGGAGACATTTTTTTAAGGAAGAATTCAACCAGTTGAACTAAAGAGGCAATTACAAGAATAAAGAAGAGTGTCTGAAGGAATTCGAGTCCGAGAGGCACCATTACAAGTTTGTAGATTGGCCAGGTTACGGCAGTTGCAAGCATGATTACAAAGGTTGTTGCAAGGCCCATTCCGCTTGCTTTTTCTGTATCTTTTGTCATTCCTATAAAAGGACAGATTGCCAGATACTGGATAAAAACTACGTTGTCTATGAGGGCTGATTTAATAAAAAGCTTAAGAGTTTCCATTATTTGTCACCTCCGTCCGAGCTTTCTGTTGTAATGGCTGAGTTTTCAGCATTTTGATTTTTTTCAGCCTTATTTTTCTGATGCTCTTTCCAGGCCTGAAGACAGGCCGCAAGAATACCAAAAACAAGGAAGCCTCCAGGAGCACTGTTAAAGATTCCGATTCTGTATGCTTCTGGAATCAGGTCTATTTTAAGGGCAGTTCCTGCAAAAAGAGTTCCTCCACCAAAAAGTTCACGGATAAGGGAAATGCCTGTCAGAACAATTGTATAGCCTATTCCCATTCCAAGACCATCCAGAATTGAATCGCCAAGTTTATTTTTGGAAGCAAAGGCTTCTACACGCCCCATAATGATACAGTTTACAACGATAAGTGGAAGGAAAACTCCCAGAGCGTCATAAAGGCTTTCAACGTATGCATTCAAAACCATCTGAACGATTGTTGTAAAAGCCGCAATAACCGTAATGAAAACAGGAAGGCGGACTGCAGACGGAATGAGTTTTCTAAAAAGACTGATTACGATTTCACTCATTACAAGTACAAAGGTCATTCCAATTCCCATTCCAAGGCCGTTAAAAATGCTTGTAGTAACTCCAAGAGATGAACATAGTCCTATATTAAGTACAAGAAGAGGATTTTCCCGAAGGAAACCGTTTGTAAAAGTTTTTAATTTGTTGATTTTATCAGACATTTACTTTTCCTCCCCATTTTTTAATGCAAAATAAGCAAGAAGATTTTTTGAACCTTCATTTATTAATGAAGAAATTGCAACACTGGTAATGGTTGCACCGGAAATGGCGTCAAAGTTTTTACCTGCTTCAAAGCCTTCTTTTGCGTTCTTTCCTTCAAACTGTCCGTAGAAAGTCTTTCCGTTTGGCAGAGTAAATGTTGAATCATTTGCTTTTAAGCCAAATCCAGGGGAATCTGTAAGTTTAAGGAATTTAAGGCCTGCAACACTACCGTCAGTTTTAATTCCTATAAGGATAGTACCTTGGTCATAAGTTGGACCTGTTACCTGAGCGGCACCTCCAACTATGCTTCCGTCTTTTTTTGCAACATAAATTTCATCTACAGTTATAGCTCCAACTACGGCAGGGCTGTAATCTGTAACAGTTTCAAAAGTCAGACCTGATTCCGGGAAGAATTCTTTCATTGCGGCGCTGACCTTTCTTTCCTGATTCTGGGCAATTTTTGGCGCGGTAAAATTATTTACAAGAGCAAGAACCGCACAGCAAACTACTGCATAGGCAGCAAGAATAAGCCCCAGACGAATCATGCTCCAGAGCCCTTCTTTTGATTCAGTTGATTCATTTTTTACAGGAGTTTTTACAGTAATTTCACTCATTATCTGGCCTCCTTTGATTCAGCAGCGGCAGTTACAGTGGCAGGACGCCCTGCTTTTTTCCCGTAGCCATACTTTCGTGCCGTAAGATTATTAAGGAATGGCGCAAGGCTGTTCATGATGAGGATGGAAAACATTACACCTTCCGGATAACCGCCAAACTTTCTGATAAGGAAGGTTATTAAACCGCAGCCAAAACCAAATACAAGACGGCCTTTTTTTGTTACAGGGGCTGTAGCATAATCTGTGACCATAAAAACAGCACCAAAAAGAAGGCCTCCTGTCATTAGAGTCATAGGAAGATTGTCACCTGCTATGAGGGAACAAAGAGCCACGGTTCCTACCATTGTAAGCGGTGCCCGCCAGTCAATAATATGGGCAATGGCTAAAAAGGTAAATGAAATCAGAATAAGGAGCGTAGAAGTTTCCCCAATACAGCCTGCTCTGTTTCCAATAAAATACTGCCAGTAAGTTCCGTTTTCTATGGCAAAAGTTCCGGCTTTTATTGCAGAAAGAGTTGTTGCAGATGTAACTGCATCTACTGCAGAAGAAGCCGCAAGGGCCTTTGGTGTAAGCCAACTGGCTCCCATGCTTGCAGGAAAACTCAAGAACATAAAGGCTCGGCCTGTAAGTGCCGGATTAAAGACATTAGAGCCGATGCCGCCAAAAAGACCTTTTGCAATAATCATTGCAACTGCGGCTCCCACAACAAACATCCACACTGGAACATTTGGTGAACATACAAGTGCCAGCATAAGGCCTGTTACGCAGGCAGAAAGATTTGAAATTAAAACTTTCTGTTTTGTAATTTTCTGAAAGATGAATTCAAAAAATACGCATGAAGCAACAGAAACAAGAATTCTGATTAAAGCTGCCCATCCAAAAAGAACAATTCCCATAATGCTTTCAGGAAGCAGAGCAATAAGCACTGTTCCCATAATCATTGTTGTAGGGCGGCTGCTGGAAAGTCCCATTGTAAAATGAGGGCTTGAAGAAATATATTTTTTATCACTCATTTTTATTTTGCGCCTCCTTTTGCTTTTTCTGCTGCCATCTGCTCGCGAACAAGACCTTTTCCAAGCCTGATTCGCTGAATAAGATTTACGTGTGCAGGGCACACAAAAGCACAGCAGCCGCATTCAATACAGTCCATCAAGCCAAAAGACTTTGCCTTATTTAAGTTTCCGGCCTTTAATTCACGGATAATTAAAACAGGAGAAAGACGCATTGCACAGCGGGCAACACAGTTTCCGCATGAAATACACTGTCCTTCTTCAATAAGAGAGGTTTCTTTTTTAGTAAGGAAAGTAATGCCGCTTGTTCCCTTTGCAACAGGAAAGTTGCAGGAAGGCATGGCAAAGCCCATCATCGGGCCGCCGGAAATAATTTTTACAGCCTCACCTTCTGTTCCTTCGGCTTTAAGCGTAAAGGCCTCTGGAATAAGGTCGCTTACAAGAGTTCCCACAGGAACGCGAAGGTTTACTGGCTTTTCCACTGCTCCGCCAGAAATAGTAAGGGAACGTTCAATTAAAGGAAGCCCCAGCCTGAAAGCATCACTTATTGCACAAACAGTTCCCACATTGGAAATAACGCAGCCTGCATCTGCAGGAAGTTTTGCACTGGGAATTTCCCTGCCAGTTGCTGCAGAAACAATAAATTTTTCTGCTCCCTGAGGGTATTTTGTTTTTACAAGGCAGATAGAAATCTTATCTTCAAATCCACCCTGTGTTATTTCCTTTTCCAAAACAGGAAGAAGATATGCTTTATTATCTTCCAGAACAATTATTCCCCTGGCATTTCCGCTTCCACCCTTTCCGCCATTTATAATGTGAAGAACAATAGAAAGTCCGTCTATGACTTTTTCAGAAGATTCCAAAAGAGTTCTTTCATCACAGGTAAGATAAGGCTCACATTCTGCGGCATTTACAAGAACATAGTCAATTATTTTATCTGCGGGAGGATTCAGTTTTACATGAGCCGGAAAAGAGGCTCCACCCATTCCCACAATACCCGCTTCTTTTACGCGAGCCAATGCTTCATCCTTTGTACAGTTAAAAGGATCAAGAACAGGAAGAAGGCTTTCCCGACCTGCATCATCAGCTTCTATAATAATGCAGGGAACTTCAGAACCGCCTGTAACAAGACAGTTCTGAATCTTTTTAACTTTTCCAGAAACAGAAGAATGAACCGGGCAGTTCATAAAACCATTGCCACTGGCAATAATCTGCCCTCTAGAAACTTCGTCACCAGCTTTTACCAGCGGCTGATTAGGCGCTCCACCCATTGTAACAGGAATTGTTACTGTTTTTGATGCAGGAAACGCAGGAGTAAGAGGAGATTTATTTGCCAGCTCCTTATACTCTTTGGGATGAATTCCACCCCTGAATGTCTTTGCTCTCATAATTCTTCTATTATAAACTGTGATTTGTGTTTCCGCAACTGATGTGTTATACTAAAAACATATTAAACTTTTGGAGGTTTTTATGAAAAAACTTATTGCCTTACTTGCAGGATTATTACTTCTTGGTACCATGTCTTTTGCTGCAGATCCTGCCGAAGGCTTTTGGATCAGTGTTGATGAAAAAACAGAAAAGCCTACAGCCGGCTGGCAGATTCAGGTTGCAAATGGAAAATTGAGTGGAAAAATTCTGTCTGTTGCTGATAAAGCTCAGGATGTATTTGCAGATGGTGGAAAAGGAAAACATTATGACAACTTTATGAACGGAGTTGATGTTGGAACCCTTCATTCTGTAGGCACAAGCTGGATTTGGGATTTATCTAAAGATGCAGAAGGAAAATGGTCTGGCGGGTATATTATTGACCCTAATGACGGAAAAAGATATAAATGCCGCATTACCTTCCATAAAGCTGACGGCAAAAAATACAAAAAAGACACCCTTGAAATGCGCGGTGAAGTCGGGCCTTTTGGCCGCAGCCAGTTCTGGACTATCGCAACAGAAGCAGAAGCAAGCGCATTAAGATAATTATCCCCAAATAGGATTTATAACTATGAAAACTAAAATTGCAGTTTTAACATCTGGCTGGTCTGTAGACTTTGTGCTTTCTGTTCTTGAAGGCATGAAAAGAGTTTGTCTTAAAAAAAATATCGAACTGCATGTTTTTACAAGTTATAAATCCTATGAATCAAATGGCGAGCCAAATACAACTGGCTTTGCCGTTTTTGATTTATTTGACCCTAAAAATTTTGACGGCATTGTTTTGATGTCTAATCTTTTTAATGACGAAGAACGTGCTGATTATGAATACAAGAGGATTCTAAAATCTGGAGTGCCGGCTGTTTCCATCAATCAAAGGCTGGACGGATTTCATTCCATAAGCAGTAATAATACTGAAGTTTACAGGGAGCTTGTTTCCCATTTAATAGAGGTTCATAAAGTTTCTGATTTTGCATATATTGGCGGCCCGACTGATAATGTGGGAGCAGAAGCAAACCTGAAAGCCTTTATGGAAGCCCTTAAAACCCATAATATTTCAATTAAAAAAGAAAGATTATATCTTGGCGGTGACTGGTCTTTTTCCTATGCTTATAAAACAGCCCAAGACCTATTTAAAGACCCAAAAAACATTCCACAGGCTGTAGCCTGCGTAAATGACTGGGCTGCAATGGCAGTAATTAAAGCTGCACTTGAGCATAATGTTGATGTTCCAGAGGATCTGCTTGTAATCGGGTTTGATGACGTAATATGTGCAAAGTCCGTACTGCCTTCAATTTCAACTGTTAATATTCAGGCTGATTTGATGGGAGAAGAAGCCATCAATCTGCTTCTGAATAAAAGTGATATTCCTGAAACAAGAAATATCAATGCCGTTTCTTATTTCAGGCAGAGTTGCGGCTGTGTAAAAGCCCTTTCTGCAAATCAGAAGATTTTTTCTCTGGATTCACCGCAGGAAATTGACGCTTCTCAGAGATTTGCAAGTCATTTGAGGCACATAGAAAATGTCTTTATTAAAAACGGAAGTATTGAAACTCTGGAAGAAGCCCTTCAAAAATACTTTTCAAAGAGACATCCTTTTGAAGGTGATTCATTTGCAATTTTAATAAAAGAAGAAGTAATCAAATCTCTGGAAAATGTTAATTTTTCTTATCAGCAGAGTTTATCTTATGGCAAGAAAATGAGGGTTCTGGTTAATATTAAAGACAGTCAGGCTGTAACATCTGATGAAGGAAAAAAACTTATTCCTACCCGCTCTTTAATTCCAGATTCAATGAAAGATAAAAAAGGCGCCCTGTATCTATATATTCCTATTTATAATCAAAAATATCTTCACGGCTATTATGTTTCAAAAAATTCAACTGTAATTTTAAATGATAAAATTGCCTATAACTGGACCAGAAATTTTGGAACCAGTATAGAAAAGTTCAGACAGACTTTAAATTATAAATTAATGAGTGAACAGTTAAAGAAACTTTCTACTCTGGACGGACTTTCAGGTCTTATGAATAGGACAGGATTTAATATTTATGCTACAGAACTCTTCTATAAAAATAATAATGAAAACAAAGAAACTTTTATCATGTTTATTGATATTAACAGCATGAAAGTGATTAATGATAAACATGGTCATCTTCATGAAGATCTGGCAGTAAAAACGGTTGCAGAAACCATAAAAAGCGTCTTTCCAAAAAACTTTCTGACAATACGTTATGGTGGAGATGAATTTCTGATAATCGGCACAAAGACAAATTCTAAAAATGATTATCAGGAAAAGATAAAAGATGAACTGGACTCCAGAACAAAAAGCATGTCTTTACCTTATGAACTGTCTGTAAGTATCGGATCAAAAACTTTCAAAGCAAACGAAAAGACTTCCCTTCTACAGGCAATTAAAGAAGTTGATGAAATCATGTATGTCAACAAAACAAACTTTCATAAAAAGAAAATTATGAAGTAAAATGCATCATGCCCCCCTAGCCCTGCATGAAATAATTTTATTTTGTATGATAAGTTATTGCTCCATCCCACTTTTCAGGTGGATTCACCATGAATTCTTTACATCTTTCAAGCATAAGGAGAGCCGCTTTATCATCAGGAACTTCGATTAAAGCTTTATCAAAATATTCTTTAGCCAGATCCCAGGTTCCTATTTTATAAAGTTCAAAGCCTTTTGTATAATAATCACGATATTCAGGTGAAAATTCTTCAAGGCTCCTGTCTATCGCAAAAATAGGCACTGATTTTTCCTTTCCTTTTACCTTTACGTCATCAAGATACCTGAATATGAAATTATCAGCATTATTACAGCTGAGCATTATATTTTTTCTAACGGCTTCCGTTACAAGAATCATTGAACCATAATTCTTTGTAAGACCTTCCATTCGCGATGCCAGATTTACATTGTCTCCGATTACGGAATAGTCAGTTTTTTCATCTGAACCGATTGAACCTACAATAACATCTCCATAATGAATTCCAATACCAATGTTAAATTTCATTCCTGCCGGAAGAATAAGGTCTTCCAGGGGAACTGATTCAAGGGCTTCCCTCATTTCATAGGCTGCGGCTACTGCACGCCTGCTGTTGTCTTCATAACTTTTTGGCGCACCAAAGAGAGCCATGATTGCATCGCCAATGAACTTGTCAACTGTTCCGCCATGCTTTTTAATTATGTTACACATTGTTGTAAAATAACGGTTCAAAAATGCAACAATGGTTTCCGGCTTGTTCAGTTCGCTTATACTGGTAAATGAACGTATATCACTGAAAAGAATAGCGATTTCTCGTTTTTCACCAACGCCAACCTTATCTGTCTGGTCGGCAGTTTTGTTTACAAGGTCATCAATAATGGATTCCGGCACAAAACGGCTGAATGCCTTTCTTACGTTGCGTTCAAATTTAAGTTTTTTCTTTAAAGCAATGGAATTTTCTATCAGATAGCTGAAAAGTTGAACACAGAAACTTAAAAGGTCAATCTGATATGTTGTAAAAGCCCCTTCCCTGACAATGTTTACCGTTCCCATCACATTTCCATCAGAAGAATTAATCGGAAAACTCTGGAAGGCAGAAAGTGGAATATCTCCTGAATGATATTTTTCAATAGGATGCATGGCTTCCATTCTCTGTGGCGTAACCATTAAAATGTTTGTATCGGGGAAAATGTCTTCAAAATCGCTGGTACAGACTTTCAAGAAATCATTTATTTCACTTTCTGTAAAATTTTGTGAACATACATAGAATGATTCTGAACAGTCCTGTTCATTTAAGTATATGGAAACAGCAGGTACTTCACAGAATTCCATGATGAGATTCATAAAATTACCTACAAGAAGACTTAAATTATCCAGATTTTTCATATATTCAAAAATTCTCTGGGCAATTCCGCTTTTCAGAATGTCACTCTGCATTGGCTTTGCAAGTTTGTTTTCTTCTGCCATTTTTATAAGACATTCAAGTCTTTCTGGTAAATCATCAGTATCAAAATGAATAAAGAGGTCTGCTCCTGTATTTATTTTATATTGATTTTCAAAAGAAAAATCGCTTGTAGAATATACTCCAATTGGAATCCTGCGCAGTTTTTCTACGCTCTTTATAAGACGTACCAGTTCTGTACTTTTTGGATTCATATTACGCGCGTTAATTAAAACTGCAGCAGGAAGCGTATTATACATAGAGACAAGCATTTTTATTCCGTTTGTCTCAAAAACCGCTTCAAAATCAGTTTTTTTAAGCTTGCTTCTGCATATTGCCTGAGTCGTGCTTGAAGGTTCCAAAACAAGAATTCTTTTACTCATCTTCTAACATCCTTTTTAAAGTCTCAATTAATTTATCTCTGGTAAAATCAGATTTATTTACAAATGCATCTGCTTTTTCCAGAGGCTTGTCTGCCATAACTACAACAGGAACATTTGAATAGTTTTCCATTCTGCGGATATTATCCAGAAGAATGGCACCGTTCATACGAGGCATTTCATCATCAGTAAGAATCAAATCAAACTGCTTATGCTTCATCTTTTCTATTGCTTCAATTCCATCCTGTGCTTCATCAACAATATAATTGTTTGAAAGAAGGATGGTCTTTTGAATCTGTCTTGTAGTCTGAGAATCATCTACAATAAGAATCTTATTAATATGCTTTTTAGTAAGTGCCTCAAATTTCTTTACATCATAACCGCGTAAAGCCCTGAAGCGTCTCATAATTTCCGGAACATGAAGAATTGGAATCATGTCATATTTTTCATCAAAAGCTAAGCCCTGAACTGGAACAAATTTTTCAAATGCTGCTGGCATAGGCTTTTTAATTACGGAAACAAATTTCTGAACCTGGTCTACAATAATTCCAATTTTCTGATTCTGGTAATTAACAATCAAAATTGTATCAAGAATATTCTGAGTTTTTGCTTTTTGATCCGGGAATAATGAAGAAAGAGAATAAACAGGTATTTCTTCTGATTTTTCTTCATCTTTAATTCCAGATTCATTCTCTACAACATAATTTACAATTTTCTGGTTCTGCTTAATTGAATAATTAAGAGGACTTTCGCAGATTACGTCAAAAATATAATTAGAAGGAATAAGAAATTTTTCTCCGTTTGACAATACAAAAAATCCCTGATATTCCTGATGATTTTTAAGGAAGTTTTCATCCTGAACCAAATTCATAAAACTTTCATGGGCAATTTGAAGAGAACTCTGTAAGCTCTGCGAATCATTTGCAAGAAGTTTATGAACATCCTGCAGAACATGAATGTTTTTATCTGCAATTCCAGACTTCAGCATTGAAACCTGATTAGAGATGATATAGGTTCGGGCAATCATTTCTTCATGCAGGGTAATGATTTTAGATATTTCCTGCGATGAAATTCTTACAAATTCGTTTGCCGGCTTTTTTATTTCTTCAACCTGCTTTTTCTCTTCCGCCTGTTTTTTCTGGCCTGCTGCAACAATGATTTTAGCATCAAAAATCTCACCGGCGACAGCCTTATCACAATACAAAAGATAAATATGAATGTCTTCATCTTCTATTGCAGAGGGATTTTCTTTTATAAGAAGACAAATATGTTCAATTTTATCTGCTACAAGCAGAATAAGTGTATTTAAATTTTCAGAAAAAGCTAATTTTTTATCACAAAGCGCTTTGTATACATCTTCAAGAGCTTTATATAATTTATAAATACTTATATAGCCGAGTATGTGGGAATTATCCTTTGTCATACTGATGTATTTCAGGATTCCATAATAGTTTTTAGGATTCCTGCGTAATTCAGCTATTAAATATCCTGTTTCCTGAAGATAATATCTAGTTGTTTCCTGTAATTCTGCCATACACTCACCTATTTTCTTTTATGAAAATAAAAAATGTTTCCGTCTGAACACTTTTCAAGTTCTTTGGGAATGATAGAAGAATCAATTGATGCAACTTCATTCATGGAAACAAAAAGATAGCCGCCGTCATTCAAACATTCTGAAACGATTTTCTGCAAAATCTGTTTTTTCATTTCTAGACTGAAATAAATAAAGACATTTCTTATAAAAATAATATCCTGATTTAAAGGATAATCAATCATCTTTGAAAGATTTATCCGCTTTCTTGTGATTTGAGAAGTAATTTCCTTTGGAAGTTCAAATGAACCGTCTTCTTTTTTATATGGCTCAAGCAAAAAATGAAAACAGGAACCATCAACGCTTCTAATTGAGTTTTTTCTATAGAATCCCTTCTCGCATATTTCAAGAACATGGGTATTAATATCACTTGCAAAACATTCAGCTTTAATATTCATTGATTTTGCAAGCAGATACAGAGAATAAATTTCTTCACCAGAAGAAGCCGCTGCACTCCAGATATTTACCTGCCCGTTATTTCTTAAATTCAATTCGGGAAGAACTTTATTTCTTAAAATTTCAAACTGAGCCTCTTCCCTAAAAAAATAGGTTTCATTTACTGTAGCATTATTAATCAGATTTACCATTTCATCTTTATTAAGTTTCAGATAATTAAGGTAATCCAGATGTTCAATTCCGTCTGTCTTTTCAATTTCTGAAGAACGTTTCTGAATATAATTGTAAATGCCAGTTTTATGACTATCACGAGGAATAATGCCTGTGGAAAGAGTAATAAGGTCAACAATAACAGAAAAATCTTCAGAATTCATCTTTACCTCACAGCCTTTAAGAACTTACCTTACAAGTTTAAGCACTTCTTTAGGAATTACATCCCTCGGGTAAACTTTTGTTGCCGCATTCAATTCAATAGCGGCAGCAGGCATTCCAAAAACAGCACAAGTAGACCTGTCTTCTGCTATAGTGTAACCGCCTTTTTCTACAATTTCTTTGCAGCCTTCAGCCCCATCACGGCCCATACCGGTTAAAAGAATGGCAAGGCAGCCTCTTTTATAAAGATGTGCCGCACTGCGGAAAAGTTTATTAACTGCGGGGCGTAAAAATCTTTCAGGAGGTTCATTAGAAAGCTTTAATACAGGTTTTCCAGCATCATTTATATAGTCAATAACAAGATGAGTGTCGGCAGGAGCCATATATACATGCCCCGCTATTGCAACTTCCCCGTCTTTTGCCAGATGCATCGGAGTATTAGGACAACAGGTATTAAACCAGTCAACCATTTTTTTATCAGAACCAACATCGATATGCTGGGCATAAAGAATCGGCAGAGGAAAATTGGAGCCTAATCCACTCAAAACATGCTGAACGGCTGTAGGGCCGCCTGTAGAAGCACCTATACAAAGAATTTCAAAACCAAGAGGACGATGAGAAGACGTTTCTTCTTTATCATTGCCATGTGAAGAAGAAACGATTTCTTTTACAGCATCTTCTATTTTGGCAATAAAATTATGCATTACGGAAGCACCATAGGCAGCCAAAGGCGGTTTTACAACAAATAAAAGAGCACCTTCACTGATTGCATCATTTTTTACTGAATTATCATCTGAATAAATACAGACAGGAATGCCTAAATCATGCTTAATCATCTTAAGCGTTTCAATACCGTTCATTTCAGGCATATCATAATCAGTTATAACTAAATCTACTTCATGCTCACGACAGTAATCGACCGCTTTTCTTCCGTTAGAAACCAGAGCAACCACATCAATTTTAGAAGAAGATTTGAATTCTTTTTCAAAGATTCCTCTTGTAATGGCTGAGTCGTCTGCAATTACGGTACGAAGTTTAGTGTTTATCATAGTCTAGTCTTCCTTTCCAAGATCTCTGCATAAAGTCTGTTCTATTATTTCAGCATCAAAAATAGGAATAACCCTAAGCTTGTATTTAACACTGTCTTCATAAACATCTTCTTCTTCCGGTTCAAAAAAAACTTCAATATTTGAAATATGAATGCAAAGCTGATCATCTGCCCTTTTAAAAAGAAGATAGATTTTTTCTTCAATCTCACAGTTTTCTTCGCCCTGCATTTTCAGAGTATTAACAACAGTATAGGGATTACCACGGCAGTTTAATACTCCTTCAACATAGTCAGGGGTAAAAGGAATGGGATGAACCTTAGCTCCATACATTATTTCCTGTACTCTGCTTGATTTATAAGCAAAACTTTGATTGTGTATAGAAAAAATAACATACGCAGAATCATTTACAGAATAGAGCTGATTAATTTCTTTTTCAGTTTTAGAATCTACTTCCATAATACCGCCGGTCGTTATTTTTTATTTTTTTCTACTGATTTTACACTGTTGTTCATCTGTTCACTCATAGCTCTGATATGTTCAGATGAAGCAGAAATATTATCAGTTGCAACAGTAAAGTTTTCTACACCTGCAGAAATCTGTTTTAGAGCAATAAGAATCTGTTCAGAAGCTGTTGTCTGCTGTTGAATTATATCAGTAATATCTCCTGCAGAGCTGGCTGTAACTTCTGCAGAATTCTTTATGCTGGCAAATTTTTCACCAAGACTCTTTGCATTTTCATATCCTTCATTGATTTTTTCCGTTCCGCTTTCAGAAGCAAGAATCAAAGAGTCAGATGAATGCTGAATTTCTGTAATTCTTTCCTTAATTTCCTTTGTTCCGTCAATAATACCATCAGAAAGACGGCGAATCTCATTAGCAACAATACGGAAACTCTTTCCGGCTTCACCTGCGCTGGATGCTTCAAGCTCGGCATTAAAAGCAATAATTTTTGCCTGGTCAGCAACGTTATTAATTAAAGTAACGATATCCCAAATACTTTCAATTCTTTCACTCAAGACCTTCATGCCGTCTATAGTCTGCTGGTTGGCATCAAAAATTGCATGAAGCTGAGCCACGTTCTGTTCTATAGAAGAAACTCCATCAGCAACATCAGCAGAAGTTTTTTCTGCAACCTTTGAAACATCCCGGATTTTTGAAGAAATGCTTTCTGAAAGAGCATTTGAATCTTCCATTGTAGCTACGATTTCTTTTACCGCAGCACTCTGATCCTGAGAAGTTGCTGCATTTTCTTTTGCGGCAACAACAAGAGTCTGAGTTTCTTCAAAAAGCTGCTTTCCAAGTTCCTGTTCACCAAGCCTCATTTTTCTTATTGTATTAATGTTTGCAACAGAAGAAACAAAACTGAAAATGGCAAGCAAAATTTCAAAAATCAGAATTGTATTACCTAACTTGCCCTTAAAATCAACAAGAGGGCCTTCAACTACAATATACCAAGGAGAAGGTCCAATCTTGCAAACAGCATAATAATTCTTTTTATCCACAACTGATTTTAACTCGCCGTTCATCCATTCCTTAATATCTCCAGAGAATGAAGTATCAGCAAAATAAGTTCTTGTCATAATTTTTGAAGAATCAGAATGAGTCATGTAAAAACCATCCTGATTTATCAAATTCATTTTTGCATTTTGAGAAATTTTTACGTCAGCAAGAATTGCAATCAGTTCATCAAGCTGAATATCACAGGAAACAACACCTTTCAGCCTGCCCTGCTCATCAAGAACAGCCTTAGAAACAGTAACTGCAAGTTTATTTGTTTCAGCATCAAGATATGGTGTAGAAAAATTCATCTGATGAGGATTTTTCTGAGCACTAACAAACCACTGGCGTTCAGTGTGCTCAAAAGATTCAGGAGGCTGCCAGTCATTACTCTCTAAAAACAGACCACCCTGTGAACGTTTGACTGTATTACCATAATAGAAGGAAGATGCATACTGAAGGTTTTTTGAAAATGTCTTAACAAGGGCATACAAAACTTCTGAAT
The DNA here is from genome assembly GCA_017470605.1 of Treponema sp. GTDB lineage: Bacteria > Spirochaetota > Spirochaetia > Treponematales > Treponemataceae > Treponema_D. The sequence continues at coordinate 104,220 of JAFUYH010000030.1, forward strand.
CATCAGTAAGAGTTGCAAAGTTTGCAAAGTTTTCTACATTAACAATTACAGGATCCATTTTTTCAAGTACGCTGGAATTCATGCGCTCTACAGACCCTTTTAATTCTGCATTAATATAGTACTCAACAATTACGTTTGACATATAATAGAAAAAGGTACATGCAACAACAGTAACCGTAAGCAGCGGCATCAGCATTCCTAAAAAGAGTTTTCTAGATTTCTTTTTAGTAGACATGTTTTTAAAATCCTGTTTTTTTGCCATCTTACATTCTCCTGCAAAAACAATAGTATTACTTTTATATTATCGGCACATTTTTCTATATTATATATCAAAAATCCAAATTATCATATAAAAAGAAGTCAGACAGAAACGAAAGGCTCAAAATTTTAAAAATTATTTACTTTTTTTGAGTTTTTTGACTTTAACTTATTGACACTTTTTGTTCAGAAGTATATATTAAATACATCACTTGCGGATGTCATATAACGGCTTATTATCTCAGCCTTCCAAGCTGATGACGAGGGTTCGACTCCCTTCATCCGCTCTTCAGCCTCCTGAATAAGGAGGCCTTTTTTTTACAAACGTTCTCCCTCCCCCACACAATCCTACCTCTCATTTCTCAGCTTCCTTTACATATTTGTCCAGCTGCATGTTTGCAAGATTAACCTTCTGAACTACGCAAGGGCCGGCAATACAGCCGCCTTCGCAGCTCATAACCTCAACAAGGTTTCCGTCACCTTCTTTTGCCTTTACCCTGCCGGCATTTATGTCACCGTAATAGCGGAGTTTTTTCATACCTTCTTTATTAAGTCCGTTAATTACATCAAGCTTTAAAATTGATGGGTCAGCAAGCCTGCATCTTACAGCCTCTGCCACTCCCCCGCTCCTTGCAAAATTTCTTCCGCTGGCACTTGGAATCTCAGACGGTTCCTTTTTTACACTTTCAAGTTTTGTAACATCAATTCCCTTTGCTTCAAAAAATGCAGAAAGTTCTTCAGCCGTAATTACATAATCAACAAATTCATCATCAAAACCTTCACGTCGTTTTGCAAGACAGGGCCCTACAAAAACAGTCACACAATCCTTATCATCCTTTTTAGCAAGCTCTGCCGCATAATGCATAGGACTTCGCGTTTCACTAACACAGGGATCCAAATCCGGAACATGAATATGAACGGCCCTTACATAAGCCGAACAGCATGATGTAGTCATCAGTTTATCGCCCCGCTTCATCCGCTCCGTAAATTCAGCAGCTTCCTTTTCTGCACAAATATCAGCTCCCTGAGCAACTTCATAAACCGTCGTAAAGCCCAGCTGTTCAAGCCCCTTCTCAAGCTGTCCCGCAGAACACTTAAACTGAGAAGCAATAGAAGGCGCATACATCACACTCACTTTCCGGCCGTTCATAATATGCTTAATTACATCCACAAGCTGACTTTTATCCATCATGGCCCCGAAAGGACACTCCTGCATACATTTCCCGCAGTAAATACATTTATGAAAATCAATAACTTCGTGGCCGTCTTCACCTTTAGAAATAGCTCCAACAGGACAGGCTGCCTCACAAGGAACTGTAATCCTAATAATCGCATGGTAAGGACAGTTCTGCTCGCATAATCCGCAGTGAATGCACTTTTCCGCATCAATGTGGGCATGGTGAACAATATGAATCGCTTTTTTAGGACAGTTCATCATACAAGGCCGGGCAAAACAGCCCTGACAGGCATTTGTAACCATAAAATTCTGCTTTACACAACCGTTGCAGGCTTCGTGCAAAACAGTAATCATAGGCCAGGTCGGCTTTTCACGAGACAAGGCTTCCCTAGCATAATCATCCAGGTCATTAATATCATTATAATTTTCAACAGAAATGCCCATCCGGGCCAGCAGCCTCATCCTTAAAAGTTCCCTGTCATGATAAATGCAGCAGCCCACAGGAGCCGTTCCCGCCGGCCTCATTTCCGTAGGAATTTTATTAATTTTCCTGGAATCAAGTTCACCTTCCAGCTGAAGTTTAGCAATTCTTACAAGAAGCTCTCTTTTTACGTTTGTAGCATTATTATTGATATTCATGATTCTTCTATATTACTATGAAAGACGATTAATGTCAGTATAAGAAAAAACTCTGATGTTTTCCCATTATGCTTTCAACATCAATTATTGAAGATTCATCACGGATAGAAGCAGGAGTATCACAATGATAATGACTGATAAAGATTTTATCTCTTCACAAAATATAAAAAAGTGGTTATATTATAAAGATAATCAGGGGAATTTCGTTAAAAAAATTCCTTATAATTGAATTGTATAATTTATTTTTTAGGAGACAGAAATATGTCAAGAAAAATTACTATCATTGGTGCAGGTCAGGTTGGTTCTACAGTTGCCTACGCTCTTACTCTTAAACAGATTGCTTCAGAAATCGTCATCATTGATATCATTAAAGAAAAGGCTATGGGTGAAGCAATGGATATCCGTCAGGGAACTCCATTCATCGGACCAGTTTATGTACATGATGGTGATTATGAAGATGCAAAAGGTTCTGATATTGTAGTATTCACATCTGGTGTAGGCAGAAAACCAGGACAGTCTCGTCTTGACCTTACACAGACAAACGTTGATATTACAAAGTCTGTAATTCCTCAGATTACAAAAGCTGCTCCTAATGCACTTTACGTTATCGTAGCAAACCCAGTTGATATTCTTACATATCAGTTTGTAAAAACTTCAGGAATTCCTGCAAACCGCATTTTCGGTACAGGTACTATGCTTGATACAGCACGTTTCCGCGCTCGCATTGCAGAAAACTACAAAGTAGCACAGGAAAATGTTCACGGTTATGTATTCGGTGAACACGGAGATTCTTCTTTTGTACCTTGGTCTCTTGCAAACATCGGTTCTATTCCTGTAGATGATTTTGCCAAATCTTACCGAGGAGAAAAACTCCCTGATTTTGATAAAAATGACGTAGAAGACTACATCCGCAAGTCTGGAGGAATCATCATTGCTGCTAAGAAATGCACAAACTATGCGATCGGCGTAACAACAGCAACTTTGTGTGAAGCATTGAATTACGACACAGATTCAGTTCTTACAATTTCTTCTATGCTGGACGGCGAATACGGAATCAAGGATGTTTGTCTTTCCATTCCAACTGTAATCGGCGGAAACGGAATCAAGGGAAGAATTGAAGCACCTCTTACAGACAAAGAAATTGAATCTTTGCGCCACAGTGCAGAATGTCTCAAAGACGTTATCAAACAGGTAAACTTCTAATAGATTCCCGTGTCAAGCACGGGAATGACAAATAACCATAAATGTCATTGTCCGGCTTGACCGGACAATCTCTATAAGGACAACAAACATGGAATATAAAATTGAACATGACTCTATGGGCGAAGTAAAAGTTCCAGCAGATAAATACTGGGGAGCCCAGACAGAACGCAGTCACGAAAACTTTGAAATTGGCGTTGGAATTGAAACAATGCCTCGTGAAATAACAAAGGCATTCGGCTACCTTAAAAAGGCCGCTGCAATGGCAAACAATGCCCTAAAGCCGGAAAAAATGACTGATGAAAAACTCAAGGCAATCAGTCAGGCTTGTGATGAAGTAATCAGCGGCTCATTAAATGACCACTTCCCTCTTGTTGTATGGCAGACTGGTTCAGGTACACAGAGCAATATGAATGCAAACGAAGTTATTGCAAACCGCTCAAACGAAATTGCAGGCAAAAAACTCTGTCACCCTAACGATGACATCAACATGAGCCAGTCTTCTAACGACACCTTCCCTACAGCCCTTCACATTTCTGCTGTATGTGTTATTGAAGACAAACTTCTTCCTGCAATCGACACTCTGGTTGCAACTTTCAAACGACTTGAAAAGGAAAACGAAGGAATCGTTAAATCTGGCCGTACACATCTTCAGGATGCTGTTCCTATCAGCTTTGATCAGGAAATTTCTGGCTGGAGAACATCTTTGGAACGCGACCGCGAAATGCTCTGCTCTTCACTTCCATACCTCAAGCAGCTTGCTTTGGGTGGAACTGCCGTAGGAACAGGACTTAACGCTCCAAAAGGCTTTGACTCTAAGGTTGCTGAATGTGTAAGCAAACTTACAGGAAAAGACTTTATCACAGCACCAAACAAATTCCATGCCCTTACATCAAAAGATGAACTGGTATTTGCCCATGGCGCAATCAAGGCTCTTGCCGCAGATATGATGAAGATTGCCAACGATGTACGCTGGCTTGCTTCCGGCCCTCGTGACGGTCTTGGAGAAATCCACATCCCGGAAAACGAGCCGGGGTCTTCTATCATGCCGGGAAAAGTAAATCCAACACAGTGCGAAGCCGTTACAATGGTTGCCGTTCAGGTAATGGGTAATGATGCCGCAATCGGTTTTGCCGCAAGCCAAGGTAACTTTGAATTAAACGTATTTATGCCTGTTATTGCATACAACTTCATTCAGTCTGCCCGCCTTCTTGCTGAATCTATGGAAAGCTTTAACAAGAACTGTGCAGTTGGAATCACAGCAAATAAAGAAAAAATGCATCATAACCTTTATAACTCACTTATGCTTGTAACTGCATTAAATCCTTATATCGGTTATGAAAATGCTGCAAAAACAGCACATAAAGCATTTGACGAAAATATTTCACTAAAAGAAGCCTGCGTAGGATTAGGATTCCTTACGGCAGAAAAGTTTGATGAAGTATTCAAGCCGGAAGCTATGGCTTATCCTCAGGGTAAGTAATTAGATATAATTTTATGGGAGCAAGTATGACATATTCTTATTTTCCAGGCTGTACGCTCAAAAACAAGGCTCTTGACCTTGACATTTATGCGCGTAAGTCTGCGGAAGCATTAGGATTCACACTTGAAGAAATTCCTGAATGGCAGTGCTGTGGCGGTGAATACCCTATGGCAAAGGATGAAATTGCCTCAAAGCTTTCATCCGTTCGTGCACTGGCAAATGCCCGCGATTCAGGACATGACTTGGTTACTCTCTGTTCTGCCTGCTACAACGTCCTTAAACAGGTTAATAACGATGTAGCAACAGACGAAGATGTAGCTTTCAAGGTGAACAATTACCTCAAGCAGGATCAGATTGAGTATCATGGAGAAGCAAAAGTTCTTCATTACCTTGAAATCCTGCGCGATGTTGTAGGTTGGGACAAAGTAAAGGCTGCCGTTAAAAAGCCTTTCACTGGTAAAAAAATCGGTGCTTATTACGGCTGCCTTCTTCTTCGCCCGGGCAAAGTTCTTCAGCTTGATGATCCAGAAAATCCTCAGATTATTGAAGACTTTATCAAGGCCATTGGTGGTACTCCTGTGATTTATGCACAGAGAAACGAATGCTGCGGTGCCTACACTATGTTCGAAGACGAATCTATTCCTAAAAATAGAACAAAGAAAATCCTTTCCAATGCAGAAGATATGGGAGCTGACTTTTTGGTTACATCCTGTCCTCTCTGCCGCTATAACCTTATCAAAAACAAGGGTGACTCAAAACTTGATGTAATCTATTTTACAGAACTTCTTGCAGAGGCTCTTGGCTTGAAGGAGGAAGCATAATGGAAAACAACGAACTTGCTAAAGAAATTATTCTTCTTAAAAGCGGAGTAAATCCTAAAAAGTGTATGGTCTGCGGAAAATGTTCTGCTACCTGCCCTAACTATGATGCAATGGAATATCATCCTCATCAGTTTGTTCAGATGGTAGAAAACGGCGACCTGGAGCCACTTTTGAATTCTAAATCAATCTATGCATGTCTTTCTTGCTTTGCCTGCCTTGAACGCTGTCCGCGTCAGGTTGAACCTGCAAAGCTGATTGACGGTGTACGTCAGTATGTAGAAGGTCAGCGCGGTCCTCACCGTCTTGACCCTGTTCAGGTTCCAGAACATCTGGATGACGATATGCCTCAGCAGGCTATTGTCAGTGCTTTCAGAAAGTACAAGAAATAAGGAGTGACATAGAAAAATGGAAAGAATTGGTGTATTTGTATGTCACTGCGGTACTAACATTGCCGGAACAGTAGACGTAGCAAAAGTTGCAGAGGAACTTGGAAAGGTAGACGGAGTTGTTTATTCAACTCACTACACTTACATGTGTTCTTCTGCCGGTCAGAAAATGATTGAAGACCATATCAAAGACGACAAATTAACAGGTGTCGTTCTCTGTTCATGTTCTCCACGTATGCACGAAAAAACCTTCCGTTCATGCGCAGAACGAGCCGGTCTCAACCCATTCAAAGTTGAAGTTGCAAATATCCGTGAACAGACCTCATGGGTAATGAAAGATATGGAGCAGGCTACAGAAAAGGCCATTGCTCTTGGTAAGGCTGCAATTGCAAAGACAATTCTTGACACACCTCTTACACCGGGCGAAACAACTGTTACAAAACGTGCCCTTGTAATCGGTGGTGGTATTGCAGGAATTACAGCCGCCCTCGACATCGCAGATGCCGGATTCCCAGTTGATATTGTAGAAAAAGACTACACTGTCGGCGGAAAAATGGCAAAACTGGATAAAACATTCCCTACTTTGGACTGTGCTTCATGTATCGTAACTCCAAAAATGACAGAAGTAAGCCAGAATCCTAATATCAGAATTCTTTCTGCTTCTGAAGTATGCGGAGTCCGTGGTTACATCGGAAACTTTGAAATTGATATTAAACGTCACCCTCGTTATGTTGATGAAACAAAATGTACTGGTTGTGGTGCCTGTATCGAAAAGTGTCCTATGAAGAAGGTTCCAAACGCTTTTAACTTAAACCTTAACAACCGCAAGGCAATCGACATTCCATTTGCACAGGCTGTTCCAAAGGTTGCAAACATTGACGCAAATTACTGTCTGCACATGAGTGCCCTTGCAAAAGGTAAGGACAATGTTTGTGGAATGTGTACAAAAGTCTGCGGTGTTGGAGCCATCAACTTTAATCAAAAAGAAGAAATTCTTACAGAAAAATATGGTGCAATCATTGTAGCAACTGGTTACAATCCTATTTCTCTTGAAAAATTCGATGAATACGCTTACAGCCAGAGCCCTGACGTTGTTTCATCTCTTGAATTTGAACGTCTCTGCAATGCATCTGGTCCTACAAACGGTCACCTCCTCCGCCCTTCAGACGGAAAAGAGCCAAAAACAATCGTATTCGTTCAGTGTGTTGGTTCGCGCTGTTCAGCTGATTCTACAAAGGGTCACGAGTACTGCTCAAAGATCTGTTGTATGTATACTGCAAAACACGCAATCCTTACACGCGACCACTATCCTGATACAAACTGTTATGTATTCTATATTGATGTTCGTACTCCTGGTAAACTCTTTGATGAGTTCTACCGCCGTGCAGTTGAACAGTATGGTGTACACTACATTAAAGGTCAGGTAGGAAAAGTTACACCACAGAGTGATGGAACTCTTGATGTTCAGGGAAGTGATTTGATTTTGAACAAGCAGGTTCATATTAAGGCTGATATGGTAGTTCTTGCAGCATCTATCGAAGCAGACAAATCTGCCCGCCCGCTTGCAACTATGCTTACAACTTCTATGGACAACAACGACTTCTTCCTCGAAGCTCATGCTAAACTTCGTCCTGTTGAATCTCCAACTGCAGGTATCTTCCTTGCAGGCTGCTGTCAGGGACCAAAAGATATTCCGGAAACTGTTGCTCAGTCATCTGGTGCTGCTGCAAAGGCAATCTGCTTACTCGTAAAAGACAAACTTAAGAACGACCCTTGTACTGCACAGCCTGATGAAAATGCTTGTAACGGTTGTGGACAGTGTGCAAACGTTTGTCCTTACGGAGCTATTTCTTATGTTGATAAGGATTTCCGTGGTCCAAACAGAACTACAATTACTCGCCACGTATCGCAGGTAAACAGCGCTATGTGTCACGGTTGTGGTGCTTGTACAGTTGCCTGTCCTTCCGGAGCTATGGATCTTAAGGGCTTCAGCAACAAACAAATCTTGGCGGAGGTAGATAGTATTTTGAGTTTCTAACGAAACTCAAAAACTCGAGTTTTCTTCGAAAACTCGCAGTTGATGCTAAAAGAAATTATGTCTGAAAATACTAACAAAACATGGACGCCAAAGATTGTAGCATTCTGCTGTAACTGGTGTTCTTATGCAGGTGCCGACCTGGCTGGTAACAACCGTCTCGAGTATCCTGGAAATGTAAAGATTATTCGTATCCCATGTTCCTGCCGCTTGAATCCGCTCTTTATTTTGCGTGCATTCCAGCGCGGAGCTGACGGAGTTATATTGTGTGGTTGCCACCCTGGTGACTGTCACTATTCAACTGGTAACTACTTCGCACGTCGTCGCATGACCCTTCTCTTCTCTATGCTCGACTTTTTGGGAATTGAAAAGGGCCGCACACGTGTTGAATGGTGTTCTGCTGCAGAAGGTGTACGCTTTGCCGGAATTATGAATGATTTCGTAAAGCAGATTACTGAGCTTGGCGAATGTAAAAAGCTGGAGGATGTAAGATGCAAGACAAATTAATCGCACGTGCAAAAGAACTCCTTGCAGAAGGAAAAGTTCAGAAAGTAGTTGGCTGGAAGAAAGGTCTTTTTGAAGATGATATTACTCCTGCAGTATTCAACTCTGCTGAAGAACTTGATAAAGACTTTGTGTTCAACAAGTTCTGTAAGGCTAACCTTTCAAAGTATCTTGTAAAGATTACAAGGGAAATTGAAGTTGCCAAAAGCACAACAAGAATGAACAACACAATGGCTAAGCAGAGAGATCCAAATGCCGAAGATAAACCTATTCCACAAGCAACAGTTCTCGTATTCCTTAAGCCAAGTGATACATATTCATTCACACAGCTTCTTAAAGAAAACCGCATTACCCGCGGCGACGTATATGCAATCGGAGTTCCTTGCCAGGACACTCTCGACGGCGGAGAAGTTTGTGATAACTGTAAAAACAAAAAGCCTGTAAGCTGCGATGAGCTTATCGGTATCGATACTGATGTAGAAGCTGTAGAATCTACACGCATGGCTGAAGTTGAAAAGCTTGAGCACATGACAGCTGATGAACGAGATGCGTTCTGGAAGAATGAGTTCGGCCGCTGTCTCCGCTGTAATGCCTGCCGCGACATTTGTCCAGCATGTACCTGCGAAAAGTGTGTATTCGACAACAACAAGCTCTACACTTCTCAGAAAGTTGCAGAAACTAACTTTGAAGAAAGCCTCTTCCATATTATTCGTGCATGGCACGTTGCCGGCCGCTGTACAGACTGTGGTGAATGTTCACGCGTTTGTCCACAGCACATCCCATTGTATCTTTTGAACCGCAAGTTCATCAAAGATATCAACGAGATTTACGGTGAATATCAGGCTGGAAGCGACATGGAAACAAAGCCTGCAATGCTTACATTTAATGCAGAAGGCGATCCGGAAACTACAATCGTTTACGACCGCTCACACGACAAGGAGGCTGAATAATGCTTAGTATCAGTGCTGATAAAATTGATTCATTGTTTGAGCTTATCGGTTCAAAGCAGCCTCTTTACCTGCCTGTAGACAACAACTCTGGCAAGGCTGATTTTAAGAAGTGGGAAAAAGGCGTAAAGCTTTCTTCTGCCCTTAAAACTGTTCGCTCTGCAAAAGACTTCTTCTTCCCAAAAACTGAGCATATGGTTTCATATAAGGTTTCTGGAAAGGAAATTGAAGTTGAAGACCCAAGAAAAGAAGTTGAAGACTTTGTAATTTTTGGTGTACGTGCCTGCGATGCAAAAGGCTTTGAATGTATTGACAATGTTTATATGCATATGAATCCTCAGGATTCTTACTATACAAACCGCCGCGAACACGGAACTGTAATTACACTTGCCTGCAACGAACCTGCAAAAGAATGTTTCTGTTCTACTTACGGAATCGATGCTTCACTCACTAAGGCAAGCGGAGACGTAAGCTGTTGGTGTGCAGACAGTACTTTCTACTTTGCTGCAAACACAGACAAGGGCAAGAAATTCCTCGAAGCTGCTGCCTCAGTATTGAAAGATGCAGACGACAAGGCCGTAGAAGCAGAAAAGAAATCAATTTCTGAAAAGATTGAAAAGCTTCCTTTTGCTCACCTTGACCTTTCTAAGCTCGGAAAAGTTACTCCTGAGCAGATGAACAAGATTTTTGATAAAGACAACAAAACAAAAATCTGGGAAAAGGCTTCAGAGGCTTGTCTTGGCTGTGGAACCTGTACTTACGTTTGCCCGACCTGTATGTGTTTCGATGTACGTGACTTTGCAACAGGAACAGACAAGGGAATCCGTCAGGTACGCTGCTGGGATTCATGTATGTATAACGACTTCACTCAGATGGCTGCAGAAAACCCACGCCACACTCAAAAGGAAAGAAGCCGCCAGCGCTTTATGCACAAGCTTGTTTACTACCCGATGGCACACGAAGGTCTCTTCTCTTGCGTAGGTTGTGGACGCTGTCTGACCAGCTGCCCTGTAAACATGAACATCGTTAAAGTTATTAAAATGATACAGGAGGCGGGTGAACTCTAATGGAAACAAAAGAATCATTCATTCCTTATGTAGGAAAAATTATTGACATTAAACAGGAAACTCCTGATGTTAAGACTTTCAGCGTAGTTGGGCTTGACGGAAAGAAATTGTTCAACCACATTCCTGGACAGTGTGCTATGCTCATTGTTCCAGGTGTTGGCGAATCAATGATTTCCATCACTTCTTCACCTACACTCGAATCTCACATGGAATTCTCTATCAAAAAGTGCGGTTGTGTAACTGAATGGCTTCACAACGCAGAAGTTGGACAGCAGATTTGTCTGCGCGGCCCAATCGGAAACGGATTCCCTGTAGACACAAAACTCAAAGGTAAAGATATACTCGTAATTGCCGGCGGTATCGGAATTGCGCCAGTTCATTCTGTAGTAAATTATATGATGGATCACAGAAGCGACTATGGTAAGATTCAGGTAATTTACGGTTCTCGTTCAATGGCAGACCTTGTTCGTCTTGAAGAAATGAAGAACGTATGGATGAAACAGCCAAACTGCTCAATTGACCTTACAATTGACCGTGCAGAAGACGGCTGGGACGGACACGTAGGCTTTGTACCGCCTTACGTTACAGAACTTAATCCTGATCCAAGCATGACAGTAATCATGTGCGGACCTCCGATTTTGATTCACCTTTCCCTTGATGCACTTAAAAAGCTCGGCTTTAAGGACGAGCAGGTTTTCACAACAATGGAAATGCGCATGAAGTGCGGTATCGGAAAGTGTGGTCGCTGTAATATTGGTGACAAGTTTGTCTGCAAGGACGGACCTGTATTCAGTTTTGACCAGTTAGGGGAATTACCTCCAGAGTATTAATAAAAACGGTGGTTGAGCCTGTCGAAACCACCTGTTTATAGGAGCATAAAATGGCTGAAAAAGAAATGGCTACAATTTACATTTTTGGAAAGAAATATGACGTTCCGGCTGAACTTACCATTATGAATGCAATGGAATATGCCGGATATCAGCTAAAGCGTGGCTGCGGATGCCGTAACGGTTTCTGCGGTGCCTGTGCAACAATCTACCGTATTAAGGGACAGAACCAGCTTCAGACTTGTCTTGCTTGTTCAAAGAAAGTAGAAAACGATATGTATATCGCTACACTTCCTTTCTTCCCTCTGGTAAAACAGATTTACGACATCAATAAAATCAAACCAGAGCAGCAGATTATGATGCAGCTTTACCCTGAGATTTACTCTTGTGTAGGCTGTAACGCTTGTACACGAGCCTGCCCTCAGAGCCTGCAGACAATGCAGTACATCGCTTACGCTCAGCGCGGCGACTTTGCAAAGTGTGCTGATCTGTCATTCGACTGTGTAATGTGCGGATGCTGTTCTTCACGTTGTCCTGCCGGAATCTCTCACCCACAGGTTGCAGAACTTGCACGCCGTATCAACGGTAAGTATTTACAGCCTCAGGCTCAGCACCTTCTTGACCGTGTTGCAGAAATTGACAGCGGAGCATGCGAAGAAGCAATCAAGAAGTTTGTTGAAATGTCTACTGGCGACAAAGAACAGATTAAAAACTTGTATAATACTCGTGAAATCGAGAAGTAAGACGGAGGAAAGAAATGTACGGAAATTACCTTGACGATGCTGCGAAAATCGTAGCTGAAAAACGCGAAGAAAACCTTAAATTTGAACATGCTCGTCTTACTGCAGAAGAAAAAGACGATCTTCTTTTGAAGTTCCACCCGGACCGCATTAAGGAACAGTTCACAGAACTCAAAATCGGCCCGAACAAGGGACAGAAGGCTCCAATTGAACTGGCAGAAATGCTTCAGGCAAAACCACGTCTTGAACCAGAGAAAATTGACCTTAATCACATCGATTATGAATCTGACGTTCTTGTAATTGGTGGTGGTGGAGCTGGAACCTCTGCAGCTATCATGGCTTCTGAAGCCGGAGCAAAAGTACTTCTGGTAACAAAACTCCGTGTCGGTGATGCAAACACTATGATGGCTGAAGGTGGAATTCAGGCTGCAGACAAGCCAAACGACTCACCTGCACAGCACTATCTGGACGCTTTTGGTGGCGGACACTTTGACGGAAAACCGGAACTTGTATACACACTCGTAAACAAGGCTCCATCTGTAATCAAATGGCTTAACGACCTTGGTGTTGAATTTGACAAGATGCCAGACGGTACAATGGTAACAACACATGGTGGTGGAACAAGCCGCAAGCGTATGCACGCATGTAAGGACTATTCTGGTGCTGAAATCATGCGTACACTCCGCGATGAAACTTTCAACCGCGCAGACCAGATTACTGTAGTAGACTTTACAGCTGCCATCGAAATCATCAAGAACGAAAAAGGCGAGGCTGCCGGTGCTGTATTGATGAACATTGAAACTGGAGAAATCCGCATTGCTAAGGCTAAGGTTGTAATCATTGCAACTGGAGGTGCCGGACGTATGCACTATCAGGGCTTCCCAACTTCTAACCACTACGGTGCTACAGCAGACGGTCTTGTAATTGCAAACCGCGCTGGTGCAAAGCTTCTCTATCAGGATTCCTTGCAGTATCACCCTACTGGAGCTGCTTACCCAACTCAGATTCTTGGTAAACTCGTAACAGAAAAAGTTCGCTCTCTTGGAGCAAAACTTATCAATAAAGACGGTGAAGTTTATATTCACCCTCTCGAAACTCGTGACGTAAATGCTTCCGGTATTATCCGCGAGGTTCGCGAAGGCCGCGGTGTTCATAATGATGTACAGGATGCTGTATGGCTCGACACCCCGATGATTGAAATGATTCATGGTGAAGGAACAATCCTTAAATCTATTCCTGCCATGTACAACATGTTCATTAAGTATGGTATTGATATCCGCAAGGAACCAATTCTTGTTTACCCAACCCTCCACTATCAGAATGGTGGTGTAGAAATTGACAAGACCTGTCACACTAACGTTGCTAACCTCCTGGTAGCAGGTGAAGCATCTGGTGGTGTTCACGGAACAAACCGTCTTATGGGTAACTCACTTCTGGACGTAGTTGTATTCGGACGTGAAGCCGGTATCGAAGCTGGAAAGATTTTCAAGGATATCAAATTGAGCGATAAACTTAATCTTGACCATGTAAAGGCATTCGAAAAAGAAAGAGCCGCTGCAAAGATTGAAGGCGACGCTGTTTCTCCAAAAATCCTGCCGACATACCATCACGGCAACCCGGAATTTGACAAGGAAATTCCTGGCGCTACACTTTAGACTAACGTCATCTCGAATTTATTTCGGGATCTATAGATGCTGAAACAAGTTCAGCATGACAAAAAAAAGCAGGCACTTCCACAGTGCCTGCTTTTTCATTATACTGTATATAGAGGTATTACAATGGTTCTTTTTGGTGGAATCTTATCAATCAAAACAATTAGTTTTTTAGTTTTCTGTGTATTCGTAATCGCTGGATTAGGATACCTGCTTGGTAGAATCACAATTAAAGGTGTTTCTCTGGGAACTGCGGGTGTATTTATCGTAGCTCTTCTCTTTGGTGCCTTCCTTTATACTCCGCTGGCAAATCAGCTAAAAGTAAGCGGCACAACTTATGTTTCAAACGCACTGAAGATTGTAGAAAATCTTGGTTTGATTCTGTTTGTAACTTCTGTCGGCTTTATTGCAGGTCCAAGTTTCTTTGGTGATTTGAAAAAGAACTTCAAATCTTACATCCTACTTGGCGTAATCATTATCCTTGTTGGCGGACTTTCCTGCGCAGCTTGTATTGTTTTTGATAATAAAGTATTTGGCCGCGACCTTGAAGAAGTTTCTGCAATGCTCGTTGGACTCCTTTCAGGTTCCCTTACTTCTACACCAGCCTTCTCTGCTGCTAAAGCTACAGTAACACAGGGTGGCGTAATTGACTACGAAGCAATTGTTGCAGTAGGACACGGAATTGCATATCTTTTTGGTGTAGTTGGAGTTGTTCTTTTTGTTCAGCTTGTTCCAAAGTTTGCAAAGGCAGATATGGAAGCAGAACGTGCAAAACTTTCTGAATCTGCTCCAGAAGCCCCTTCTAAACTTACAGGTTCAGAACTCATTCTTGACCCATTTGGATTCTGTGCATTCTCAATTGTAGCAGTTTTAGGGGTTTTCTTCGGTTCATTTAAGTTCGGAAACTTTTCACTTACAACAACAGGCGGCTGTCTGATTCTTTCTTTGATTTTCGGTCATTTCCAGAAAATCGGAAAAATCTGCATTATGCCGCAGGAAGCAACTCTTAAAGTTTTCCGCGAACTTGGACTCATGCTCTTCCTTATTGGTGCCGGGGTTGCAGGCGGTGCAAGTTTTGTAAAATATTTTGAATGGGTATACTTTATCTACGGAATTATCATGACAATGCTTCCAATGATTATCGGATTCATCTTTGCAAAGATTGTTCTAAAGCTCAATCTTTTGAACAATCTTGGTTCAATCTGTGGAGGTATGACTTCTACCCCGGCTCTTGGAACATTGATTTCTACTGCTGGAACAGAAAAAGTTGCAGGTGCCTATGCTTCAACTTACCCGATTGCACTCGTAGCAGTTGTTCTTGTTTCACAGTTCCTGATTATTATTTTCCGGTAAAGCCTATAATCGAAGAACCGTAAAAAAATGGGCTGCGACAGCGGGCCATTTTAGGTTCATCGAAAAAACGGCTCAGAGGCAAGCTATGCTTGCCGACAAAACGGTGTTTTCGACAAGCTCTACCACCGTTTTTTTTATGCTTATTTAGATGTCATATTTATTACACCATCCCAGTTTTCTGGAATGCCGTTCTGAATAAAGTTCTTACAACGGTCTGCAAAAACAAGCGCAGTTGATTTACATTCATACTTATCTTTCAGAATTTCTTTTTTCATTTCTTCAACAGGGTCTTCTATTGTTTCAAAGATTCTATGAGCGTCTACAAAAAGTTTTCCTGCATTAACAAAATCTCTTTTAAGATATTTATCCAGCGCTTCATGGAATACATCTATTTCTTCTTTTTGAGCAGATGTCAGTTCGTTCGTAAAACCAACAACATTATAAAGCTGAACTGGAGTTGAACGACCAACAACCCGGACTTTGTCCAGTCTTCTTACCGTTATCTTGTCTTTGTTTTCTCCTGTATTGGCCAGATTCCAGGTTGAATCAGAACACATAATCCAGGAATTATACGCTTTATTTACCCCTTCCAGACGGCTTGCAAGGTTTACCGTATCACCAATCATTGTATAGTTTAACTTACTGAACTGATCAGTCTTACTTCCCATAAGGCCGACAAAGGCTTCTCCTGAATTTAAGCCGATTCTAGTCTGCAAAGGCATAAGCTGAACTTTTACATCATTCCCGTTTACATCCTTAATCATCTTAGGATTAAACATTTCTTTATGGCTGGTATTAAAGTCAACTTCTACTTTTTTCATTCTTATGGAAGAATCAAGACACAAATATGCCCATTCAAGCGGAGTATGTGTATTCATCGGATCTGGAGCACCAAACATAGAAATGATGGCATCACCTTCATACTTGTCTATATTACAATTGTTGAAAAGGATTTCATTAGACATTTCACCCAAATATTCATTTAAAATTTCAATAAGTTTATTTGGACCTTCATCTCCATACATTTTACCGATACTTTCACTAAGGGTAGAAAACTTCTGAACATCAGAGAAAAGAGCCGTAATCGTCTTTTTTTCACCTTTAGTCTTAAATGCATCCGGATTTTTTCTTAATTCTTCAACAGTATCTTTGTTTGCAAATGAAGAAGCAATCTGTGTAATGAACTGCTTTTCTTTTACGCTTTCATAGAAACGGTATGCAATGCAAGCAAGTAAATCTGCCGCAAGATAGAAAATGGTACCGATAAAAGGTATATAATAATTTGAATATACGAATAGACCACCCCAGACAAGACAGTATACAAGGTAAAGAATAAAATAAAGAATATTCTGCATTAAATTAGAAAAGCCGGAAAAAGCAAGTACAATAAAAGCAAGCAATACTGCCATTCCAAAACCAATATACCATGGTATAAAGTTTATAAAAGATTCTGTAAGCAGGGTGTTCAGAATATTTGCGTGAATTGCAACATTTTCATATTTTCGCATAAATGGTGTAGCACCAAGATCTGTTGTAGAAGTAGCAGTGTTTCCGATAATACAGTAGGCATTGTTAAAAGTTTTGGACATTAAATCAAAAGATGAAGTATACTCCAAATAATCTTCTTTAAGCCAGTTAAAATACTGGATAAAATCAGCACGCAAGATGTCTATAGTTTCCTTGTCTATAACTTCAGTAAGCTGGTCAAGTCTGTTTAAAATAGATGTTAAATAATCAGAATCGATGTAAAGTTTTATTCCGTCATAAAATTCTTTTCGCAGACCAAAATATTCATCATATTCTTCCTGAGTGATACCATCTATCACAGAGCCGTCTGCATTATAGCCATTACATTTTGCAAGAAGAGCATCCTTCATGTCCTGAATAGAAAAGTACAGATCCATCAGTTTTTGTGCTTCCAAGGTATATGCCATTTCAAAATCATCTTCACCAATAATAATCTGAGACCAGATGGCAGAAAGAGTGTTTACAATGTTTTCTTCGTTAATATCAAGGCTTAAAATATTTATGATTGATTCGTTGTGAAAGGCTTCTGCAAATTCTCCTTTTTTCCAGCTGATTAACATTCTTCCATGAGGATCAAGCGGGATTTTTACATCCCCCTCTTTATTTAAATATTCATTTTTAACATCATGAATAATAAGTTTGTCTTTTGTTCTTGTAATATCACCTGCACCAACTATATCCAGATAAGGACCAAATGCAAGCTGGGCAATATACTGGCCTTCATATTCATAAAGCAGCTGCATTCTTCTACGCACACCATCAATATCAATTACAGAGTTTGTAAAGTTTGCTCCATAAGCCCTTTTTATAAGTTCATACAAGGCAGGTGTAAAGCCTGGAGTTTCAAGAGCCTCTTTAGTTGTAAAATTATTACCTCTTTTTATAAGTGCGTCATCATCCTGTACATCATTGAGAAGAATTCTTTTTTTGATATAATCAATTTCATCCCTATCAGGAAGATAGCCCAGATCCATATGATTTATAGTCAGATATGATTTTCCAAAGAACTGCAGGCATCTGGCAAAATAATCATCATTATTTCGGGCCATATTATTTGAAATATAATCATTTAATTCATCAAACAGCTGATCAACATTTTCATGAGCCAGTTCATCTGTGTAACGAGATATATCTTCGGCAGGAAGAAGCCCGGAATCAATTCCGCTTTTTAGCTGCTCAAGGAGAGTTTTCATTTCAATCCTGCTGTTTTCTACATAACTATTAATTTTTTCTTCGGCTGCAGGAGCAATTCCATTTTTAGAAGGTGAAATATATTCAATATCGAATAT
Organism: Treponema sp.; assembly: GCA_017470605.1. Taxonomy (GTDB): domain Bacteria; phylum Spirochaetota; class Spirochaetia; order Treponematales; family Treponemataceae; genus Treponema_D. The sequence goes on from JAFUYH010000030.1 coordinate 122,125, forward strand.
TGCAGAATCAGCCCCCAGCTCTTTCATCCTCAAAAGGCTGCCTGCAATAACATCCCTGCTCCAGGGCCATTCTCCAAGCCTGTTTATTGATTCATCATCAATCTTTACAAGTACAATATTATCTACAACAGGAGGCTGTTTTCTAAGTGCACTTAAAGCATCATAAAGACGGAAGTCCAACTTCTGAAAAATATTAAAATAACAAAAAGTACCAAAAACAATAAGAACTAAAATTTTAATTAAAGCTGTAAATAATAGATTTTTTTTCTTCATATCAAAATTATAACAGAAAAAAATACATCTGTAAAAATAATTTTAACTATAATAGAAAGAATTAGAATTTATAAGAATCAAGGGCTATTTTTGCAGCAGCCTGTTCTGCATCCTTTTTATTTTTGCCTTTTGCAGGGCCAAAAACCTGATTTCCTAAAGTTACCGTTACAGAAAAAATCTGGTCATGTTCAGGTCCATTTCTGTCTACAACCTGATATACAGGATATGAACGATGGGTTTTCTGAAATTTTTCCTGAAGCTGAGTCTTAAAATCCTTCATTCCGTAAGTACAGACTTTATGAATTTCATTTTTAATAAAAGAAAGCACAAAACTCTCTGCTTTTTTATATCCGGAATCCAGATAATAGGCCCCGATTATCGCTTCCATGCAATCTGCAAGAATAGCAGGTTTCGTACGGCCTCCACTCATCTCTTCCCCATGTCCCATTACAAGAAGTTTATCAACACCCATAGAAAGTGCAATGGGAGCAAGAGCCTTTTCTGAAACAACGGCAGATTTGATTTTAGCCAAATCTCCTTCCGGATTTTCTAATGTTCTATAAAGATAAGAGGCAGTTACCATTCCTAAAACTGAATCACCTAAAAATTCAAGTCTTTCATTATTTTTTGCATTCTTCTGTTCATTAGTTAAAGAACGATGATGAAAAGCCTGGTCTAAAAGAGTTACATCGGAAAAAGTGATTTTCTGCGCTTTACAAAAGGCTGTCAGACTGGAAATTCTATCTTTATTCAAGTTATTAATTTTCATAAATTATGTATCTGGAATTAACGTATAAAATAAAAAAAAGCACAAGTCTTTACTTGTGCCTTTTCAGATTCTGTTCAAAGAAAACTAATTACTTTCCCTGTTCAGATTTGATGTAGTCGTAAGCATCACGAACTGTTTCAAATTCGTTTGCTTTTTCATCAGGAATGCTTACTCCCAATTCTTCTTCGATAGCATATACCAATTCATATGTATCAAGGCTATCAGCACCAAGATCATTTCTGAAAGATGAATCCAAAGCAATCTTGCTTTCATCGATTTCAAGCTTAACAGCAATCAGTTTCTGGATTTTCTCGAACAATTCGTCCATTCTTTTACTCCTAAATATTAGCCTCTTGTCTCAGGTGTAATTACCTGACGACCACGGTAGAAACCGCATTTCGGGCAAACGTGGTGTGACTGAACTAAGTTGCCGCAATTGCTACATTCAACCAGCTGCGGAGCAGTAAGTTTCATGTTGATTGTCTGGCGTCTTTTAGTAACAGCCTTAGATGTTTTCGCTCTAGGTACAGCCATATATATAACCTCACTTTAATCTGATATAACTGAGAAATATAATACAACAGTTCCAATCAGAGTGTCAACAACCATTATAGCAATAAATGCCATTTTGTCAAACAAAATCTAACAAAATTTAAAAAAATGTCATAAAAAAATCAATTTTCCTGCTCAGAGTCAGCATACTTTGCAAGAAGAGCCTTTGCAACAATATCTGGAACCATACGCGAAATATCTCCTCCAAACTGAGCAAGCTGCTTAATAGAAGATGATTTTACAATTGCATATTTTTCTTTTGACTGTAAAAAAACAGTTTCTATGCCAGGATTCAGATTCTGGTTCATTGAAGCAAGCTCAAATTCATAAGCAAAGTCATTTGTAGAGCGCACTCCCCTAAGAAGAACTTTTGCTCCGCTTTGACGAGCATAATTTACAATCAGTCCTTTATACAGATGCACAGAAACGTTTTTATACTTTGAAACCAGTTCTTTAAGCATTTCAAACCTTTCTTCATCTGTAAAAAGATATTTTTTTTCTGGATTTACGGAAACAACTACATCAATACTGTCAAAAAGTTTTGAAGAACGTTCAATAATATCTAAATGTCCATTTGTGGGAGGATCAAAAGACCCTGCAAAAACTGCTTTTACCATATAATAGAAATCTATCTCATTTGACGAAAACGGGCAATAGATGTATGATAATGTTATGAAAAGATTATCATTAACTTTTATTTTACTTATAATTTCACTTGCCTTTATTTCCTGCGGTTCTGTTCCAAAAGAAAATGATGAAACATCTGATTCTGAAACAATTGAACAGGAAGAAGAAACACAAATCATTAGTGATGAAGATGAAGTTGTAGATGTTTCAGAGGAACCAGTAAGCCTTGTAGAGACTGATGAAGAAGAATATCTTCGTTCTACGACAAACCTTTCTGGTGAAGATTCTGTTACAAAAGATGAATTTGCAGAAGATAAAGCTAAAATTCTTGAAATAATTGCTGAAATGCAAAAAATCATGGAAAAAGAAGATTTTTCTGCATGGATGGAATATATTGCCCCAGATTCAATCAGATATTATTCAAATCCTGTTAATATCAGAAAAGCCCAGAAGAAACTTCCTGATAAGACAAAGCAGCTGAACGGAATAGAAGACTACTTTAAGTATGTATTCATTCCTGCAAGAAAACGCAGCGAGGTAACAGAAATACGCTATGTATCAAAAACTAATATCAAAGCTGTAGAATTAAAAGACAATGGAAAAGTCGTTGCCTATTATCAGTTTGTAAAACTGAATGATAAATGGCTTATTCATATACCAAGTCTTTAATTTCATAATTGATTTTTCTAAAACTGTATAGTAGAATAAATAAATTACAGAGAACCCTTGCGGAGGATTTTATGAAACTTTCAAGAAAAGTTTTGATTTCAACTTTAATAATATGTTCTTCAGCTTATGTATTTGCACAGCAGTCACAGGTACAGAAACAGAACAGCAATTCTTCAGAATCTGAGACTTCTGTAGAAAATGAATATCTTAATGATGTAGATGCAGACATCATTTCAACACTTGCAGATTCAGATGAATATGATAATAAACTTGTTGCCCTGCAGTATCTTTCAGGAGCAATTGAAGACGGAAACACTTCAGAAGGCGTTATAAAGGCTCTTGATAGACTTGCCGGTGAAGGTGTTACAACACAGAGCAGAACAAACGGAAGACTTTCTAATAATTTCCCAGAGATTCGCAGACAGGCCTGCCTTTTAATGGCAAAGGTGCCAACAGAACATTCAAAGAATATTCTTACTTCTATTGCAATTGCTGATAATGAACCAATGGTAATTGCTGCTGCCGTAAAATCTCTTGGAGAAATAGGCATAAACAATAATGACGAAACAGTAAATGCCATTGCATTTGCAAATACCAGAAATCAGGTTTTGAATCCATCCAGCAGCCTTGCTCTTGAAGTTCTTAATGCCTTTGAAGTTCTGGCTGATTCAACAGAAAACAAAAAATCTATGATTGATGCTGTTGCAAGAATTTCTACTGATTATCATTATGTAACACCTGTAAGACAGAAGGCATACAAACTTCTAAAGTCTCTTTCACAGAGTTCTTCAAGTGATAAAAAAGACAAAAATAAGTCTTCAAATTCAAATAATAAATCTTCTGGAACTCAGGAAGTAGACGGCGAATAAAATGGAACCGATAATCTTAGCATCATCATCTCCAAGAAGACAAGAAATCCTCAAAATGCTTAAGATTCCTTTCCGGGTTATTATTCCAAACATAGATGAAACTTTTTCTTCTGCAGTAGAACTGGAGCAGGTTCCAGAACTGCTTGCGAGAGAAAAAGTTGCTGCTGTAATAGAAAGTCTTAAAGGGCAGGAAATTCCCTGGGTTCTAGGAGCAGATACCGTCATTCTTTATGAAGGCAATATTCTTGGAAAGCCACAGGACCACGAACAGGCAATAGAATACTTAAAAATGCTTCAGGGAAAAACACATTCCGTTGTAACTTCTATTGTTCTATATAATGGTCATACCCATGAAACAACAAGTAAAATCTGCAAAACAGAAGTAACCTTTAATCCAATGACAGATGAAGAAATTAACTGGTATGTGGAAACTGGTGAATGGCATGGAGCCGCTGGAGGATACAGAATACAAAGTCTTGCTTCCTGTTTTATAGGAAAATTGGAAGGCTCTTATTCCTGTGTAATCGGCTTGCCAATATCAGAGCTTTACGATATATTAAAAGAACAGGGATATTCCATCCTTGAATAAGCCAGTAATCGAAAAATGGCATAAGCAAAATCTATGATTTTGTAATTTATTAAATCAACTCGTAGAGTTGATAATCTTCCGGCCCTTCGGGGTACGAGAAACAGAGTTTGGTAGTATTTTTTCTTTCAGAAAAAATACGCAGTGAAGGAGTTAGTCATGGCAGTAGTAACCATGAAGAACCTGTTGGAATCTGGAGTTCACTTCGGTCATCAGGTTAAGCGCTGGGATCCACGTATGAAGAAGTACATCTTCGCAGAACGCAATGGAATCCACATTATTGACTTGCAGAAAACAATTGCTGCAATTAAAGACGGCTACGATGAAGTTCGCAAAGTAACTGCATCTGGCAAATCAATCCTCTTTGTAGGCACAAAAAAACAGGCACAGCAGGCTGTACAGAAAGAAGCTGAACGCTGTGGTATGTTCTATGTAAACAACCGCTGGCTTGGTGGTATGCTTACAAACTTCTCTACAATCAAGAAATCTCTTCTTCGCCTCAAGAAAATCGAAAAGATGGAAATTGACGGCACATTTGAAAATCTTACAAAGAAAGAAGTAGCTGCCCTCCAGAAGGAAAAGGCAAAACTTGAAAAGAACCTTGGCGGTATTAAAGAAATGAAGGAACTCCCAGGAGCAATCTTCATCATTGATACACACAAGGAACAGCTTGCAGTTGCAGAAGCACGCAGAATGGGTATTCCTATCATTGCTGTTGTAGATACAAACTGTAACCCAGAAGGAATTGACTTCCCTATTCCTGGTAATGATGACGCTATCCGCGCAATTTCTCTGTTCACTTCTATTATTGCTAACGCTGTAATTGAATCAGACAATGAAGCAGGACTTAAGATTCTTGAAAATCTTAATGATGAAGATGAAGTTCAGACTGATGCTTCTACAAAAGCAGAAGATCAGGAAATTGTTGATTACTCAAATTATGAGCCAACAGAACAGAAAGAAGAGGATGTTGAAGCTGACGAACAGGACAGCCTCGTAGATGAAGATAAAATTTATAAGGACTAATTATTATGGCATTTACCGCTAGTGATATTAAGAACCTTCGTGAAATGACTGGTGCAGGAATGATGGAGTGTAAAAAAGCTCTTACAGAATGCAACGGAAACATTGACGAAGCTGTAAAATACCTTAAAGAAAAAGGTCTTGCCGCTGCTGCAAAACGCGCTGACCGTGCAACTGCAGAAGGAAGACTTTTTATGCGTCAGGAAGGCAACAAGATTTATGTTGTTGAAATGACTTGTGAAACAGACTTTGTTGCAAACAATGCAGACTTTGTTGCTCTTGGTGAAAAAATGATTGACGTTACAATCGCTAAGGGATATACAAAGGTAGAAGAAGAACACAACAAGATGCTTGAAGACCTCAAGGTTTCTATCCGCGAAAACATGAACGTTGCAAAGGTAGAAGTTATTGAAGTTCCAGCTGATTCTACAGGTGCTTTCTACATCCACTCAGACAAGAAAACTGGTGCAGTTGTTGTTGTAAAGGGTTCTGCTGCTGATGCAGTTAAAACATTTGCTTATGACTGCTGTCTTCACATTGCAGCATTTACACCTTCTTACACTTCTAAGAAAGATGTTCCACAGAGCTACATTGATGAACAGAAAGAAATCTTCAAAGCACAGATGGATCAGGATGAAAAAATGGCTTCTAAACCAGAAAACGTTAAGGAAGGCATTCTTCAGGGTAAGGTTAACAAGCACCTTGCAGAAATCTGTTTTGAAGACCAGATGTTCGTAAAGGACGACAAGAAAACTGTTACAGCTAAACTTGCAGAAGTTGGAAAAGAAGTCGGAGCTTCTTTGAGCTTTGCAACAGCAAAACTTTACGTTTTAGGAAAGTAATTTAATAAGGTGGTTTCGATACGCCCTTTGGGCTACTCAACCACCATCATAAAATGTGTCCGGTGGTTGAGTGCCGCGAAGCGGTTTACCGAAACCACTGGACATTACACGTTTTTATTAGGAGTTTAAAATGGCAGAAACAAATGAAGCCAGAATGGAAAAAACAATTTCAGCTTTAAAAGATTCATTCAATACAATTAGAACTGGACGCGCAAATGCAGCTATTTTTGATAAAGTGCGAGTAGATTATTACGGAACAAAGTCTCCATTAAATCAGGTCGCTACAATTGCAATTCCAGAAGCACGTTCTGTTATCATCACTCCTTTTGACAAATCACTTATTACAGAAATTGAAAAAGCAATTCAGGTTGCAGATTTGGGATTAAACCCTTCAAACGACGGTAAGGTAATCCGTATTGCCATCCCTGCCCTTACAGCAGATCGCCGAAAAGAATTGGTAAAACAGGCAAAAAATATTGCGGAAAACAGCAGAACTGCAATTCGCAATATTCGACGCGATGGAAATGATGAACTTAAAAAGCAGCAGAAGGCCGGAGAACTTACAGAAGACGGTCTTAAAAGCGAAACAGACAAACTGCAGAAGCTTACAGATAAATACATCGAAGAAATCAATAAGATTTACGATGCAAAAGAAAAGGACATCATGCAGAACTAAGGCGATTTTATATGTCTGTAGATAAAGATAACCTTCCGTTGCATGTTGCAATTACAATGGACGGCAACGGAAGATGGGCTCAAAACAGAAAACTTCCACGAACAGCAGGTCATGATCAGGGACTTCATACCGTAAAAAGAATTGTAAAAACTGCATCTGACCTTGGAATAAAATTCCTTACTTTATATATTTTTTCAACAGAGAACTGGAAACGCGCAGAGCAAGAAGTTGGATTTTTAATGAATTTAATTCATACTCACCTGTGTGATGAATTTCAATTTTATAAAGACAACAAAATCAAACTCAATCATATTGGAAACTTTGACGGACTTCCTCCCATTATAAAAAAAGACATTTCCGAAGCAATAAAAGATACAGAACATTTTACTGGAATGACCTTAAATCTTTCTATTAATTATGGTGGAAGAGACGAAATTATACGTGGTATTAAAAAAATCCTTGAAAAAGGATTAAAGCCAGAAGAAATTGATGAAAAAACATTCTCTAAATATCTGGATATGCCAGACAGCCCGGATGTAGATTTATTAATTCGTACCGGCGGAGAAAAAAGACTCAGCAATTACCTACTCTGGCATATCCCCTATGCAGAACAGATTTATACAGATACATTATGGCCTGATTATTCAGATGAAGAATTTTATGCTGATATAGAAGAATACCAGCATAGAAACAGAAGATTCGGAGCCGAAAAAAGTGCAAAAAAGGAAAAATAAGGATGAATAAAATAGTTTCAAGATTATTAACTTTTTTTATTGGAGTACCATTAGTTCTTTTCATAGTATTTTTTGACTATATGAATCACCTTCCTCTCCATATCACCCTAAGTATTTTTGCAGTAATCGGTTCAAATGAATTATATGAAATGATTTCTAAAAAAAATAAACTCTTTCCAAAAGAATTTATTTTAATTTCAACTGCTATTCTTCCTTACCTATCCTATGCTTTTATTCTTTGCGGACGTTCCGTTGAAATAACCCCATGGATTTTTGTTGCAGAAGCAATTGTTCTTATGGCTGCGGAAGCCTTTACTGCAAAGACATTTGAATTTTCACTTTCAAAGTTTGTCAATTCCATTTTTATAATCTTTTATTGTGGATTTTTAATTACATTTCTTTCAAGAATGACCATTTTGCCAGATTCTAAATATATAATTTCATTATATTTAATATTTGTTTTTATGTGCGATTCTGCAGCCTGGTTTTTTGGAATCTTATTCGGTAAAAATAACAGAGGCTTAATAGCAGCAAGTCCAAATAAATCTCTTGTAGGTTTTATTGGAGGAATTGCAGGTTCCATAGCATCTGGTCTTCTGTTTAAGGTTTTAGTACCAGAAGTTTTTACCTGTTCATATATAAATCTTGCACTCATCGGACTCTTAACTTCCCTTGCAGCCATTGCTGGCGACTTAATTGAATCAGTTCTAAAACGTTCCTGTGAGGTAAAAGACAGCGGTAAACTGATTCCCGGACGTGGTGGAGTTTTAGATTCTATTGATTCAATTTTGATTGCCGCTCCAGTATTCTATATTGCATATACGTTTTTGTTCTAAATTTTAAGCAGGAGTTATGCAAAGATGAAAAAGATTCTTGTTCTTGGCTGTACTGGTTCCATCGGTACAAACACTCTTAGTATTGCTGATAATATGCCTGATGAATTTAAAATTTGCGGACTGCAGGCTCATTCAAATAAAGAAAAACTTACTGAACTTTCAAAAAAATACAAATGTCCTAGCCTTCTTACAAGTGAGGATAATTCACCAGAAGCCTTTCAGAAACTGATTGAGGAATCAAAACCAGACATTGTTGTAAACGGAATTGCAGGAAGCGCAGGACTGATGCCTTCAAAAGTTGTACTTGAAAATAAAATTGACCTTGCCCTTGCAAACAAGGAAACCATAGTAATGGCAGGGCCTCTTATTAAGGCTCTGGCTAAAAAAAATGGAGCAAGAATACTTCCTGTTGATTCTGAACATTCTGCAATTTTTAATCTTGTAGAAAGAATCGGTTCTGAAAATATTTCAAAAATCATCATTACGGCAAGCGGAGGGCCTTTCAGAAATTTTTCAAAGGAAGAATTAAACAATGTTACAGTTGAACAGGCTTTAAATCATCCTACATGGAAAATGGGAAAAAAGATTACGATAGACTCTTCTACCCTTGCAAACAAAGGACTTGAAGTAATAGAAGCTGCTTATCTTTTTGATGCAGAACCCGAACAGATTGAAGTTGTAGTTCATCCGCAAAGCCTTATTCATTCTCTTGTAAGAACAAATGACGGAATGCTTTATGCACAGATTTCGGATCCGGATATGAAACATCCGATTTTCAGTGCGCTTACATGGCCAGAAAACAAAAGTTCTTATCTGAAACCTTTTGACCTGTTTGACAATCTGATGTCTTTCTTTAAGCCTAGAACTGATGATTTTCCGCTTTTAGGCTACGCTTTTGAATGTATAAAACAAAAAGCTGCATATCCAATTGCTTTTAATGCTGCAAATGAAGTTGCGGTTCACGCTTTTCTTGAAAGAAAGATTTCATATCCTTCAATTGCAGGCATTGTAAGAAAAGTACTTGATAAAGACTGGTCTGAAAGCCCAAAAGACTTTGATTCCGTTTTTGAAGCTGATAAAAAAGCAAGAACTTATGCTCTGGAGCTGCTATGAAATGGGTTCTAGGACTACTGGCACTCATAGTTTTAATTATTTTTCATGAATTCGGGCATTTTTTTGCGGCAAAAATATTTGGCGTAAAAGTTGAATCTTTTTCTGTTGGAATGGGGCCTGTTTTATTCCACAAAACTATAAAAGGAACAGACTGGAGGCTTTCACTTTTTCCTATTGGCGGCTATTGCGGAATGAAAGGAGAAAATGATTTCAGGGAGGCCATAGAAAACAACCTGTCCTATATCTCCTGCGATAAAGATTCATTGTATGGCATTCATCCATTAAAAAGAGCCTTGATTGGATTTGCGGGGCCTTTTCATAATTTTTTCTTTGCTTTTTTATGCTATACCGTAATTTCCATTACCGGCTACACATATTATTCCTATTCAAATAAAATAATACTTGCTCCAGAGCTTTATGAAAATACTTCGCTTGTAGCCAGTCAGGCCGGACTTCTTACAGGCGATGAAATAATTGCCATAAACGGAAAAAAAGTTGATGATTTTTCTGACATAATACAGAAAGTTTCCATTCATCCGCAGGAAAAAATAACCCTTACTGTAATCAGGAATGGAAAAGAACTTGACTTTTCAATGATTCCTGAACTTGATAAAGAAAGCGGAACAGGAAAAATAGGAATTGCAGCAGATACTTCTGAAATTCTGGAAAAAGAAGCAGAACGCTATAGTTTTTTTCCAGCGATAGGACATGGATTCATTCAGTCCTGTGAATCTGTGGGTCTTACAATAAAAAGCATAGGAATTCTTTTTAAGGGAGTAAATCTTGATAATGCAGTTTCTGGGCCTGCACGTGTAACAGACCTGCTTGGAAGCAGCATTCAGGAAGGATTTTCTGCCGGCTTAAGACAGGGAATTGTAAGTATGCTTGAACTGATGGCTATAATCAGTATATCACTATTTATAATGAATCTGCTGCCTCTTCCTGTTTTAGACGGCGGACTTATTTTAATAGCAATAATAGAATTTTTATCAAGAAAAAAAGTATCTCCAAAAGTTTTATATTACAGTCAGTTTGTTGGATTAGCCTTTATTGCAGTGCTATTTATCATCGGCTTAAAGGGTGATATAATGTTCTTCTTGAACAAGGGAAAATAAGATGAAAAAGATAACATTATTATTAAACTGTATAATTTTTATTACACTTTCAATTCATGCTCAATCACATATTTCTACTCAATCACATCAGGCTCAGGTAAATCAGGTAATTCTTTCAACATTTAGTGATGATTACGGTCCTTCTTATTTTTCTGCAGGAGATGACGGCTTTATTGTAAAATGGGCAGAAGATAATCAGGGAGAACATTATCAGCTGTCTGATGTAGGAATAAAGCTGATTACCTGCTCTCCTACTGAAAATCTTATTGCAGTGTATGAAAGTGACGGCGGTTCAGTAAACAGGGTCAGCGTTTGGGACTGGAAAAACCTTACCAGAAAATATCAGAAAAAATTTTCAGATTCTGTTACTTCACTTTCTTTTTCTGCCAACGGAACTTATCTGATTGCAGGAACAGCAACAGTTGATGGAGTTGTTTTTATAAAGACAAATACAGGTGCTTATGTAAATAAAGTAAAGGCAAATACAGGAATTGTAAACTACACACATACAAGTAAAACTGAAAAGACCTGCGTAACCTATTCCCCTACAGGCAACCTGGCCTATTATAATCTTCAGAACGGAAGTTTAAAACAGAGATATTCCATCATGCAGGGATTGACCCAAACTCTAATGTATAATAATGATATTTTTCTTGCAGGAGTAAAGGATAACAGTATTTATATAATTAATGCCTATAAAGGTAATACTGTAGCTTCAATTCCAGCAAACAATCCTATCATTCTTTCCACAGAGTCTGACTTTAATCTTTATTATCTAGAATATGACGGAAGAAATAATTACGAAATCAAAATGATTGAAAGTAAAGACACTAATTCCGTTTCAAATCCTAGAAGCATAAAAACAATGAGAGGCCCGCGTGGAGAATCTGTTATAACCGTAGGAACAAAAGACGGACAGTATGCATATTTTGGCAGCAGGAACGGTGCCCTTTACAAAACAGAAATTGAATCTACAATTACAACAGAAAATCTTTCAGAATTAACAGAAGATACTTATTCAAAAATTTATGGAATGGCAGCAGGAGAATCAGATTTCTTCTTCCTTACTGCAGATTCCATCTATAAAACTTCTTTTGACACTGGAATTGTAGACAAGGTAATTGATTCTGGCGGTGAAACTCAGATTACAACATTTAAGGATAATCAGGTTCTGTTATGGTCTAAAGGAACCAGAAATTCTGTAAACCTTATGGATTTAGACAAAAAAACTTCCGTACGACTTTTTACTCCTAAAAACAACATTCAGTCTTTGAATATATGTGGAGACTATATCGTAGAAATAGAAAGCAACAGTGCGGTAAATCTTTATGACATGCAAAAGAAAATCTTTAAGGAAGTATATACAGGAACAGGAATTCAAGACGCAGTTATGACAAATGACGGCATGATGTATATTGCAAAATCCAGTTCTACAAATCCAAAGGTTCCAATCCTAAAAGTAAATCCGGAAACTCTGGAGACAATTCCGGTTAATGTAAAAGGAAATGTCTGCTATGCCCTCAGTACGAACGGAACAACAATATACGGCATTAATCTGATTGCAGATGAAGATTCTGGAGCTTTAAATACTTATGTTTTTTCTTATAATACAAAATCAAATCAGATGACAAATCTCCTGAAATTTTCAAATGAAGATTCAGAAGCATTTACCTATCTGAACGGAAACAACCTTTTTACCAACATCGGTAAAAACAAGGTATACTGCTATAACCTTAATACTAAAAAGAGATTCAGTTACAACCGTTCCGCTTCAATTCCTCAGAGTATCTGCCAGAACCAGAAACGCGCTGTAATCTTAAATTATAACGGAAGTATTTCTTGGGTTGGAACTACAGATTCTAAAATTCTGGCGGACTGGTACCTTACAAAAGACAATCAGTGGTATGAATTCTAAAAAAAGAAGGAGCCTTTGGCTCCTTCTTTTTTTAGAATTCTGCGAGTTTTGCTTCGCAAAACTCGTGAATAATTATATTTTCAACCGTTACAAGCTCGCGCAACGGAAGGCATTTTTTAAGGACGTTTTTACTTCCAGTCAGCAGTGTTTATTCCACATCCCCGCATCAGGGCTTCTGAATAAATGCCTTCATATCCTTTTGCACTCTGATCCCAGCTGAAGTTTTTCTGCATACCGCGTTCCTGCATCTTTTTGATGTGGTCTTTTTTGTTATAGTATGCATACATAGCCCAGCCCACAGTGTCATAAATTGCACCTGGAGTAAGTGCGTCAAACAGAAATCCGGTGCCATCGCCGTTTGCTTCATTATACTGCTCTACAGTATCTGCCAAACCGCCAGTTCTGCGTACAATTGGCAGGGTTCCGTAAAGCATAGAATACATCTGGTTCAATCCGCATGGCTCATAGCGGGAAGGCATAAGGAAGAAGTCTGAACCGGCTTCTATCAAATGAGAAAGAGATTCATCATAACCTAAATATGCACGCAGATTTGGAAGTTTTGACTGAAGGGCAGAAATTTCATCTTCACACCACTTTTCGCCGCTGCCAAGAATTGCAAACTGAACGTCCATGTTTGCGCAGATGCTGTAAATGCTTCCGTAACCAGGAGCAAAAACTTCGGCAATTCCCTTCTGGTCTGCAAGGCGGGTAACAATTCCAATAACAGGAACGTCCTTTTTTACAGGAAGTCCCATTCGCTTTTGAAGCTCTTCCTTACATTTTGCCTTATTTGCAAGATTTTTATAATCATAATTAGCAGGAAGAAGCTTATCGCTTTTTGGATTCCAGGTTTCAAGGTCACAGCCGTTAAGAATTCCACGAACAACATCAGAACGGACTCGCAGAAGCCCGTCCAGACCAAAACCGCCTTCTACACTCTGCATTTCCCCTGCATAAGTAGGAGAAACTGTAGTAATCATATCCGCACACGAAATTCCAGCCTGCAGAAGGTTTATGCTGCCGTTGCGTTCAAAACCGCCGCCGTAGTAAAGGTTCCAGTCCAGACCAAGGGCCGGGAAAGAATCTTTGCTGTACCAGCCCTGATAGCCAAGGTTATGAATTGTAAGGACGCTTGCTGTGTGGGCAAAATATCCGTTGCGGCAGACACATTTTAGAAGAACTGGAACCAGACAGCAGAACCAGTCGTGGGCATGCATAATATCCGGGTACCAGCCCAGCAGGCGGCAGAGCTGGAAGGCTCCGTGGCACAGAACGGCAGAACGGTAAGGATTATCGTGGAAGTCTGGTTCTGCTTTTGTACCGTAAATTCCGTCGCGGCCAAAAGACTGCTCATGATCAATAAAATATACAGGAACATCGCTTCCGGGAAGAGGTGCTTCATAAACCTTTACCCAGGTTTCTATTGTTCCGGCGGCAACTGCAAGAGGAGCCTCTATTGCCTTAAGTTTGCTTCGGTCTATTTTATAATATCTGGGCATTACAATGCGAACATCGTGCCCCTGCTTTCTAAGGTTAATTGCAAGGGCAGAAACGGCATCTGCAAGGCCGCCTGTTTTTGCAAAAGGCACTGTTTCTGAAGTTACCATTAATATTTTCATTATTTTCCTCCTGAAGTTGCGGAATCTTCTACAGCCTTCTTAAAGGCTTCTTTTGAATTCAAAATTGACTGCTCTGAGCAGCAGTAGGCAATGCGGAACCAGCCCTTGCCGGCAAAGCCGCTTCCCGGAGCGCATAGAATATTGTATTTTTTCAGGTGATTTGTGAAAGCCATGTCATCATCATTCCAGCTGTCAGGACATTTTACCCAAAGATAAAAGGCCCCCTCCGGCTTTGCATAGCGTAAGCCCACATAATCCATGACCTGGCAGATTTCGCGGCAGCGTTTTTCATAAGTAGAAAAATCACATTCGGCATCCCAGCTTTTTGCAATCACCTTCTGGAAGAAAGCAGGACAGTTTACAAAACCCAGAACACGGGTACAGAAAATTGCAGCGGCAATAAAATCAGCTTTTTCAGGGCAGGATGGATTTATACAGACATAACCGATTCTTTCCCCCGGAATACTCAGGTTCTTTGCAAAAGAAGTTGCAATTACAGCATAATCGTATTTATCAAAAACACTGGCAACCTTTTTTCCGTAAGTAATGTCGCGGTATGGTTCATCGCAAATCAGATAAGGATAACGGCCTGTTTTCTGACCGAATTCTTTAAGGACATCTGTAAGTGCAATAATGTCTTCTTCTGAATAAATGCGGCCGGTTGGATTATTAGGAGAATTGATTAAAACAGCAGCAGTTTTTTCAGAAAGGGCAGCCTTTATTGCTTCAACATCAAGAGAAAAATCTTCTTTTGTTTTTACAGGCTTTACTTCACCGTCATGATTGTGAACATAGTTATTATATTCTGCAAAATAAGGACATGGGATGATGATTTCTTCACCGGCATTCAAAACAGATTTAATTATAACGTTAAGGGCACCCCCTGCCCCAACTTCCATAACTACACAGTCAGCTGTAACAGGAACTCCCTGCTCGCGGCCAGTTTTTTGAGCCATGGCAGCGCGGGTTTCAGGATAACCGGCATTAGGCATATAGCCGTGGCGAAGGTGACTTGTATCTGCAGCAACTTCACGAACTGCATCTACAACTTTCTGAGGAGGATCCAAATCGGGATTTCCGATGGAAAAATCATAAACTTTATCTGCACCATACTTCTGTTTAAGTATGGCACCTTCTTCAAACATCTTTCTGATTACGCCGTTAGACGGACTTTCTACAATTGCTTTTACTTTCTTTGAAATCATAATGATTTATTATATCACAAGAATTGAATTTCCGCTATTTTTAACTTATAATATATTTTATGAAACGATTGATTTTTGCATTTACCTTGTTGTTTCTTACATTTTCTGTTTACGCCCAGGTATTTAATGAAAAATTAAGCGAAGAAGATTTTTCCAAACTTAAAAACGGAGAACTTCTTGTAAAAAATATAAATTTTCAGAAAAACATGAGTCTGAACAAAGAAAAAATTCTGCTTGGAGAAAATCTTTTTTCAGAAATCACAAAGTTAAGCCCAAAATATCTTGCAGAAGTAATACAGTTCAAGCCCTATCAGGGCAATGAAGACCTGCCGGCAAGGCTGGAAGAAACATTGAATAATGTTTCAGATTATGCAGGAATCCCCTATTATTCTGAACATTCTGGAAAATGGTATGATTTGTATAAATCTGCAGAAATTGTTTCATCAAAAACAGATGGAGAGAAAAAAACTATTATTGCAGATTTGATTATGGAACCTTTTGACTATGTAAATGAAAGGATTGAAATCACCAGTCAGTCAGAAGCAGTTCTTTACATTGCGACAAACACAAACAAACTGCGCTATCTGGATAAATTTGACTGCATTTGGCCAGAAAAAATGAAAATCTGTATTCTACTTTTTAGAGACGGAGACAACTGGGTTCTTTACGGACTGGGCGGTGCAAATGTTCCAAGAATTCCTTTTTTTACGGAAAGGATTCAGACATCGCTTATAAACAGAATTAATACATTCTGTACATATATATTTAAGAAATTTTAGGAGAAAAGAATAATATGATTTGGTTGATTGGATGTAAAGGAATGCTTGGAACAGAAGTTTCCCGACAGCTTGAAGCAGCAAAACTTCCATGGGTGGGCACAGACCGCGAAGTGGACATAACTGATTCCCAGGCACTTGAAGCATTTGCAAACAATATAGAAATAGAAGCCTACACACCTTCATCTCTTCCCCATGAAGAACGTCATATTCAGTGGATTATTAACTGTTCTGCCTACACAAATGTTGATAAAGCAGAAGAAGATACTGAACTTGCCGAAAAATTAAATGCAACAGGCCCTATGAACATTGCCCGCCTTGCAAGAAAAATCAACGCAAAACTTATTCACATTTCTACTGATTATGTTTTTAACGGAAAAGGAAGCGAGCCCTATACAGAAGACATGATAAAAGAGCCTCTTGGAGTATATGGAAAAACAAAGTCCGCCGGTGAAGACGAAATTCAAAAGGAAATGAACCAGTATTATATCCTCAGAACTGCATGGCTCTACGGATATGACGGAAAGAACTTTGTTTACACAATGACAAAACTGATGAACAGCCATGACTCAATTAAGGTTGTAAATGACCAGTTCGGAACTCCAACCTGCGCTCCAGATCTTGCAGAAGCAATCATAAAAATCATACAGAAAGGAAACAATGCAAAAAGCTTCTTTGGCAGAAACAGCGCACTTTCTTATGGAATCTATCATTTTACAGATGAAGGCCAGACAAACTGGTATGAATTTGCAAGTGAGATATATAAACTTGGACGTAAATATGGCAGAATTACACAGGAATGTGCCGTAAATCCATGTACAACAGAAGAATACGGTGCAAAAATTCAGAGACCTGCATATTCTGTTTTAAGTAAAGAAAAGATAACAAAGGCTATGAAATTCAAGATTCCTGCCTGGCAGATTAGTCTTGAAAAATTTATAAAGAATGAACATTTTAATCCTCTATAAAGGATAAAAAGGAGTTATACTGCCTATGAAACCTATGGATTTTTTTCTAAATATTCGCATTGAACTTGGGTGTCTGGCAGTAATAACTTACATCGCTTTTGTTTTTTTTTCAGTAAAGAGAAGAAAAACCTATGTTCATAATCTATTCTCTTCTATAATTATCTGTTCTGTCTTTAATCTGATTTTTGACATCATTACAGTTTATACAGTTAACCATCTGGATACTGTTCCCTTGTTTCTAAATCATCTTTTTCATATTTTATTTGTTGGCTCCACAGCCGCAATTGTTTTCTGCACTTACCTGTATGCACGAGCTCTGATTTATCCTGATAAGAAGGCAACCGTAATTTCCTGGATTCCATTTGTACTTTCTTTACTAAGTATTATCCTGCTTCCGATAAAATATGAACTCGGTTCTCGCACGAATTATTCAGCAGGACTTGCAGTTCTTGCGGCATATGCATGCATTGTAATTTATTTTATTCTGATATTTATTCTCCTGGTAAGATTTCATAAAACAATAGGTAAAAAACAGATTCGGGGAATTATAACGGCAATTCTTTCTATATTAATCGTAACTTCCATTCAGGCCATAATTCATGAATCGCTTGTTTCAAGTCTTGGTGTTTTAATGCTGAACATTGCATTTTTCTTTACTGTTGAAAATCCAGAATCAGCAATGATAGAAGAACTGGAATATGCAAAAGGAAAAGCTGATGAAGCAAACAAGGCTAAATCTAATTTTCTTGCAAATATGTCTCATGAAATCAGGACTCCAATTAATGCAATGCTGGGCATGGACGAAATGATTTTAAGGGAAACCAATGATGATACGATTTTTAAATATGCTTCAAATATAAAAACAGCCGGCAACACACTGCTCTC
Organism: Treponema sp.; assembly: GCA_017470605.1. Taxonomy (GTDB): domain Bacteria; phylum Spirochaetota; class Spirochaetia; order Treponematales; family Treponemataceae; genus Treponema_D. Next base: position 140,177 of record JAFUYH010000030.1, read on the forward strand.
ACTTATAAATGATATTCTGGACTTTTCAAAAGTTGAAGCTGGAAAAATGGAAATTATTCCTGAACCTTATGATATTTCTTCAGTCATCATAGATATGGTAAACATGATGTCTGTAAAAGCAAAAGAAAAAGGTCTTGTACTTATTCTTCATGCAGAAAACTCACTGCCAAAAGGTCTTTTTGGTGACTCCATACGAATTAAACAGTGCGCAATGAATCTGCTTTCAAATGCCATCAAATATACAGAACATGGAACCGTTACATTTTCTATATCTCACACAAAAATAGATTCAGATAGCATTAAACTGCAAATCAGTGTAAAGGATACAGGTTCCGGCATTAAGAAAGAAGAAATAGAAAAAATCGGAAGGCCTTTTGAAAGATTTGAAGAAACAAAATACAACACGATTGAAGGTTCAGGACTTGGCTTAAGTATTGTCTACCAACTGCTGAGTCTTATGAACAGCAAGCTTAAAATTAAATCAGAATATGGAAAAGGAACTGAATTTTCTTTTGAAATCATTCAGAAAGTTACAGACTGGACAGAAGTTGGTGGAATTGAAGAAGCATATAAATCAAACCTTACAAAAATAGTCCGCTATGAAGAACGACTGTTTGCACCACAGGCCCGGCTGCTTTTTATTGATGATACACAGATGAATCTGGATGTTGTAAAAGGTCTTTTAAAGCGGACCGAAATTCAGCTTGATACGGCGTTAAGTGGAAATAAAGCCCTTGAAATGGTAAAAAACAATGTATATGACATTATTTTTATAGACCATAGAATGCCTGTAATGGATGGAATTGAAACACTGCATGCCATGATGGAAATGGAAGATAACCTTTGTATCGGGAAACCTTGCATAGCCCTGACCGCAAATGCCATTACAGGTGTAAAACAGATGTATCTGGAAGCAGGATTTACAGATTATCTTTCAAAACCTGTAAATCCTGATAAACTGGAAGAAATGATCCGTCAATATCTGCCTCCCGAAAAAGTAAAAACAAAAGTCTCAAAAAAAGACCGGCAGATTCTCTCCAACAACTATAAAAAAATTGACGGAATAGATATAGAAATGGGCTTACACTACAGCGGCTCAATGGATGTTCTTCAAAATGCTTTCACGCAGTTTTATAATTCCATAGATGAAAACAGTAATGAACTTGAACGTCTGCTTTTAGCTGATGATATAAAAAATTACGGAATAAAGATTCACAGTCTGAAGAATACTTCAAGGTTAATAGGGGCAAAAACACTGTCCAATCAGGCAGAATATCTTGAATCCTGTGCAGAAAAAAATGATGTAGAATCTATAAATCAGACAAATCCCCTCTTACTTGAGCTTTACAGAAGCTATAAAGAGAAACTCAAGGATTTTGTAAAAATACAGACGGAACAAGAAGAATCTAATAAGGAAGCTCTTACAGAGGCTGAAATTCACGCATTTACAAAGACACTTCTGGAATTAATTGAAAATTTTGACAGTCAGGGAATTGATAATCTGATTGATGAAACAAAAAAGAAAAAACTCCCGGACTCTTTTGCTGAAAAGTTCAAGAAAATCTGCTCTCTTGCAGAAAAGATTGATTATGAGGCACTGAAAGAAGTTTTAACTGAATAGAAATTAAAATTCCCACTTGGCCTCAAAACCAAGGATTCTTTCACACTGAACGTTTTTTATCATATTCATTTGTGCAAGACGTTTTTCTGTAAATTTATCATCACAAGGTACTGTCAGTTTTGTTTCACGGATTTCTTCTACACATTTTTTTATATCGGGAGTAAGAATTGCCCGGGCCGGAGCCACATAATTGCTTCCAATTACAGGCCCTCTTGTTGAAAGGTATTCATCAAAATCAAGTTCTGTTCCATCAGGCGCAGTTCCAAAATCAAATCCCTCTTCTGCAAAAGGGACAAAGGCCATATTAAAATCAAAACAGGGATTTAATATACTTCGCTCAAAAGTTTCATTATTAACTAAAAATCCGAAATTTCCAAAATGGCGGTCGCAATTCAATGTAATGCAATCTGCAACAATCATTCTGCGGAAGGCATCTTCACTCTTGAATTCGCGGTAGAGTTCTAAAGTTTCCGGTAAACCATATTTTATACCATTCTTTAGAAAAAGGCTTATAGGTTTGTAGCCAAAATGTTCATCTGTAAAGAGTTTACAGTCAGAAACAACCCGACCGTCATATTTTATTAAAGAATATTTTACAGAATTACACATTTTTTCAAATACCTGGCTTGCAAGAACTTCTCCGTAAGGCTCCAGTCCTGTATTTCTGGCCCCATCACTTCCAGTTTTTATAAGATGAATGCCGTCATCCTTATTTAGCCAGCATTTATCGTAAGCACCATCTGTTGTAAGCTCTGGAGAAGTTGTAGACATTTGAATTCCAAAGAGTCCGTTTCCGTCAAACGATAATTTAGAAACAACTTCATCAAATTTATTTTCATAAAGATTAATCTGCTTCCAGTTTACGTCTTCTTTATTGCTTTTTACCCAGAGAGTATCTGTTAAAGAAAGACAATGTGTAAGGGCTATAAAACCGCTTTTAGTCTTTCCCCCGCACATTTCAAGAATTTTATTAACGTGAGTGCGATGTTTTGCAGAACTTCTGTTATCAACCCAAGAAGAAATTGGTTCGCACCAGAAAGGCAGGGTATTATATTCTTTTATAATCTTACAAAGTTCAAGTTCGCCTTCACCTTCTATAATGAAGTCACAAAGAGGAGTTTCTTTATTAATAAGCGTATATACGGTTGAATTCATCAAGTTATTATATCATAGAGAAATAAAAATATAAACTTCAATTTTCGGCTTTTAACTTTGACAGTAAAGCCGAAAAATCAATAATTTGATATGAGATATGTGTAGATTTTATTAAGATTAAGTGTTACTCTCAAATCTATGAAAATCAAAATGACTGATTCTTTTTTTAGAAAGCACGTACAGTTTTCAATATGCTTAATTTCAATATTTTTTTCTTTCTCACTGTTTTCTCAGGAATCACTAAAATCAACAGAAGAGGAATATTATGATTTTCTGTCTCTGACGGGTATAGTAGACCGCCCTACCCTGGGCTACCGAACTTTAAGCGACAGTGTCTGGATTTTTAACGATATAGAAAGTTTTGAAGAAAACGAAGACGGAACTTTTACAAAGGTCCGCATTCCAGGGCAGGAATCATCCGGCAATATCTGGAAAAACAACAACCTTGGAAGTTGGAAAACTCTCTGGCAGCCAGAAAATATTTCTTCAAATTTCTTTATGAGAGGACTGAAACAGGGGCTTTTCCTGAAAATCTACGGCCCTGAATGGTTCAACAGCTATAACTCTGCCGCCCCTTATGGTCAGAACGACGGTGCTTTATGGCAGGGCAAAGGATATAACACAGCACTAACCGGCGGGCTCAGGCTAGAAGGCTACGGCTTTGAGCTTACCTTTAAGCCGCAGCTTAGTTTCAGCCAGAATCTGGAGTTTGAGTATCTTCCAGGGGTATGTGGAAGTGAGTACAGTTATTTTACACAAAACGGTGGATCTATAGATTTAGTTCAACGATATGGAAATACTTCTTTTTGGAATTATGACTGGGGAGATTCCGAACTTCGCTGGACATGGAACACTTTTACAATTGGCTTTGGAAGTCAGAATCCTTGGTTAGGACCAGCCTGGTTAAACCCGATGCTAGGAAGTAACAATGCAGCTGGGTATCCAAAGTTTGATATAGGATTAAGAAAAACTCAGGTAATTATTCCAGGACTTGACTGGAATCTTGGTTATATAGAAGGTAGACTTTGGGTAGGCAAACTAAGTCAATCAGATTATTTTAATATTCCATCTTACCCATTCGATACAATGATTACAGCAATGTCTGCCTCTTATTCACCATCTTTTATTCCAAGACTATCAGTAGGATTAAACAGAATATTTCTAACAAGATGGAATAAAAATAATTTGAAGTATTCTTTACGCCTTTTTACTGCATCCAAGGCAAATGATGTCTATGGAGACGGAGAAGATCAGAAAATTTCTATATTTGCTGACTGGTATTTTCCAAATGCAGGTTTTGAAATATATATAGAATATGGACTTGATGACTTTTCAACCTATCCATTACAAAATTTCTTTCATACAGGAATTTATACTGTAGGAATAAAGCAGAAACTTCCACACAATGGAGAATTAATTGTAGAATTAAATAATTTTGAGATGTCTCAAGATTTTCAGCTCCAATGGCCTTACGGCGGTTATTATACACATGGTAAAATTCTTACAGGATATACAAACAAGGGGCAATCTTTAGGAGCTGGAACAGGGCTCTTCGGTAATAGTCAGTATTTTGGCTATACAATCCATTATCCAAAAGGCAATTCAACTTTTTTTATACACAGATTCTGTCCTAATAATAATTATGTTTATAATATGGCAGTAACGACAAATGCTTCAAAACCATCTTCCATCTGGGAAATATATTGGGCAAATTTTGAAGCTTACATTTCTTTTGGAACAGATTCTACGTTTTATATTTCAAAAGATTTCAGTATTGATTTAGGCATCTCTATTATACATATTGCTAACAATATGTATAATAGAGGAATAAGAACAAATTCTATATCTTTTACATTTAATACTAAATATAATTTCTAAAAATATACAAGGCATAAGTTTTATGGAACAGATGAAATCCTTAAAGAAAAATTCTTTTTACTCATTTTTGAATGCTTTTTCTACACTGATCTTTCCTCTAATTACTTTTCCGTATGCCAGTCGTATTTTACATCCAGAAGGTATAGGTCAAGTAAATTTCGCAGTTTCAATTGAAAGTTATTTTTCTATGCTTGCAGGATTAGGAATGGGAGGTTATGCAACTAGAGAAGCGTCCAAAATAAGAGACAATAAATATGAACTGTCAAAATTCTGCAAAGAAATGCTTGCAATAAGTTTTATATCAATGATAATTTCATACAGTTTGCTTTTCGGTTGTGTTTTTTTTATTCCTAAACTTTATTCGTATAGAATATTAATTCTTGTTAGGAGTATGAATATCTTTTTTACAACTATAGGAATTGAATGGTTATATAGAGCAGAAGAAGATTTCAAATATATAACATTAAGATCTCTTTTTTTTAAAATTTCAGGACTCGCTTTTTTATTTATTTTTGTAAAAAATCAAACTGACACAGTTGCCTATACATTATTTGGAATTCTAACTTCAGTTGCTTCAAACATATGTAATTTGTTCCATTCAAGAAAATTTATTAGCTATACACAAAAATGTAAACTAGAATTAAAAAAACATATTAAATATCTATTTACCTTTTTTGGTATAGGCTTAGTTACAAGTTTATATACAATTCTTGATACATCAATGCTTGGCTTTCTTTCAAATGACACACAAGTAGGATTTTACAGTGCTGCAACAAGAATTAATAAACTTGTAGTAGGAGTTTTATCAGCTACAGCTAGCGTTTTACTTCCTCGCATGACATATTACAAAGAGCATGATGAAATAGAAAAAATTAAAGCTCTTTCTCAAAAAAGCATTTCTATTATGATTTTATTGGCTCTTCCAATGTCAATTGGTTTAATATTCCTTGCGAAGCCTCTTATTTATATTTTTAGTGGAGAACTTTTTTTGGATGCAACAATAGCGATGAATATCATTTCTCCAATTATTTTGACTATAGGAATTGCAACAATAACAGGTTCTCAACTTTTACCTTCTCTAGGAAAAGAAAAGGCATCACTTATTTCTTATAGTGTTGGGGCAGCATTAAATATAACCATGAACACAATTTTTATTCCAAAAATGGGGGCAACAGGAGCTGCAATTGGAACTCTTGTTGCTGAATTATCTATTACAATCGTTCAATTATATTTTGCACGAAAATATCTAAATATAAAAATTCTGAAGACTGTATTGCAGAGTGTTATTTGCTGTATTCCGATGACCAGCATTCTTTTTATGATTTCATTATTTATAAAAAAACCAATTCTTAATGTTATTATTTCAATTATAACTAGTATTCCAGTTTATGCACTTTTCCTTGCAATACAAAAAAATGAATATTATATGGAAATAAAACAATTGATTATGTTAAAAATGAAAAAATCATAACTTTTTTATTATTTTTATCCATTATTTGAAGTTCTAATTATTATATGGTAAAATGAGCAATTAATGTAAGGAGATTCATTTATGAATATAGCACTTATCATTGCTGGTGGAGTCGGAAACAGAATGGGCCAAGACATTCCAAAACAATTTCTAACAGTTAATGAAAAACCTGTAATTATATATACACTAGAAACTTTTCAAAATCATAATGAAATTGATGTAATTGCCGTTGTATGCTTATCAGGTTGGGAGACAGTTCTACAGTCATATGCAAATCAGTTTAATATCACAAAACTAAAATATATAATTTCAGGAGGAGATTGTGGTCAGGCCTCAATAAGGAACGGAGTGTACGAATTAGAAAAACATTTTGCAGAAGATGATATTGTATTAATTCATGATGCAATTCGACCTATGGTTTCTGGTGAAATAATATCAGACTGTCTAGAAAAGACAAAATTATTAGGCAATGCAATTACTTGCATTCCTTGTGCCGAAGCTATGCTCCAAACAACAGATGGCAAAACATCATGCGGAAGCTATCCGCGAGATAATTTAAAACGTACGCAAACCCCTCAAGGTTTTCATTTAAAAGATATATGTAATTTACATAGAGAAGCATTAAAAAAAGGGATTACAAACTCAGTTGCATCCTGTACACTAATGATTGAACTTGGTAAACAAGTACATTTCTCAAAAGGCTCTGAAAAAAACATCAAACTTACAACAATTGAAGATATCGATATTTTTAAGGCTCTACTTTCTGCAAAACGTTCTGAATGGCTAAAATCTAAGGAATAATAACATAAAAATGCTTTTAACTAAATCTGAATTATATATAAAAGATATAAATAACATCATAAAATCTTTTGATTTTATGAATCTTAAAAATAAAAAAATCTTTATCACAGGTTGTAATGGATTAATATGCTCTGCCATAGTTGATTTACTTTGGATGTTAAATAAATCTGAAAATCTTAATATATCTTTATTCTTAGCCAGTAGAAATGTTGAAAAAACAAAAAAAAGATTTCATTTTACATCAGAAAATAACGTTATTTTAGTACCATATGATGCAACTGTTCCTTTTATAAATAATTATAATTGTGATTATTATATTTTAGGTGCTAGCAACGCAAGTCCAGAATTATTCATAAAAGAACCAGTTCAAACAATGAATTCAAATCTTTTTGGTCTACAAGAAATATTAAAATCGTGCATAAAAACAAATGCGAAAATTTTATATATTTCAAGTAGCGAAGTTTATGGTAGAATAACAAAAAAAACACCATTAAAAGAAAAAGATTATGGCTTTATGGATATACTAAATCCTCGTTCTTCTTATGGAATGTCAAAAAGAGCCGCAGAAACCCTGTGTACATCTTATACAACTCAATATGGTTTAAATATCGTAATTGCCCGCCCAGGACATATATATGGTCCAACGGCCAGCAAAAATGATAAAAGAGTTTCATCATCTTTTATGTTTGATGCTGCAGAGGGTAAAAATTTAATACTAAAAAGTAAAGGAGAACAGATTCGTTCATATACTTATTGTTTAGACTGTGCATCAGCTCTATTATTTATTTTAATTTATGGTAAAACTGGTGAAGCATATAACGTTTCTAATCCACATTCAATTTGTACAATTGCAGATATGGCTTCGTATTATGCTAAATATGCTGGTACACAATTGTATTTTGAATTACCAAAAGAAAATGAAGTTCTTACTTTTAATCCAATGAAAAATTCAAGTCTTAATAGCATCAAACTTGAAGCATTAGGATGGAAAGCGTTACTATCAAAAGAAGAGGGCTTTGAACATAGCATTTATATAACAAAGGACATAATTTCTATATGTTAAAAAAACTATACAACAAATTTTTACAATATAAAAATGAAAAATCACTCTCTTATCACATAAAAAGAAGCATATTCTTACGAACAAAATGGGTCTATAACTTTATTTCTCCTTTTACTAAAGTAAAAAAAAATAAAATTGTTTTTTCGAATTTTTGGGGAAGAGGTTATGGATGTAATCCAAAATACATAGCTCAATACATAATTGAGCATAACTTGCCATTTAAATTATACTGGCTTATAGATAAACAAAAATGCAAAAATGAAACTTACTTGCCAAAAGAAATAAAAGAAGTAGATATTAATTCTTTTGGTGCTCTTTATCATCTTTCAACAGCATTTGTTTGGATTGATAATTCCAGAAAATTCTTATATCCTCCCAAAAAAAAGTCTCAATTATATATACAAACTTGGCATGGCAATGTCGGTCCAAAAAAAATTGAAAAGTCAGCAGAAAATAATCTGGAAGATTGGTACAAAAAAAATGCAAAGAAAGATTCTCAAATGATTGACCTTTGTATTTCTGGCAGTAGTCATCTTACACAAATTTATAAAAACGATTTTTGGTATTCTGGTCAAGTATTAGAATCAGGATATCCTCGAACGGATATTCTTTTTAACGACACAAAAATACAGAACTTAAAATGTGAATTAGGATATTTTGATAAAAAAATTTGTATATATGCACCAACTTTTAGAAATAATAATTCTCTAAAGCCATATAATCTTGATTATGGAAAACTAAAGACATCTTTAGAATCAAAATTTGGCGGAAACTGGATTATTTTCCTTCGTTTTCATCCTAATATGATTGATTTTATAAATATAAACTTACCAGATTTTGTTGTAAATGTTTCTCAATATTCAGATGTTCAGGAATTAATGGCTATTTCTGATTGTATGATAACCGATTATTCATCAATTATTTTCGAATTTATGCTTACAAAACGACCTGCTTTTATATATGCTTCAGATTTAAATGAATACAAGAAAAACGAAAGAAGTTTTTATTTTACTCTCGATTCAACTCCATTTTCATTAGCAAAAGATAATAATGAACTATCTAATAATATTATTAATTTTAATAATATAGAATACAAAAAGAAGATCATTGCTTTTTCTAATAAAATGCATATTTTTGATGATGGAAAATCTTCAGAAAGAATAATAAATTGGATAGAACAAAAACAAATAGGAAGGTAAAATGAAACACATTGTAGAAAAACTGATAAAGCTAAAACAAGAGCATCCTGACTCGTTTTTTAGGGCTCTACTAACTATTTTTACAAAAAAAACAGAGCTTTTAAAAGCTTCTTTCCAATTCACTATCTACAAAAAAAATTTAAATAGTGAACAAAAGGATAGAATAAAAAACTGGAAATGGTATTTATATTTTTATCGTAAATATAGTAAATTCTTAAAAAAGCTTTCTTTTATTGATTTTCCAATCGATACACAAATACCCAAGATAATATACTGGTGTTGGCTTCAGGGAGAAGTAAATGCTCCTGAATTATGCAAAGCCTGTTTAAATTCCTTAAGAAATAATATGCCTGATTACAAAATTATAATTGTAACAAAAGAAAACATATGGAATCTTGTATCAATACCCGAAATTATTAGAAAAAAATATGAAAAAGGATTTATTACAAATACGCATTTTAGTGATATTATACGTACATACTTACTTGCTGAAAAAGGAGGAATATGGATAGATTCAACAGTCTTATGTACTGGATCTTTTCCAAAAGAAATCTTATCAAATAACTTTTTTGTTTTCCAAAACTTTAATCGTGGAGATGAAGCTATATTTTCATCAAGCTGGTTTATTGCATCTTGCAAAAATCATCCAATTCTTTTATATATGGAAGAACTGTTATTAACGTATTGGGCAGAATATAATTATTTATCACACTATTACCTTTTTCATTTGTTTTTTACCATTGTTTGTAATTGTTTTCCAGACTTTATTAACAATATACCTCGTTATTCAAACATCCCACCTCATATTCTTCAATATGAATTATTTGACAAATTTGATTCAGAACGATATGAAGAGATAAAATTAATGTCTTCTTTTCACAAACTAACATGGAAAAATGAGAAAAACATTGATATTTCTGATACATTTTTTGAACATATATTAAACGAATATCTTTAAAGTAATTCAACATCTTTTAAAACTATTGTAGTAACAGAATTAGGGCTCAATTCCAGAGAAAAGTTTCCTTTATCATAACTTGTAATTGGAATATCGATTAATGACAAATTTTCTCCATGTTCTAAATCTTTACCACTAGTACGAACAGATATAATTTTTTTATAGCTGTTTATAAAGGAGGATATATCAATAAAAACTTTATTTTCAACTAAATCGCTATTTATACAAACAATACTTAAAGATTTTTCGACAGGATCAAACGCAGCAATATAATTATCATTTTCTGTATAAATAACATAAGAACCAGGTTTTATAAACTTTGTAAACTGTCCAAAAACATAATACTTTTTTGAAAGAATAATTGTATCATTATTAAAATCTGCAATAGCTGTTCCCCAAAAACTTTCCTCAAAATTTTGTAAATCAGATCCATCAATAATACCATTAAAAGGAGATTCTGATAAATAATCAGCAATAACTTGCCACATTATCCAAGCAGAAGGTTTTAAACCATTCATGTCGACGATAATTTTTTTTGCAAGAGCAAGAGCAGGCCCCATTTGTCCATTATTTTTACCTAAAACTGAGGGAGCATCCGTTTCTGAAATCCATAAATTTTTATTATTCTTACAAGCAAGCTGCAACAGCTTTTTATAATTCTTTCCATAATATGTATGTGTATTAATTCTTGAAATACAATTTTTTGCAGTTATAGTCAATTCGTTAAATTTTTTTGCTTGCAAATCAGGTCCATATTCATCACTTCCACATACAATTACATTTTGTAAGCCTCTTCTATCCAATTCTCTTCTAGTTAAAATTAATAAAGCAGATTGACTTTTAGAATCAGAGATACGACAGCCTTCTTGTTTGTTATTAAAGGCTGCCCAAGAAAAAGAATTTGGCTCATTCATAGGTTCAAGACTTGTAACAACAACCCCATCCAAACTTTGAAGTTGCATAGTAACTTCTGCTAAATACGATGCAAATTCTGATAATTTATTAATTGTTATATTATTATAAAATCCCGTAATAGAGCCTGAAGAACATCCACTTTTTGTCATAAAATATGGTGGAGAATTCGAAAAAAACTCTATAATAATATCATCAGTACATGAATTGATTTTTTTTAGTATATTACGTTGTGCTAAATCCTTGCTCCAATCATAATCAAAATTATTATTAGAATCTACATTTTTCCAGAATCCTTGCATTGCAGAATCTGAACGTTTTATATGCGTATGATTAGGATCATCACCACCTCCAATATTATAACGAATAATATTCAACCCTAATCCTTTTTCTTTTGAGAAAAATAATTCTACAGCTTTATCTGAAAGTTCCGAATTATCACCAAGTCTGTTTCCCCACCAACACAGACTTGTTCCCCATCCTTCAAAAACCCCATTATTAATAGGTGAAATATTTTTTAAATCAATAATAACTCTAGAATTGCTTGAGTTTTCTTTTACAATTGTAGATTTACAAGAAACAAAAAATATAAGTACAATTATCGAAAATATATATTTATAGCTCGTAGTCATGTATATTAAACATTATAAAACATTTATTCGAAAAAAAAAAGAATATACAAAAAGAATAGAAAGTAGTATCTTATCATAAAGCATATTAAATTTAGGAGTATATATGTGGAAACCTTTGATTAGTGTTTTAATACCAGTTTATGGTGTAGAAAAATATATTGAACAATGTCTAGAAAGTCTGTTTGAGAATACTATTGCTGAAAAATGTGAATTTATTATTGTAAATGACCATACAAAAGATAATTCAATGCAAATTGTTTACAGACTTAAAGATAAATACTCAAACATAAAAATAATAATAATAGAACATGAAATTAATTCTGGCCTGGCAGCAACTCGAAATACAGGTTTATCAATTGCGTCTGGAAAATATTTTATATGTACGGACAGTGATGATTGGGTCGAGAAAAACTATCTTGAAAAACTATTTTTAGAAGCAGAAGAAACAAATGCTGATATTACTGCATGTAATTGGTTTGAAGAGAAATCGGAAACCAGAATATTTAATTCAAATATAGATAAAAATTCAGAAATTAATTTTGAAAAATTTATGAAATGTGAAATTCCGGCATATGTATGGAATAAATTAGTCCTTACAAAACTTGTCAGAGAACATAATTTACAATGGGAAAACGGAATAAATAATTGGGAAGATGAAATTATTTCAACAAAAACCTTTTCTTTTGCTAAAAAATTTTCATGTATAAACATTCCTTTATATCATTACAGAGTTAGAAATGATTCTTATATTCGATGTTTAATAACTGAAAAAACAAAAGATGATTTTATTAATGCGGTTGCAGCAATGGAAGAATTTTTACAAAAGAATAAAAAAGAGTATGTAAGTTATATAAATTTTAAGAAACTGCATGCAAAACAAAAAATTCTTTTGGATGGAACTCGAAAAATGCAGAAGAAATATCTAAAACTCTGGAAAGAAAGTTATCCATATATAAAGCAAGATAAAACTCTTTCTACGCGAGTACGAATAATTCTTACAACAGCAATAAAACTCCCTGCAATTTCATTATTCTTATTATTTATGCTTTCTACATTAAAAATAATAGTAAGAAAACAATTTACATGGAAAGAATATTTTTCATAAAAATATCATACGCTAAGAAAGTTAAAAAGATGATTACAATAAAATTTTTGTCAAATTGGGTTGTTTCCTAATTTCAAATAAAACGGAGAATAAAAGATGGATATAAAACTACTTGTTGCCACCCATAAAAAATATCAAATGCCTTCAGACTCTATCTACATTCCTCTACACGTAGGAGCAGAAGGAAAGAATCCGATTGAAGGTTTTATACCAGATAACACCGGCGAAAATATTTCTACAAAGAATCCTTATTATTGTGAACTAACAGGACTTTATTGGGCATGGAAAAATCTGGATGCAGAATACATAGGACTTTGCCATTACAGACGTTATTTTTCAATGGCAAAACATATTCCAAAATCCGAAGATGAAAAATTTAAGCTTGTATTAAACAACAAGCAGGCAGAAGAACTACTTTCTTCAACAGAAATCATTCTGCCTAAAAAAAGAAATTATTATATAGAAACAATATATAATCATTATAAACACACAATGTACATTGAGCCTCTTGATATAGCAGGTCAGGTTTTGCAGGAAAAGTATCCTGAATATGTAAAAGAATTTGAAGGTCTAAAGCACACAACAAAAATGCATGCATTCAATATGTTTATAATGAAAAAAGAAATGCTTGATAAATACTGTACCTGGCTTTTTGATATTCTTGGAGAAGTGGAAAAACGAGTAGACACCAGTCAGTATTCAGACTTCCACAAACGCTTTTTCGGACGTATTTCAGAACGCCTTTTAGATGTATGGATAAAAACAAATCATATTTCTTATAAAGAAGTTCAAGTTATTGATATGCAGAACATTAACTGGGCAAATAAAATCAAATCATTTCTTATTGCTAAATTCACAGGAAAACGCTACGAAAAAAGCTTTTAATTTTTCTGCAATAAAGTTATACATAAAAGAATATTGCACTTGCCTTTTTTTGTATAATAGAGTATTATAATCATACTGAATATTTTTTCAGTGAATTATCATTCAGTATAATTATAGGAGTTTTGATGTTTATTGGAAGAGAAAAAGAACTTCAGGAATTGTCAGAAGAATTCAACTCACAAAAAAAATCCATTATTCTTGTATATGGAAAGCGCAGAATCGGTAAATCTTCTTTAATACAAGAAGCATCAAAATCCTTTAATGGATTAATAATTAACCATTTATTTGTAAAAACCAGTTATGAAAGCAATTTGAAGCTGTTGACAAGAAGCATCTCAATTGCTCTAAAACTCCCCTCTTCCATCTCATTTAATTCTATTTTTGATTTATTTGATTTTATAAAAGCACAAAACAAAGAAATGCTTCTAATTTTTGATGAATATCAATATTTCAAAGAATCTCTAAAAGCAAGTGAAATTGATTCCTATATGCAGATGATAGTAGATTCGCTGCCATCAAATATAAAAATCGTTTTCTGCGGCTCATACATTTCCATTATGAAAGAATTACTGCAAGAAGAAAACCCTCTGTTTGGCAGATTTACAAGAATTATTCATCTTAGAGAATTTGATTATTATGAGGCAAGTCTTTTTTATCCTGATTTGTCAGAATATAATAAAATCAAGTTTTATTCAATTTTTGGAGGTTCACCTTTTGTACTAATTAATCTTGATTATCAAAAGTCAGTAGAAGAAAACATAATAAAATTATTGATAAATCAGGACAGTCTGTTACGCTCATATATTGAAAATATAATGCTTAGAGAAATTCAAAAAAACTACGATATACGAATTCTTGAAATCATAAGCAATGGAAAAAAACATTACGGTGAAATACAAAACCTGCTTTCATTTAATGATTCCGGACTCTTAGATAAACAATTAAAAAATCTTTTAACAATGGAAACTATAACAAAAGTCTTTCCTATAAATAAACCGAATGATAAGAAGAAACTTTTTTACGAAATAAAAGATAATCTTATGCGTTTTTATTTTGCATTTATTTTTGCAAATGAATCATTAATTATGAAGTTAGGAGAAGAAGAATTTTTCAAAAACTATATTTTAAACGGATTAAAAACTTATATTTCCTATAGATTTGAAGACATTGCACTTCAATATTTTATGAGACTGGCAAAAAAAGGAAAAGTAAACAGCATTCAAGATTTGGGTTCGTATTGGTATGATGATAAAAAGAATAAAACAAACGGTCAATTTGATTGTGTCTTAAAAGAAAAAGACGGTTATGCTTTTTATGAAGTAAAATTTTACGAAAAACCTATGAACCTGTCAGAATGTAAAAAAGAAGAAAAACAAATTCGCAGTCTTACTGAACTGGAATGTAAGAGAATTGGCTTTATCTCTTCTGCAGGGTTCAATTTTTATACAGACGAATATGATTTGATTGATTCAAAAAAACTATATTTAATATAATATTCTGATTATAAAAAGGAAGTATTTATGAAATACGATTATTTAATTGTAGGTGCAGGTCTGTTTGGCTCAGTATTTGCATACGAAGCTTCAAAAAAAGGAAAGAAAAACCTTATTATAGATAAAAGGTCTCATATTGGCGGAAACATTTACACTGAGAACATAGAAGGAATAAATGTTCATAAATACGGAGCCCATATTTTTCATACAAGCGATAAAAAAATCTGGGATTATGTAAATCAGTTTGCAGAATTTAACCGCTACACAAACAGCCCTGTTGCCCGCTATAAAAATGAAACATATAATCTGCCATTTAACATGAATACGTTTTCAAAACTTTGGCCGGAAGTTTTTACGCCAGAACAGGCAAAAGCAAAAATTGCAGAAGAACTTTCAGATGTAAAAATTGCAGAGCCAAAAAATCTCGAAGAACAGGCCATAAAACTGATAGGAAAGACAATTTACGAAAAACTTGTCAAAGGTTATACAGAAAAGCAATGGGGCATGAAGGCTACAGAGCTTCCTCCTTTTATTATAAAGAGGCTACCGGTTCGTTTTACCTATGACAATAATTATTTTAATGATTCTTATCAGGGAATCCCGATTGGTGGCTACACACAGATTATAGAAAAAATGTTAGCCGGCTCAGAAGTTCGATTAAACTGCGATTATTTTGAGCATAAACAAGAACTTGAAGGCCTTGCAGATAAAATAATTTTCACAGGTCCAATTGACCGTTATTATGATTACAAATATGGAGAACTAGAATATCGTTCCGTTCGTTTTGAAACGGAAATTCTTGACATGGATAATTTTCAGGGAAATGCGGTTGTAAATTATACTGAATATGAAGTTCCATATACAAGAATCATAGAACACAAACACTTTGAATTTGGTACCCAGCAAAAAACTGTAATCAGCCGTGAATATTCAGATAAATGGACAAGTGAAAAAGAACCTTACTACCCCATTAATAATGATAAAAATAATGCTCTCTACCAGAAATATGCTGAACTTGCGGCAAGAGAAGAAAATGTAATTTTTGGTGGCCGTTTAGGCGCATATAAATATTATGATATGCACCTTGTAATTGCAGAAGCTCTAAAACTTTGTCAGAAGGAATTGTAAAAATGGATAATCAGCCTTTAATTTCCGTAATCGTACCCGTTTATAACGTAGAAAAATATCTTCCACAATGTTTAGACAGTATAAAAAATCAAACATATAAAAATCTAGAAATTATTCTGATTGATGATGGTTCTACGGATTCATCAGGAGTTATTTGCGATAAAGTTGCACTAATTGATAAAAGAATCCGTGTTTTTCATAAAGAAAACGGAGGACTTTCAGATGCCAGAAATTATGGAATTGACAAAGCAAAAGGCTCATGGCTTACATTTATAGACTCCGACGACTATATTTCAAGTAATTATATTGAATACCTTTTTAAATTATCAGTAACTCATAATACAAAAATAGCCACAGGCGCTCATACTGTTTTCTATGAATCTGGAAAGAAAGTTTATAAAGGTTTTGGAAAAGATTCTGAAAGCGTTCAATCTGAAAAAGAAGCTTTAAATCATATTCTGTTAGATGATGGTCTAGACCTTAGTGCATGGGCAAAAATTTATTCTGCTGAATTATTTCAGAACATTCGCTATCCAAAAGGATTTGCTTTTGAAGATACTGCCACAACATATAAACTTTTTTTCCAATGTGACAAAATAGTTGCTGGAGGGAAATCAATTTATAATTACAGAATACGCTCAAATTCAATTACAACAGCAGGAAGTTTCAAAAAGAAGATGCAGCTTATCGAAAACACAAAAATTATGTGCAGCGATATAACTACCAAATATCCAGATTTATCACAAGCCGCAGAACGCCGACTAGTCTGGGCTTATTTTTCAACCTTAAACCAGTTAATTAAGTGTCAGGATCGAAAGAATTACAAAAAAGAAGAAAAAGAAATCCTTTATTTTCTGAAAGAAAAACATCAAACAATAAAAAAAGGGAGTTCCTATTCAAAACGCGACAAACTTGCTTCTGCCGCGCTTACTTTTGGACTTCCCTTTTATACTTTTGTTTGGAAACTTTACAGTAAATTACAAAAATCTTAATTATTTTCCAAATAATGTAAATCCTGCAGAAATTACAAATCCATTAATCTCTGGATATTCATCATCATTTATATAATGAAATGAAGAATTTTTCTGTCCGTTATTGTCAACTCCAGTAAACCAATCATATATATATCCAAAAGAGACATTCAAAACAACCGGAATTTTACGTGTTTTTAAATTATATGAACAATCTATACATATAATATTGGACCATTCATAAGTTCCATCAAGAAGAAAATATTTTTTAATACTGTTTCTTTCCCCGCCAGGAACCAATTCTGAATAAAGATTACTACCATAAACAGCCCCACTCCCCCAATCTACACCATGTCTGATAAGCTGCCAAGACAAACCAACATTTAATTCCGCCATTGGACGAGCTTCAAACCTTACCAAAAATTCATCTGAATTTGGCTGCAAATAATATCCTAAACTTGCCCCATTATTTACATAGGCTGTAGATATATAATATCTATACCAAGGAACTTTTATTGCAGGATGTGTATAACAATAAGGTTCAACTTTTGTATATCTGAAAGATACAGTACCAAATGGAAGCCAATTAAAAATAGATTTTATACCTGCCTGATAAGCATAAGTACACCAAATTTCTTCCCAAAATTTTGCTTTAAACGAAGTTATATCATCAGAGAATAAAGAAAACCATATATAACCTAAACCTGGTTTTTGAATTTTTAGATTAGCAAACAGACCAAGATTATCAAAATCTCCTACACTATTTTGATAAATTACATTATCTATTAAAGGAAACATATATCCAAATTCAAATCTTTTAGGAAGAATACACGTACTTCCGAAATCGAAATGAACATACTTAAAATCAAGATTCAACATTCCAAGTGCAAAAAGATTCTGAAAAAAATAAGCATCCGTTATACCTGGAGAAATACCTTTAACATAATCATCTTCATCCCATTCTTCATCATATAAATACCAAGCCGAACTATTCACATGAGCTTCATTAGGAAATTCCAAAACCCCAAATAAAGAAGAAAGAGAAATAAAATCAAAAAGCCTGAATGTTGTATCAATTCCTAAAAAAGGATGTGCAGACTGATTTAAAGCGAGGCTGCTTCCTTCATCCATTTCTGCCCATTCTCTGTTGTATCTACCAACACCAAGTTCAAGGTGATTATTAAAGAAAGAACCATGTAATTCTCCGAACATCCCAAATCCTAAACTTGTTGTATGCGGCCAGCTCTGAAGCCCTTCTGCCGTTAATTTTGTAAGATGATAAACTGATCCATCCCAATGCTTTTTATAAGAATAAGGTAAAACAGAATAATTTCTCCATTTTTTTATATATCTTGGGTCTGTAGAATCCCATGCTTCTGTATCATCATCAACTAAATCAATTTTATCATGAGTAGAATCCCACCAATTACCTATATAATATGTTCCCATAAGAGTTATTGGCATTTTTGTAAGATTTATATAGCCAAAAGCCCTATAACTAATATCTTTACCAAAATCACCGTAAAAATCCAATGTTCCATAGGTTTCATATCCATAAGAATTTTCAGAAGAATCTTTATACACTCCTCCAGAGCCAAAGCCTTTCAATCCTAACTGGACATCAAAAGAAATCGGAAAAGAATTTGAATTATTCTCAATTCTATAATTCAATCTGGATAAATCCAGGCCATTTTTATATCTGTATTTATCTATAAAAAATTTTGTTACATATAATTCAACTTTATTTCTATAAACATCTTCTTTTTCGCTTAAAGACTCTTCAATTTCTGCAAGTCTTTCCAAAATATATTTTTCCGTATAAGGTTTTACATTTGAAAGCCTGGAACACAAACCTTTTGTTTCAGCGGTTCTTAAAAGCACATAAACATCATCAGTGATATCAACAGTATTGTTTGTCTGTGCAAAAACAAAGCATGATAGCATAATAAAAAAACATGATATAAAGACTTTCTTCATATACCAGCTCCTTTCTATTTTAATATTTTCCATTCCACGCCTACAGAGACTTCTGCACCTTGTGAAAAAGCTCCCTTTTCGTGTGAATTATTATAAACAAGAGAATAAGCAATCTGGCCATAAACTTCAAGGGTTTCTAGAAATTTGTAGGCACCGCTTATCGTAAACTGATTTGTGAATTCAGGAATCCCAGTCATCCACATATAGCGGCCTTTATTGCGGGCCGCAAGCCTTTCTTCATCATTTTGGGCAGTTTTATATTCAACAGACGGATAATAAGTGTAAATATCCTCACCTTCTATAGATGTTTTATTAAAAAATATAGAAGCATCATTCTGTCCTTTTATCAAGAATAAATAATCAAAGCCGAATTCAAAACGAGCTTCTTTATAACTTGAACCAGTTTTTACAGCAAATGTATCTGGTCCATAAGGAAGTCCCATCCAGGATGTAACCTGCTTACCAGTCTGCATATCTTTTCTTGTTCTCCACAAAGACCAGTCCGGACTTTGTTTTATATACAGGTAAGGAGAAGCATAAGTAGACTCCAGAAAATTATTAATATATCCATTCGCAAAAGGAATCTTTATTTCAAGGCCAAGCTGCCCGCCAAGACTATCTGGAACAGATAAATCGTAATCAGAAGGCTTGCCCCCTAAATCCTGTATTTCATTCTGAGCATAGAGTCCATAAATCCTTACATTTTTTACAGGCACATAATCCAGAGTAAAAGCCAGATATGCACAAAAATGACCTTCTCCATAAAGTCTGGACTCTAAAGCAGTCATTTTTGAACCATAATCATTCCAGGAACCAAACTGATGCATCAACATAAAAGGGTTCAGATAACGCAATTCAAAAGAAGAATTCAAAAGGGAACCTTCTATCATGCCGAATTTTAAATTCCTGAAGAGGCGGATATCCAGCTGATGTACATAAAAGAACTTTGTATTACAAACCTGAACTACGTCCATTGTATATTTGAGCCATTTAGTAAAAAGATTCAGCTGAAAGTATGCATCGGTTTCAAAAGTATTATTATAGATGATACTTCCCAATTGAGAGGTGCCAATCTGCATTCCTTCTTTTCCTGCATGAAAATTCACCCCCCAGTTTTCAAAAGTAAGGCCTGTACTGCCATAAGCAAAACGCGGTGTAAGAAATTCAAACTGATTTCCGCTGTAAGGAATATTTGTAAAATTCCACCACTTCTGCATTGAAGGATAGTTTTTTCCAATAAATAAATCAGGTTCAATAGTGATATAATCTGAAAAGCCCATAATTACAGGTATATTTATCAGAAAATCACGATAGTTATAATTAAAAGACCAGTCTATATCCGGATTAGACTTATAATAAAACTCAGGATTTAATCTGAGATTTGTGTAAAAACGTAAATCCTGTTCAGGAAAAAAATCACTGCTGGAATTCAAATAATCCTTAATTCTGTCAAAAAGGATTTTTCCCTGAAAAGATAATTCTTCATAAGGAACATCATATAAATAAAACTTAAGTTCCCCCACAGAAAGCGGCTGATTAGTAAGAAACTGGACTCGTTTTGTTTCAGAACAAATCGTAAATAAATCATCATATAACCAGTGACCTGCAGGAATAATCTGGGTATTATTTCCTGATTTTGCAAAAGCTGAAAAAAGAAATAAAAAAAACAGGATAAGAGATATTTTGATTTTATTTTTCATTTTTTTATTTTAACATTTTTTGAAATGATGGGCAACAAACTGTAACTTTTAGTATAAAAAAATGTTTTTATTGTATTATATAGACTACAAATATAAAATACATTATAGTAATAATGATAATAATATGGATTTTACTGTTTTTAATGATTACTTGAAAAAAAATTATCCTCGCACTAGTTCTTTTTTATGCGGGTTTTCACTCTTTATAGTTGATGCTATAGTTCTTTTTCTTTGTATTGGCTTTGGATTTTTTATTGTCAATATTTTTGATAAGGCAAACATTAATTTTAAATCTTTTATAAATTATTCAATCTATATTCCTTTTATATTGCTTTTATTTGGAGTAAACGGCCTTTATCCAGGCATAATGAATTCTCCAACAGAAGATATAAAACATTACTTTGGATGTATTTTCTTCAGTTTTCTGGCAATTATAATTACAATCTATATCTCTGACTATAATGATGTCAACTTTATGCAAAAAATCATAAAGAACAGTCAGGACTTTGCCATTACACTGGCATTCATTATTTCCATTCCTGTTGCTACCCTTGCCCTGCCAGCCTTTAGAGAATTTGCAAAGCATTTATTTGCAAGATATAAATGGTGGGGTATTCCTGCCGTAATATACCTGCATGGAAAAGACGGATATTTTATTGTTGATAAACTGATTAATCAGAAATTCTTAGGCTACCACCCGGCCGTCATTATTGACTCAAATGCACAAACTCAAGGCCTCTATAAAGACATTCCTGTTTATCCGCCTTCTGACGAACTTCATAATATTATTAAGAATTATAACGTAAAACAGGCTATTATCTGTGATTATCATGGCGACCTGTCTTACATAATGTCATCCTACAGGTACACAGTAAAAGTTTCAAAAAATCAGACACTCTTTACTGATACACAGCAGCTTAAAGATATAGGCGGCATCATAGCATTTGCTTCAATTCATAATCTTACATTTAAAAGAAACTTATTAACAAAAAGACTTCTTGATATTCTAATAATTTTATGTTCAATGCCAATTGTTTTGCCTGTAATGATAATTCTTGGAATTCTTACAAAATGTACGTCTAAAGGACCTATTTTTTACGGCCATAAACGTGTTGGACAAAACGGAAAGGAAATTAAATGCTGGAAATTCCGCTCAATGTGCATAAATTCCCAGGAAATTCTGGAAGAGATTCTTGCAACTGACCCGGTAAGACGTGCTGAATGGGAAAAAGACCGCAAGTTTATAGACGACCCGCGTGTAACAAAATTTGGCAAGTTCCTTAGAAAAACAAGTCTTGATGAACTTCCCCAGCTCTTCAATATTCTCTTTGGTCAGATGAGCCTTGTTGGCCCAAGACCTGTAACTGAACCTGAACTTGTAAAATACGGTGAATACAAAGACTATGTACTTTCAGTTTCGCCAGGTCTTACAGGAATGTGGCAGGTTTCCGGACGTTCTGACACAGGTTATGAAGAACGAATTTCTTTTGATACATATTATATTCAAAACTGGTCCATCTGGCTTGACATCTGGATTCTTATTAAAACAGTTTGGGTTGTATTAAAAGGAAAAGGTGCATATTAATGAAAAAAATCCTTCTGCTTTTTTTTATCCTCAGTTCTGCTTTATACGCACAAACCTATAAAATTATTGATTCAGATATTTCTATTCAAAGTTCTTCATTCGGACTGGGAACTACAACTCCCTATGCCCTTAAAAAAAATATTCCTCTTGACTATAAAAAGGAATTTACAAAAAATGAACTTGAACTATATCTTGAAAACTATAAACAGTCCTTATCAAATTCGCGTTTTTTTGAATCCATAGATGTTCAATATGAAGAAGCAGAAAAGGATTCTGACTCTGAAGATGACATAATCAATATCATTGTAATAGTGAATTTAAAAGATTCAAAACACCTTCTGGCCGTTCCTTATGCAACTTTTGACCAGGACATTAATCAAACATCCATCAATCCAAAGATTAAGGCTAAAGATACTAATTTTCTGGGCAGCATGAATCCTCTTTCCATGGATTTAAATGTAGAAATTCTAAAAGAAGAAAATGACAGTAACTGGTTTATTACTCCAGGTCTAAATATTTCCTACGACTACCCTTTTAAGCTTTCACCATTTGATGTTACATGGGTAAATGACTATGAACTTGGCTTTACTTTTGGTGAAAATTCTCCTGAATGGGATGCTAAAACAGGCTTGAAATTTGAACTTCCTTTTGAAAAAATATCTTTTATTTTTGAAGCCTATCAGCATTTCTATCGGGATTTTGACTATGAAGAATATGGCGATGACCTTTACTTTCAGGAAGAATTCCAGTTTTCAACTCCTGTAAAAATAGCAAAATTTAATAATTATTCAGACTTGCGTTATACACCTCTTTTAAACATAAACTGGTACTGGGATTCTGATTCAATTAATAAGAATAATGACGAACTTTCAAGTCCTCAATTAACAATAAGTCACTCTCTTGAAAATTCAAAAATTAACTGGAATAATAATTTCCGTAACGGCTATTACTTTTCACTTTCAAACAGCTGGATGTACAATATACAGAGACTGGATTTATCTCCATCCATTGCTTTTGAAGGAATGTTCTATAAATCTCTAGAAATTGCAGACAGAAACTTTCTTGACATTATTGGCGTATGTACAGATTTATATGCATTCATTCATTTTGATTTACCAGACAACTCTTTTTATTACGGAAAGAAGATTGGCAAAAGGCTGAGAGGAATTGCAGACGAAAGTTTTTTTGGAAACGAAAAACCTAATTACACAAGTTCTGCTGCTCTTGTATGGAATCTGGATCTGCCTCTTAATATTATCAGAACTTCGTTTAAAAAAGACCTTATAAATATGAACATACAGCTTTCACCTTTCTTTGATATGGCCATTTATCGTGACAGGAGTAAAAACCCGGAAGTAAACACAGCCTTGTGTTCTGGTTTGGAAGTTCTTGTATATCCTAAAAAATGGTCAAGTTTTATAATCAGAGGAAGCCTTGGCTTTGATTTAAAATCAGCATTCTCTGAAGACAACATAATAAAAGGACTTCTGCATAATAAAGAAATTTCTTTTGGTCTGGGACTTTTATATTAGTTATAATTACAATCCCATTTCCTGCAAAAGAAGTACGGCTTCTTTCTGCCAGTATTTTTCCGGACTCCAGCGAACAAGAACAGTAAGCAGATTTCGCGCGAATACATCATATCCACTTTCTTCTGAAATTCTTGCAAGAAAGTTAAAATTTTTCCAGAGCAAATTTCTATCACCCCATTTTACTATATCATCATAAAAAGACAATTCCTGAAAGAAATTTGCTAGATTTGTATATTCATAATTTGAATTTCTGCTTTCAATGGATTCAGAAATTTTAGAAAAACCGCAAATTACAGCAAGAGCCGTAAACTGAAGGGCTTTGTCTTTAGCCCCTGCATCATAATAATAATCAGCAAGTTTTGTATAGGCAGACATTGAATAAAAAGTATCTGCCCTATAAAGACTGAAAAACTTTTCTACAGAATCATTTTTGTTTGTACTGATTGTATGAATCATTGCTGAATTAAGAGCCCTATCCTTATAGGTGCCATCATCAGTTAATATATTCAATAACCTTACTTCCATCTTAGGCAAATCATTTTCTAATCTGCTAATTTCTGCAAGCATGTATAAAATTTCATACTTTTCATCAGGAACATCAAGTACATTCGCATTACTTAAGGCCAAAAGATAATAATCTTCTGCAAACTTATACTCGCCTTCAAGCCTGTAAATATCACCAATCAATTTATGTGCTTCAGGATAATGAATCATGGATTTCATATATTCCCTAAGATTAGTTATGGAATTGTCAAAATAATCAGACCCCTTTTTTTTCAAATAGGTATTAATAATCCTAAGACTTTCTTTTTCCTTTCTGTCTTCCAGAACGTCAAGTACAGCATAAATATGGTCGCCGGCATCCCTGACACGCTTTGCAGAAAGGGAATCCTTTAAAATCTGCATCTCTTTTTCAACCTGCTGACGTCTGAACAGAATGGCATCTTCTGAATATTTTAATGCCTTGCCATAATCCATACTGTCAAAACAATAAAGGGCATTTCGATAGGCATTAAGACTTTCTGCAGCAAGCTGAGCAGCGGTAGGAGCAGCCGCAAAAAGCGAAAGAGAACAAAACAAAACAGATATTGTAAATAAAAGCTTTTTCATAATTGCAGTCTATAATGAATTTAATTCTTCCTCAAACACTTTATCGGCATCTTTTGCGTCAACCGTTCGTACTATTTTTCCTTTTTTAAAAATAATGGCCTTATCGTTTGTTCCCGCAATGCCAAGGTCTGCATGGCGGCCTTCACCAGGCCCGTTTACAACACAGCCCATTACTGCCACGGTGATATCTTTATCCATTGCAAGAAGGCGGTTCTGCCAGCGGTCTACAAAAGAATGAACGTCAAAACCGATTCTTCCGCACCTAGGACAGCTTACAAGAGTTACCCCGCCCTTCCTTTTTCCACATTCTTTTAGGATATTTATTCCGGCAACAACTTCATTTTCTGCAGAAGATGAAAGGCTTACGCGGATTGTATCTCCAATACCTTCATTAAGCAGAGTTGAAAAAGCAATACTTGATTTTACAATTCCACCAATAAGGGGGCCGGCTTCTGTTACACCAAGATGAAGGGGATTATTATACTTTCGGGCATAAAAGCGGTTACATTCAATTGTTTCCTGTACATCACTGGATTTCATGCTCACAACATACTGGTCAAAATTCAGCTGATCAAAAATTTCTGCTTCGCGGGCAGCGGTTTCACAAAGGCCCTGAGCCCGCGTAATTTCGCCAGCGGCAATCTTTTTCTGCAGGTCTTGAGGCAGACTTCCGCTGTTTATTCCAATGCGAATTGCAACCCCATTATTACGGCAGCCTTCCACAACCCGCTCAGTATTTTCTACAGAACCAATATTTCCAGGATTTATTCGTATTGCCGCAACATTGCCTTTAAGACATTCCAGGGCAAGTTTATAATCAAAATGAATATCTGCGACAAGAGGCATAGAAGTCCGTTCAGCAATGAGATTTAAGCCCCCTGCACTTTCCATATCAGGGACAGCAAAGCGGACAATATCACAGCCCATAAGCTGAAGTTCATTCAACTGACGTAAAATTCGTTCAAGTTTTTCGTTATTTTCGTTAAGGTCAGTAATTCCTTCTTTCCACATTGTCTGCACGCTTACAGGAGCCCCGCCACCCACAGCAATCCGCTTTGTTACACCCTTTCCGCCAAGATAAACTGTTTTTGTTGTCATAGGAATATTATAACACAAACTCAAGTTAAAAAAAAGATTCCCCGGTCAAGCCGGGGAATAACACTACTGCTAATTTTGTCATTGTCGGGCTTGACCCGACAATCTTTTACTAAGCAATCAGAGAGAATACCATTGCGAACAAAGCAACAGATTCACAAAGACCAACTACCATGATGTACTGAGCAAAACCTTTTCCTGTTTCACCAAGAGCGTCAGAAGCAGCGGCACCAGCTTTTCCCTGAGCAATAGCAGAGAAACACATAGCAAGACCAGAAGCAATACCAAGACCAAGAGCAAAACCTGGTGTCATAGCTCCACTTGCTACCTTTGGTTTCATTGAAATGTTCATAAGAAGGAAGCCGTAAATTGTCTGTGTAAGAGGTGCACCGGCAAATACTGTAAGGATGAATGGAGCAGGCTTGTTATTGATGTAACAGCGTTTCCAAGCTCCAATAGCTCCCTGACCAGCGATTCCAATTCCGATTGCTGAACCAATAGCAGCAATACCCATACATACAGCGGCTCCAATGTAACCCAAAATATCCATATTTTACTCCTTTAACCTCCGACTGAACGGCAGGTTTAATTTTATGTTTTATACCCGCTAAAGCAGGATTTTAACTAATTTTTTAGCACAGTCTCCCAAAATAAGGAAGAAGTGTATCTTTTATTTACGCTCTGTGAACGGCTGATATTTTACACCGCTCCAGCTCATTCCGATATGAGTACAGAATTCGAGTGTATTCAAACGAACACCATGTACAATTACGGAAAGCAGGTTCAAAATCATGTTCAAGCCATGTCCGAACACAAGCAGCACTACAGCCGCAAGGAAAAGAACGGCATGACCAAGAATCGGTCCTGCAAGAGTGTTTACTGTTTCAGAAATTGCAGCGCCTGCAAGTCCTACAGCCCAAAGACGGATGTAAGAAACGATATCTGAGAACACGTTTACAACTCCCAAAAGTACGGAAATAATATTCTTACAGCTTTCAAGAATAGATTTACCGATACTTCCTTCATAATTGGCAAATACAAAGCTCATTACAAAGCCGATGGCAATCAAAGAAACTTCGATTTTTCCCACCGGAACACTTCCAATAGAGCCAAGCATAGGGAATACCTGCCCGTTTACAACCATGGCAAGAACTACCCAGAACATACCGATTAACTGAAGAAGAGAACCGATATCTCCGATTGCCTTTACGCCGTTTCCGCCTTTAATATTGTTTGCAGCCGCTTTAATATGAGCAACAGAAAGCTGAATTAAAGCAAGTCCGAAACAGAATATCTGCAGGTTCTGGCTCTTTGTAAGACCAATTGAAGGGTCACTAATCCAAGGTACATTCCAGATTGTATCTTCATAAGCAGAAGAAATCCATGGAATAGAAAGGCCTGTAAGCCATGAAGGCAGTTTATCTACAGGGATTCCAAACCATGTGCAGGTTACTGCACCCCAGATTACGGTTGCACAGGAAACAAGGATTATCAATCCAAGTAATGAACCCACAGGCTTTTTTGCAGCCTTATTCTTGATTGCCATGATAAGTGCAAAGGCAAGAACCAGAAGTCCGTATCCGCCATCACCAAAAATCATTGCAAAGAAGATTGTGAAGAAGAGCAGGAACCAGCCGGAAATATCAAATTCATGATAGCCAGGAACAGTTCCAAGGAAGTCTGTAAGAGGATAAATAAGGCTTACAAACTTGTTATTACGCAACTTTGTAGGAACCTCTGCATCTTCATCTTCCGGATCATCACATGCGAGTGCCCATTTGTTTTGAGCACAGGCCTTCTTGAATTCATCCAAATCTGCTGTCGGAACATATCCGCTAATCCATGCAAGTTCATTTTCGCCTTCCACATTTTCATGTGCCATTCCTGAATTAACATTTTCAAATTCAATGTCACTTTCAAGAGTTTTGCGGAACTTTGCAACAGAAGGAATATAAACAGCTTTCTGAGTATAGAATTCTTCTATCTGAGAAATTTCTGCTTCATCCCTGCGGATTTCTTCTTCAAGCTCAGTTGTAGAAATACGAGGAAGAGGAACTTCAAACGCTTCTGGAAGAAGTTTTTCAGGTCTGCCTTCCCCACCATTAATTATCATAAAACGAACGGATTTCTTGTCATTATTAACAAGGATTGTCTGAATTCCTTCATCAATCTGACTGTATTTTTCTGCAGGAATCTCATACATTTTAAGCTGGATTCCTTTTTCTGTAAGATAGGCAAAATCTTCAAGATTTACGCTACCCCAGGCAGCAAAACGGTCAAGTTCCGTTGTGTCTGCGGAAATTTCTTCCATCAGCTGTTTTTTGCGTTCACTCTTAGCCACAACATCTGAACATAGAGTTATTACCTCTGCATCAGAAAGTGCAGGCTCAGAGGCTTTTTTGCCTTTAGCCTTAGGAAGTTTTATTTCTCCAAGAATGCTTTCCGTTAAGACAGCATTTGCAGACTGTTCCTTAAAGGCATTAAGTTTTTCACCAGAACCTTCCACCTTTTCAAGGTGAACCAGTCCGATTTTTCTTAATGATTTAAGGGCTGCTTCTTTTTCTTTATTCAGAAGTACTACAGAGACTTTCTTCATCGGTTCAATCATTTGCCAGCCTCCTCTGCTTCTGCATCAATTTTTGCCTGCAGCTTTTTCTTAGAAATCTTACTGCGCACAACAGCCGCTACCTGTTCATCACCCAGATATACGGTGATTTTTTTGATATTAGCCTTTGTCTCAGGAATTTTAACCTTTTCAAAAAGATTAACGCGCTGAGTTGTAGTGCGAAGCTCCTGGGAAAGCAGACGAACCTGCTCATCCAGAACTTCGGCCTCAAGGTCAAGGGATAAAGCCTTTTCCATGCGGTCGGCTGCCATATCTATCCAGAGCGGAGCCTTATACAGGTCGTAGTCTCCGCGTCCAAAATCTGCGCCTTCATATACAGGAATTGTTACTCCGGCAATGTTTCCCACACCCTTTTTAATGTTCTTTACAGTTACCATATCTGGTGTAAAAGCTTCTCGCTCACCAAATACGGAAATCCACTGCTCAAACTCTTTTTCAAGGGCAACGCGGGCGGCACGGACTTCTTTGGCCTTGGCATCTATAGTGCGGATTTCTGTCTGAAGCTGCTGTTTTTTGAGCATAAGAGTAGGAAGATAACGCTTGTACATTTTAAGCGCATCTTTCTGTACCTTGAGCTCATTTTTTGTCAGCTTAATCTTTGCCATCAGCGTTCTCCACTAGTTCTTAGGCCAATACTCTTCAATCAGAGATGACTTCAAGCCTGTTTCTTCAGGCTCAAAACAGTCAGCCAGAATCTTCCAGCCAAGGTCAAGTGCATCTTCCAGAGAAATATTCTTTGAAAGATCCATCATTCCGTCTTCAAACTTCTTTCCATAAGTAAGGAGTTTTTCATCCCATTTACTCATATTGAAACCCATTGATTTCTTTTCAAGGGTATCCTTGTAGTTTGAATAAAGACGAATCATACCGTCCATAAGGGCACGGTGGTCAGGACGTGTATTTCCGTTTACATTCTGCTTAAGACGTGAAAGGGAACCGAACGGCTCAATTCTTCCGCCTTTAAGGTAGTACTGACCTTCTGTAATATATCCTGTGTTATCTGGAACCGGGTGAGTTACGTCATCACCAGGCATTGTTGTAACGGCCAGAATTGTTACAGAACCTGCGCTATCAAAGTCTACGGCTTTTTCATAGCGGGAAGCCAGCTGTGAGTACAAGTCTCCAGGATAACCGCGGTTAGAAGGAACCTGTTCCTGTGTAATGGCAATTTCCTTCATTGAGTCGGCAAAGTTTGTCATATCTGTAAGAAGAACCAGAACGTCCTTTCCTTTAAGGGCAAACTGCTCTGCAACTGCAAGAGACAAGTCTGGAATCTTCTGACATTCTACAGTCGGGTCAGCGGCTGTATGCATGAACATTACAGTCTTGCTCAAAGCTCCACCGTCTTCCAGAGTTTTCTTGAAATAAAGGTAGTCGTCATATTTAAGTCCCATACCTCCAAGAACGATTACATCTACTTCGGCCTGCATGGCAATGCGGGCAAGCAGCTGGTTGTAAGGTTCTCCAGAGATAGAGAAGATTGGAAGTTTCTGAGAAACTACCAGTGTATTAAACATATCAATCATTGGAATACCAGTACGAATCATACGGCGGGCCATGATACGTTTTGAAGGGTTTACAGAAGGACCTCCAATTGTAACAAGACTGTCTGCAAGAGCCGGCCCGTTATCACGTGGCTGGGCAGAACCGTTAAAGATACGTCCAAGCAAATCATCAGAGAAAGAAACTTCCATCTGATGTCCAAGGAATTTGATGTGGTCTCCAGTAGAAATACCGCGTCCTCCGGCAAATACCTGAAGGGAAACTACATCACCTTCAATTTTATTTACTTCGGCAAGAGATTTACCAAAGCGTGTTTCAATTTCGGCAAGCTCACCGTAAGCGACATTTTCTGCCTTTACTGTGATAACGCTTCCGACGATGGATTCAATCTTACTATAAACTTTGTTCATAATTACTCACCATCCTTCAGCATTGCTGCTACGTCGTCGCGAACTTTTCCGTTGGCAGAAGCAAAGTGGGCATCCACATCTTTTTCTGCCTGCTTGAACTTGTCGCTGTTCCAGAGAGAATAGTTCCAGTCTATGAACTTCTGTCTCATCTGGTTAAAGAAGTTTCGTGCTGCATCCTTATCTGCAAGTTCGAAATCTGAACCGAGAACCTTGAGAACTTTTGCAAAGGTGTACTGCTGGCGCTCAACGCTTACTGCGGCATCAATTTCATCAAATGAGTTCTGCTGCATATAAACGGCATCAAGGAATTCACTCTTAAGATATTCAATATAATCTTCAGTTGTTGTTCCTTCTTCACCAACTACCTTCATCATCTGGTTTACTTCTACACCACTAAGGAATACCTTACGAGCGTAGCTTACCCAGTCTTCGCGGATAACTGATTTATACTTTGACCATGAAATAATAGGGTCAATAGCAGGATATTTACGTGCATCTGAACGCTCGCGGCTGAGTCCGTGGAAGGCACCTACTACTTTAAGAGTTGCCTGAGTTACAGGCTCTTCAAAGTTACCACCGGCAGGAGAAACGGTTCCACCAATTGTTACAGAACCGATGTTTCCATCGCGGAGTTTTACAATACCTGCACGCTCATAGAAGGCTGCAATGTAAGATTCAAGGTAAGCAGGGAATGCTTCTTCTCCAGGAATCTCTTCCAAACGACCAGACATTTCACGCAAAGCCTGTGCCCAGCGTGATGTAGAGTCTGCAAGCAAGAGTACGTGCAGGCCCATCTGGCGGTAATATTCAGCCAAAGTAACAGATGTATAAACTGAAGCTTCGCGGGAAGCAACAGGCATGGAAGATGTGTTACAGATGATGATTGTTCTTTCCATCAAAGAACGACCAGTTCTTGGGTCTTTAAGTTCAGGGAACTCTTTAATTGTTTCTACAACTTCACCGGCACGTTCACCACAGGCAGCGATGATTACGATATCAACGTCGGCGTTACGGCTTGTTGTATGCTGAAGTACTGTCTTACCTGCACCGAAAGGTCCTGGGATACAATATGTACCACCCTTAGAAACAGGATAGAAGGTATCGATAAGGCGAACCTGAGTTACCATTGGCTCACTTGGAGCAAGGCGTTCTGCATAGCAGTCTACGGCACGTTTTACAGGCCACTTGAATGCCATCTTCAGTTCGTGGTCATTTCCCTTTTCGTCTGTTACAACTGCAACAGTATCTTCAATTGTGTAGCTTCCTGCAGGTGTTACAGATTTTACAGTGTACATTCCCAGCAAATCAAAAGGAACAAGAATTTTGTGGGTAAAAGGTCCTTCAGGAACAGAACCGATTGAATCTCCGCGAAGAACTTTGTCTCCAGGATTTACAGAAGGTGTCCAGTCCCATTTTTTATCACGTGGAAGTGAATCTACATAAACACCACGCTCAAGGAAGAATCCAGCTTTTTCTGCAACCAGAGGAAGAGGGTTCTGCAGACCATCAAAAGTCTGTCCCAAAAGTCCAGGTCCAAGTTCAGCACAAAGAAGGTCGCCCATAAGGTCTACCTTATCTCCTGCCTTGATTCCCTGTGTCATTTCGAAAATCTGCATCTGAGCTTTGTTTCCGCGGATACGGATGATTTCACCTCGAAGCTTCTTTCCGTCTACATTTACGTAGCCTACTTCATTCATAGAAACAGAGCCTTCGAATTCAATCGTAACCATGTTTCCGTTAATGCCGACTACTTTTGCTTTTGTATCAGTCATCAATTAACTCCATCATTGCTTAAAATCGTATCGTAAATCTTATGATAAGATGTCTTTCCGTTTTCAACCTCGAACTTACGCATTCTTTCTATAAGAAGAAGCCTGAGGCCGTAGGCATACACTGCATCAATCGAAAAAGCATCCAGAGGACGCAAATCGTCTAGAAGGCGTAACCTGTAGTCAAAAAGAAACTGTTCTGCGCTTAAGGGGCTATCCATTCCAACTGCGGTTCTGGCAGCAGAAACAATATCTGCGGTACAGCCAGCTGGAAGCGGAATGCTGTCTTTATGCATTTTCTGAGCCCTTATCTGGGCCAGTGCACAGCGCAGGTTTCTTTCTTTTTCATACCAAACATCAAGAAAGGCAGAACCTGTTGATTCAAATTCCATAGGAGGAACAAGTGAAAGTTCAGCAAGAATCTTCTTTTCTTCTTCTGTAATAAAACGGCCTGCCAGCTCACGGAAAGATTCGCCCGTAAGAGGAAGTGCAGATTTTGATTCTGCAGAAGAGATATTTGGTAATTGAGAAACCAAATAATAGTATTCCACTAGTTTGCATCCTTTGCAGCTGTTTTAAGAAGAGCCGCAACCTTTGGGTTAAGATAAGCGGAGAACATTTCTGCAAGACTTTCTGCTGAATAGTCGTAATATGCAGCCCCGTTGTTAACACCAATTCTGAATCCTGCAGAAAGAGTCTTATCAGGCTTAATTTCAAGTCCTTTTGCAATTTCTGCTTTAAGTTCAGCAGTAAGTGATTTTTCAAGGTCTTTCAAATCTTTTTCGCTGAGCAATACAGAAAGTTCAGCGGCATCAGAATTCTTTGCCCAGGCTTTTACTGTTTCCGGTACAAGCTTTGCAAGAATATCTTTTGATTCTGCTTTTTCTGTGTCTGCCTGAATAAGACCATCCAATTCTGCAACAAGAGAATCTTTGAAAGAAAGGAGCATATTGCGTCCAGCCTGAACAATGGCTTCTTCACTTGCTTTTTCCATTCTTTCTGTTTCTGCTTTTGCATTCTTAATAATTTCGGCTGCCTTTGCCTGAGCGTCTGCTACAATGCCTTCGGCTTTTTTTTCTGCAGCTTCAATAACCTTTGCTGCTTCTGCCTCTGCCGTTGCAACACCGTCTTTCTTGATTTTATCAATCAGTTCCTGTAATTGTACATCCATTACAATACCTCGCTTAAACATTAACCAATGTAATATCTAATAATTCTAAACGAAGTTGCTGAATTCTTCAATTAAAAAAATCAACAACTTGTTAGAAAAATTTTCACTGAGATTTTTAGAAACTTTTTGAAATTATTTAGAGTTTTATATCTTAAATGAATAGACTGTCTTAGCTTTCATTTTCTGTCCAGGTTCCAAAATGCAGGTTGGGAAGTCTGCATGATTAGGAGTATCAGGAAAAGCCTGTGTTTCAAGACAGAATGCATCGTGATTCTGATAAAGGGTACCATTCTTTCCAAGTATACCTTTTATGTAGTTTCCTGTATAGAACTGGCAGCCTTCCATATTTGTAAATACAGACATTTCATGGCCGCTTTCAGGCTCTTTTACAGTACAGAATTCTACTAAATCTGAATCATCCAATGGAACCGATGTACGAATCTTGTCTGGATTATACATTTCTGTAACATAGCAATGATCATATCCAACACCAACAGAATCAATTTCTTTTCCAATTTCTTTTTCTTTTGTAAAATCAAAAGGTGTGCCTTCTACAGGCAAAAGAGTTCCTGTAGGAATAAGTTTTGATGAAACTTCAAGAATATAAGAAGAATTCATCTGCATGGTATGTTTTCCGACATTTCCTTTTCCTGCAAGATTAAAATAAGCATGATTTGTGATATTGATAGGAGTCGGGCTGTCAGTTTCTGCCGTATAAAGACAGGTAAGATTATTTTTTGCATCAAGCAGATAAGTTATTTCCAGTTTTACATTCCCAGGAAAGCCCTGCTCTCCGTCCGGGCTGAAACGGGTAAAAGTTACGCCGCTAAAAGACTTACCTTTTACTACTTTACCCTTCCACATCATTTTGTCATAACCCTCAAAACCGCCATGAAGAGTATTTGGACCGTCATTTTTATCCAGATTATATTTTTTTCCGTTTAATACAAATGAAGCCTTGCCGATACGATTAGCGAAGCGACCTACAATGGCACCAAAACAGAATTTTGTATTCAAATAACCTTCCAAAGTAGAAAATCCCAGAAGGACATCTGTTTTTGTATTATTTTTATTGTTCAAAACAATACTTGTAAGAGTTGCACCATATTCTGTACAAGAAAATGACATATTATCGTTTTTTACGGTATAAAGATGAACTTTTGTGCCGTCACAGAGAGTTCCGAATTTTTGCCGTGAAACTTTCATTATATACCTCACTATTTGTTTTATCTGTTAGTGGCTGACTCTGCAGCTAAATCTATTATAAACTGAACTTCAGAAATTGAACAAGATAATTGTGCTGCAATTTCTTCAATTTTGTACCCCTGTTCATACAGTTTTTCAACTTTCTTATTAATTGATTTTGAATTTTTTGAGTCTTCGCCCAAAGGTTTATCTTCATAAACTTTTGTAACAAAAAGAGGAACCTGCTTATATGCGGCACCGTCTTCACGCACGTTTATTTCATCTGCCGAATCTGCTATAGAAGGCTGAACTGTATTTTCTTCTTCAAAAAGAGACTGCTGTGTATTTGCAGCATAAGCGGCAGACGGATTTACATAAGCATTAGGATTTCCTACTGGCGTTATTGCAGCAAGACGTTCATTCTGTACATAAATTGTTTTGCGTCCATTTTTTCTTACGGCAGAATCAGCTTCTGCAATTGTATTTTTTAATAATTCGGAAGCCTGACGGAACTGATCCATTTTTTTATCCGCATCATTCATGAGGGCTTTTATTCTTCTTGAAGTTTCATTTACTAATTTTATATCACGATCAGCATTATTATTGATATCTGCAATAACTTTATTCATCTGACTTTTTGTCTTTTCAATAATTCCATCTGTAGAAAAAAGTTTTTTAAACCTGATTATGATGTAAAGCAGAAGGATTATATTAATTACTGAAAGTATGATTGCAATATAAGCGGGCATTGTTACCTCGTGATGTCTATAATTGTTCCAAGATGAGAATAATTTGGTCTTATTGTTTTTAACGGTTCATCCTGAGTATTCTCCTCATCCTTATTCTTTTTTTTCTGACCGCCCCTAAAAGCAGATGAATTTGAACCGTTCTGATTTACAGAATTTGTATCTGCTTTTTCATTTGACGTTTCATGAACCTTTGTAACATTTTCCAGACTTTTCTGGATATTAGACTGCTGCTGCATTGCTTCCGTTAACTGAGCCTGCTGTGTACCAGACATAGTTTTTGAAAGATTTGAAAGCTGAGAATACATTGTCTGAAGATCAATCGGCTGTATACCCATCTGGTTCCTCCAATGTAAGAGCAGGAGGTTCATAAGGTCCGCGCTTGCTGAAACTCTTCTCATAATAGAACGTTACACCCGTAGTATCAATCTTTACTTCATCAAGCACATCGCGGACGTAGACTTTTACACCGGCATAAACATTATTTTCAACCTTTACCTTTCCAACAGCCTTAAGTTCCCTTAAGTGTGCCTGAATAGAATTTATTTCTTTTGTCATTTCTTCAAGTTCATGACTTATCTGTTCACAGCGTTCCTTAAGTCCCTTAAGTTTTTCTTCCTTTTCCTGAGGAAGTTTCTTTCGCAGTTTTTTCTGCTGTTCCAGAGTCTGTATGTCAAGGTCACAGTTTTCATACTCTTTAGTACTCTTTGCCTGCATTGCCTGCAGTTCTTCAAGACGCTTCTTTGCTCTAGGGTCAATGCCCACTTCAAGAATAGTTTCAGTACCACCACCAGGAGAACCGATTTTCTTTGCACAAATTTCCTCTGTAGCAAGAAGATGCCCTCCAATAATCTGAGCCTTCTTTCCTTTTACAATGATATTCTTCATTGCTGTTACATTGGAATTTACAATACTGTCATAAACAATTACGTTTTCTTCTACTTCAACAGTTGTTTCATTTATAAATTTAGCCCAAAGAGATTTACCGGCCTTTATATAACCTTCACCTTTACCAAAAATACCCTGTCTTACAATAATATTGCCTGTTGCTTCCAGACGGGATTTATCTACAATTCCATTTACTTCAATATTAGTTGCTTCAACCTTAAAGCCTTCTTCTACAGAACCCTTTATAATTACAGTTCCAACAAACTTGATATCACCGGTCTTAACATTAACAGCATCAAGATATTTAACAGGCTCTACCGTAACTTTTCCATTTACAAGCATAACTTCGCCATCAATATCGGCTTTAATAGTTACACCATCGCGGTCCAGATGAACATTAGCTCCAAGTTGAATCTGTATATCTTTTCCGTTTTTAGCTTCAAGATAGCGGCCAAAAAGTGTTTTTCCACCCTTACCTCTTTCTGCAGGAATTTTCTGGGCAAGAGGCTGATCTGCAATAACGTTCTGAATCTGATTGAGTTCCTTGTAATTTATGTTTCCAGACTCAGAAACTTTTGCCTTCAGTTTCTTTGGATCCGTTTCAAAATTATAGGATATATATGCGTCATGACCGTCAACAGGCAGAATTGCAGAAGCAACTTCATAAGGCTCATTATATACAGGAGAGTCTACAAATTCAGAAATTTTTTCGGAATTAAAACAGGCTTCAACAACGCCCTGAGACATGAGGGCTCTCTTAATCATTTCTTCTGAGGCTTCTGAGCCACTTCCTGTTGGTGGAGAAACAACAATACAGCCTTTCATTTCATCCTTAGAAACTTCTACACCGATTACTACGTCGCCGGCTGTAGAATGTTTATATTGTCCAACAGTAACATACTGATGCTCGGTACCCTGCTTTACAAGTTTTTTTATAAGGCTTTCATCAAAATCAATTGTATCATCACGCTTTATATCTGCCAGAATATCACGAAGTTCAACTTCAAGCCCGTCTCCTAACGGCAGAATTACTTTCAGACAAATATCTGACTTGAAACGCCTTACATAATACATTCCGTCTCTGTTCTGATTTATTACAGCATCTTCTTCATCTTCATTATCAAACAGGCCGTCAGATGCAAGTTTTGTAACCTTCTTTACCGTATTAGGGTCCTGATATATTTTCAGCTTCCAGTGCTTTTTTCCAAGCCCCATAAAGCCATCGCTGCCCTTTTCAATAATTTCGTACTGCAGATTAGAAACTTTTGTATCAAGCTGAACGGCAGCATCTGCCAGAGCCTCATCAATTGTATCTGCATTTACATCTACAAAATGAAGTTCCTTATCTACAGAGAGAAGTTCTTTCATATCCTTACGAACTTGATCAAGAGTAACCATTTTCTATATCAGATAATACCCTTTCTTAAATTTGTAAGTTTTGCACGCAAACGTAAATTTGCCTTTGTATGGAGCTGGGAAATGCGGGATTCACTGACCTCCAGAACTTCACCAATTTCTTTAAATGTAAGGTCTTCATGGTAGTAGAGAACTATAACCATTTTTTCTTTTTCCGGAAGCTCACTGATAGCCTGTGCAATTACCTTTTTAATTTCTTCGCGTTCAGCAATGACATCAGGATTAAGGCTTGAAGGTGATTCGATATTATTACCGATAGACATATTATCGTTGTCGTCACCGGCATACCAGACATCATTTAAAGAAAGAACGCTTGTTCCAGAAACCTTCATAACAGTGCGATGATATTCATCTTCACTCATATTCAGAGAACCGGCAATTTCAGAATCGGTTGCTGTTCTTCCTAATTTTGATTCAAGGGAAACAATTGCATCTTCAATTTCCCGGGATTTCTGACGGACAGAACGAGGAACCCAGTCTATCTGGCGCAATTCGTCAAAAATTGCTCCTCTGATTCTTGTAACGGCATAAGTCTTGAATTTTACGCCTTTATCAGGGTCATATTTATTAATGGCATCAAGCAGCCCAAACTGTCCATAACCAACTAAATCATCAAATTCAACAGAATTCGGCAAACCGACTGCAACTTTACCTGCAACATATTTTACAAGAGGCATATATTGTCTGATAAATTTATCCCTCAGGGCAGGAGACTTAGTCTTCTTGAATTCTTCCCAAAGGTCATCTTCTTCTTTTTCATCATTAATCGGCATCTACATTATCCCTCTTATATAGATTTCTCATCAGCTAATACAGAACTGATTGCCTTTGCAATTAATCCTGCATCTTTTACTTCCGGAACTGCTGCAGAACCGGAACTGGATACAGGGTCAAAACCTGTATCATCATCAAAAGAATCATCATCTTCTTCTGAAGCAGATGATTCAGAACTTCCAAATGAGAAATTACTCATATCTGGAAGCGTATCTATTTCTTGTGACTCTTCAAGCTGCACAGAATTAAAATTGCCTGTAGAAGAAGCAGGAGCTTCCTCCCGCATTACAGGAACCGATTCCGGTGCTTTTGTAAGAGCCGCAGCACTCATAGGCGTAAAGCCATTTTTAGCTTCAGGTACATCAGAAGCCATTTGAGTAACATTTGGAACACTCATTACAGGCGAACTCTGATTTTTTTCCGGCTCAGGCATTTTTTGCGCAGAAGCGGCAGAAACTCCCATAGAAGACTTTATATCAGAGTCATTCAGCATCTGATGATTTTCTCCTACGACAAAACGGTTTTCACTGTCTCCCGGAGAAATTTCTTCATCCTGAATAGTAATGTCTACCAGCTGCCCTTTTTGAACAGCAGGCTGCGGGGAAGAAGTCTGCATTCCCTGCGAAAAATCCGGTCCAAATTCATTTTCCGAATCATTAAGGAATTTATCAAAAATCAACTTTATTCCTAAGCCTATTATGCCGAAAATCACAGCAAACAGCAGTGCAACCAGCAGCTTATGAATAAAAGATGAATGTGGAGAAAACAGACTTGATACAAAAGACAATACAAATCCGAAAACAGCAAAGCCTGATATAAGTTTAATATCTTTCATTTACGCTTTGTGACATCAATCTGCTGCCAGATTATGTATCATTCCTCCCACAATTTTATAAATACCCTCCAATATTATACAACACAAATAAAAAAAAATATAGAAATATTTATATATTCTCTACTTTTTTTTACCTAAAAACTTCTTCAGGAAGTTAGAAACACCTTCATTATATTCCGGTTCAGTTTTTTCAATACGACCGACAATATGTTTCAGATAAACAGCAGGCTTAGACGTTGGGTTCACAATTATAAAAGGCTTTTGCCTGATTACGGAAGCCATAACAAGAGGGTCTTCCGGTATACAGCCAAGGTACTCTACCTTATAGCTCAGGAACTGCCCTACAATTGTAATAATTCTTTCTGCAATGCGTTTACCTTCATCAGGAGAATGAACCCTGTTTACGATAAGCTTGATGTCTACAGTTCTGTCTACAATTTCTGTAGTAATAATTTTTATAATACCATAAGCATCAGTAATCGCTGTAGGCTCTGGTGTTGTAACTACAAAAACTTCATCTGCTGCAGCAACAAACTGCAGTACGTTATTTGCAATTCCAGCGCCTGTATCAATAATAATGATGTCTGCATTTCCAAGTGTAGAAAACTGATTTGCAAAATATTCAAGTTCTTCAACACTCAGGTTCGCAATCTTAGAAAAACCGTTTGCACCTGCAACAAATTTTATTCCGAATTCAGTGTCATTAATGATTTCCTTCATCGTCTTTTTTTTGTTTATTACGTGCATCAAATTATACTGGGGAACAATATTCAAAAGAACATTTACATTTGCCATTCCAAGATCACCGTCAATAAGGATAACCTTTTTACCCAGCTGAGCATAAGCAATAGACATATTAACGGCAAAGTTTGTTTTACCAACACCACCTTTTCCGCTTGTGATTGCTATAATCCTTGTATTGTGATTTTTCTGAGAAAGAGGTTTAGAGTCAGAAACCTTCTGTGCTGCTCCGCTTTCGCCCAATAACTCACTCAATCCTTCTGCCTGTTCTTCCATATATTATTCTCCTGTATTATTCACTTCCAAATTTATTTTCTACATGAACTCTGTCTATTTTAAAACCCTCCAGCCGCAAGAGAAAGTCTACAACATTTGCTCTTGTAATATCCCTTGCAGCCATCTGACCATGAGTAAGATAGGAAACCGCCTTATGTTTTTCATTAAGAACACTGATAACATTTCCTATCTGCTCAGATTCATCACACTTTGTTACTATAACAGATTTATAGCCGAATGGCTCGTAGTTCTGCATGATATTTTGCAAATCTCTTGATTTTGTTGAGGCTGTAAGAGCCAGATAAACATCCGGATTCATTCCAGGAATATCAAGAAGCATCTTTATCTGTGCAAGGTGATGAGCATCATTAGGACTATAACCGCTGGTATCAATAAAAATTGCATCCATATTTTCGCGGTTTTCTTCAAACAAAGTCTTAAGGTCTTCTGCCCGCTCTGCTTTTAATACATTTGCAGAAAGCCTGTCTCCCCAACGTTCAAGCTGTTCCATTGCCCCGACCCTCATAGAGTCTGTAGTAATAAAACAGAAATTAGGACGGGTCTTATTTTCTGCACTGTATGATTTTATGAACAGGGCCGCAAGTTTTACAAGAGTTGTTGTTTTTCCGACTCCTGTAGGACCTACAATTATATATACATGAGGCGGTCTGTATACAACATCAGGAGCAATAGAGATTGCCTCACCAATCCAGTCCACGACTCTTCTTTCCACAAGGTCAAAGTCATCCAGATGCTCAAGTGAAAATTCATTACGGATTTTTTCTTCAATCATATTGATGAAGGAATATGAAAATTCATTCTGCTCAAGCAGGTCTGTGATTTTTTTTATTGACTCATGCTTTTCCTGATTGCCTGCCGCTATGGCCTGAAGTTTTGAATTCATCTCTTTGGTAAATTCATCCAGTTTTGAAGCAACCTGCTGATTTACCTGAGAAAGCTGAGCTGTCATTAAAATTGAACTCTGATTCTGTAATATACCTTCCCTGTTTTTTGCAAGACGCTGCATTTCCGCATCATCATCATAAGACTTGGAATCAGGAGAATATGCGTTAGGATGAAATGTTACATAAGTAACCTCTGTCACATCCCTTTTCCGAAATCCCAAAAAACTGCTTTTCTGAACAATCTGTTTATCTACAATACGAAAATCTTTGCCAAAGGTCTTATACAGTTTGTCTTTGCAGTCATCAAGAGAATTTCCGGTTATCTTCTGTTTTTTTTCATAATCAAAACCCATACTATATATCCTTTTTACATCACAGTTTCATTATTCTTCGTCCGCAATTTCGTCTACAATCTCTACAACAATATTGTTTCCGGCGGCATAGGCTTCCATATCGGAAATAACAACAATACCCGGCTGCTCATGTTCAAGTGATGATCTTACAAGCTGACGTACACTGCTTACACAAAGAATTATTGGCATAATTCCCATTCCATTTACTTTTACAAGAGAATCATTTACAGCTTTTACCCAACGCCTTCTATCTACAGGGTCTAATGCAACATAAGGCTTTGAACCATCAGGCGGATTATAAGCATGGTCTGCAATTAATTCACTTAATTCCTGAGACAGTCTCATAACGCGCAGTTTTTTATCTGCAGGATTTACATACTGAAGACAAATCTGTGCTCCAAGTGCTTCACGAACTTTTGCGGTAAGATCCCACACATTATGAGATACAGAAGAATAATTTGCCATTGTTTCCAAAATCTTTACATAGTTTCTGATAGAAACTTTTTCTTCCAGAAGATTTTGAAGAACCTTTTCTATTACGCCATAAGAGAATTTTGCAGTATTGAGGACTTCGTCCACAAGAACATCATTTGATTTCTTTACAGTTTCAAGAATATCTGAAACAGCCTGACGGTCTATAAGCTCAGCAGAATGAGCCCTGATAATTTCTGTAATATGTGTTGAAATGATTGTCGGAGCATCAACGACAACATAATTTGCACGTTCTGCTTCACTGCGGCGGTCTTCCGGCAGCCAGATTGCATCCATTCCGAATGCAGGGTCTTTTGTACTTTCACCGCCTTCAATTTTTTCTACAACAGCACCAGTATCCATGCACATTACATAGCCCAGACGAACGCTTGCATGGCCCACTTCAATTCCTGCTATTTTAAAACTATAGTCATTCGGATCCAGGGTCATGTTATCCTGTATTCGTATTTTTGGAATATTAAGACCTATATCAAGCCTTGCTTCATCACGAATTCTAGAAATTCGTTCCAGAAGTTCTGCACCTTTTTCCTTGTCTACAAGAGGAATAAGGGCATAGCCAAGTTCAAGAGAAAGAGGATCAAGCATGACAATTTTTTCTGATTCAGGAGCGGCAGAAGTTTGTGTAGAGGCAGCTTTTTGTGCAGCCTGCTGGGCAACAAGTTTCTGAGTATTCTGCTCTCTGGTCATTTTTAGACCAAGATAGAAAAAGAGGAATGAAACAGGCAGAATAACTGCAAGTAAAGAAGGCTGTCCGTTAAAACTGAAAACAAGACCGGCAGCAACAAGTACACCAGCAACAATCTGATAAATATGCCCGTCACTTGAAAATTCTTTTTTAAGCTGAGCATCAATAGATTCATCAGATTTAGTTCCGGTTACAAGCAAACCGGTTGCAAATGAAATAATTAAAGACGGAAGCTGGGAAGTAAGACCGTCACCAATTGTAAGGCGGGAATAAGTAGACATAGCCTGTCCTATTCCCATAGACTGATTTCCAAAGAAGGAAGCAAGAACCGTTCCCATTAATATGCCGCCAATAAGATTGACCACTGTAATGACAATACCGGCTTTTACGTTTCCGCTAACGAACTTAGAAGAACCGTCCATATTTGAATAAAAATCTATATCACGACGAACGGCTTCTTTTAAAACTTCAGCCTGCTGTTCATCAATAACGCCGGTATTAAGGCGGTTATCAATATCAAAAAGTTTCTGGTTCATGGAATCCAAAGAAAAGCGGGCAGCAACTTCTGAAACGCGGCCGGCACCCTTTGTAACAACAAGAACCTGTACTACTATAAGAATAATAAAGATTATGAAACCGACAACAAGGTTATCTCCTGCAACAATTTTTGCAAAAGCCGTAACCATATCACTCTGACCTACAAGATTTCCGTTTCTAATCTGACCTGTAAGAATCAGTCTTGTAGAAGAAATATTTATGGCAAGACTGAACATTGTCTGAAAGAGAATTACACGAGGAAAAGTCTGAAAATCAGAAGGACGAGGAAGCTGTACGACAACAAGAAGAATAATTACAGAAAAAGCAAGATTTAAAATCATACTCAAATCCACAAGAATCTTTGGAATTGGTATAAACAAAAGAAGCACACAGACTACCACAGAAACAGGTACTGCGTTTTTTTGTATAAAAGATAAAATGCTTCCTCGACGTTCGTCTGCCATAAGTCCCCACCCAGCAAATTACGAATTAGCGTTCTTATATTTATCAAGCTGAGCATAGATAAGTGCAACAGCCCGAATATAGTTATCTGGTATTATATCACCAACTTCAAGATTTGTATACAAATCTCGCGCTACAGGACGATTTTCTACCACAGGAATATTATTTTCTTCAGCAATACGGCGAATTGTAAAGGCCATATTGTCTTCTCCCTTTGCATTTACCATTGGAGCATCCGCAGCTTCTGTGTCAAACTTTAAGGCAACGGCAAAATGCGTAGGGTTTGCAATTACAACGTCTGACTCTGCAACAGCCTTCGGAATATTCTGCTGAAGCATCTGCCTTTGCATCTGCTGAAGACGGCTTTTTACTTCAGGATCCCCTTCCATTTCTTTATATTCTTCCTTCTGTTCCTGCTTTGTCATCTTCATTTCTTCCATAAAATCATGACGCTGAACAAAATAGTCTGGAATAGAAATAACCAGAAAGAGAACGGC
This sequence comes from Treponema sp., assembly GCA_017470605.1. Classification (GTDB taxonomy): domain Bacteria; phylum Spirochaetota; class Spirochaetia; order Treponematales; family Treponemataceae; genus Treponema_D. Next base: position 184,719 of record JAFUYH010000030.1, read on the forward strand.
AACTGTAAGAAGAATCTGGGCAGCCATCTTTGCAATTTTTACAAGAGCGCCAGAAATATCACCATTTTTTATGATTTCAACAAGAACAAAAATATCTTTTCTTATAAAGACATAAGCTACTATTATTATTAAAGCAACCTTTCCTAAAGATTTTGCAACATTAAAAAGGCCTTTTGTAGAAAAGACAGTCTTTTTTAAATATTCACCAATTTTAGGAACTATTTTTGAAAATTTCGGCTCAATAGGCTTAAGACTGAAAATGAAGCCCCTTGTCTGTATTATATTTCCCAGAATCGCTGCAACAAAACTGACAATACCAACAGGAACAACGCATTTTAAAAAGAAATTTAAAAACGCCATCATAAAAGAAGGATTATTAACATCTTCTCTGGTACAGCGTGAAAAATAAAAAGTCATAATCTGAGTCAGCTGTTCCAGAAGAAATTTTGACATTGCAATTATAGTGATAACCCCGAATAACAGTATCAAGGCACCGCTTACTTCCTGACTCTTTGCGACACGCCCTTCTTTACGGGCTTTTTCAAGTTTGTATTCCGAAGGTTCTTCGGTACGTCCTTCATCTTCTGCAGCCACCTAGACACCTCCCCTTACGGAACGGAAAAAGAGTTCCAAGTCTGAAAAGCCCTTGTTAAAAGAACGTACAAAAAAATCAATAATATCCGGCATTACAAAGACAATAACTGTAAATGCCACCAGAATCATCACAGGAAAACCTTCAGAAAGCAGGTTCATCTGAGGCGCAGCCTTTCCCAACAATCCGGTTGTAATAGTTATAAGACAAAGAGTTCCCATTACAGGAAGGGAAATAACAAGGGCATCTGCAAAAAGCGATGTAAGGCTTTTTAGTAAAAAAGTAACAATCTGATTGCCTGCCATAGCAATGTTTATGGCATTTAAGGAAACAAAACTTTCTGTTAAGCCCTTAAAAAAAAGAACCTGAAACCACTTTGTCTGCATAAAAACAAGCATGGCAACAAGATTAAAAAACTGCCCCATAAGAGGATTTTCTACCTGAGAAAGGGCATCGTAAGAACTGGCGGCACTCAAGCCCATCTGAAAAGCAATAAACTGGCCGGCTGTACTAAAGGCAGAAAAAATGACACTGACAAAAAAGCCTATTATTATTCCTATGAGGGCTTCTCCTACTGCAATTAAGATAAACTGCAAGGAGGCAACGCCATCTTCCTGTACATAAGGCGTATAAAAAGACAAATCAGAAGAACCCAGAATAAAAAAAGCCAGATAGGCAGCAAGGGCTATTTTTGCAATTCTTGAAACAGAACGCATTGAAAACAAAGGTAAAGTAAACAACATTGCCGCACAACGAACGAACACAAGGAGAAAAAGTGGAGCCTGCGACAAAATCAAATTCATTCTTCACTCACCTTCTATTTTGCAAAATCAGGAATCCGGCTAAAAAGTCTTACAGTATACTCACCTAGAGTATCGAACATAGTTCCACCAAGCAGAGCAACAACAAGAAGTATTACAAGAAGTTTTGGAAGAAAAGTAAGGGTCTGTTCCTGAATGGAAGTTGTAGCCTGAAAAATAGCTACAATAAGACCTACAATAAGAGCCAGACCTAAAACCGGAGCAACCATAGTAATTACCTGAACTACAGCCCCCCGCATTAAAACTGCAATTTCTCCAGTAGACATTTTAAACCTCCATTAGCTTACTGATAACTTACTAAGGCAATACCGAAGTAAAGAGCTGCTGCGTAAGCAGCCCCCAGCCGTCTACAAGTACAAAAAGAATAAGTTTAAACGGCATGGAAATCTGAACCGGTGGAAGCATCATCATACCCATTGCCATTAGGACACTTGCCACAACCATATCTATAATTATGAAAGGAATATACAAAAGAACACCAATCTTAAAAGCAACAGTAAGTTCATGCAGAATGTAAGATGGAATAAGTACATAAGTAGGAATATCTGCAAGAGTTGGCTCTTCTGGCAAAGTAATATTTGCCATATCCATGAACATAACTATATAACTGTCATCTTCTGCCATCTGAGAAAACATAAAAAGCCTCAGAGGCGATTCAGCCTCTGCATAAGCTTCTTCAATTCCTATTTCACCATCTGAAAGAGGTTTGTAAGCCTTATTATAAATATCAGAAAAGGTAGGCCACATTGCAAACAAAGTCATAAAAAAAGCGATTCCGTTTAATACTGCGGTAGGCGGAACCTGCTGCAATGAAAGGGCCCGTTTTATAAAGTCTAGTACAATAGAAAAACGAAGGAAACAGGTAAGTAATATTAATATACTTGGCGCAAGAGTTAAAACTGTAAGCAGCAGGAGAAGGCGCACAGAAAAAGCAACTTCCCTTCCGCTTTGCGGCTCTGTTACCTGTACAGAAATATTTGGAATAAGAGGCTGCGTTATATTCCCGTTCTGTTCCGTAGTTCCCTGTGCAGAATTCTGGGGGAATCCCTGATTCTGGCGTGATTGAGCAGAAAGAGGCATTACAGAAAGGAGAAGAGAAGAAAAAATCGCAAGAAGAAATATTTTTGCCGTGCGTGCCTTCATATCCCTAGCTCCTGTCTTCACTTTCACTTTCGCTTTCAAACTGCACATTCTGTTCCGTATCTGCAAAAACACTTTTCTGTTTTCCAGTTTTTACAAGGAACATATCAAGAACTTCCGTAAATGTTGCAGGCTTTTTAACGTTTGCTTTTTTATCAGCATTAAGATTCATGGCCTTAATAAGTTCATCATCATTTACTTCACCTAAAAGAGAAATTGAATCTTCCGTAACCCCAATTAAATAGGCTTTATCAATAAGAGTAACAACCTGAACACTTTTACCGGGCGCAACATTTAAAGCCGCAACCCTTCTTAAATAGTCATCATCATTAGTAATAACATTTGATTTTTTCTTGACAAAATAAAATACAAGATAAATAAGGACGACAATAATTACAAGGGCCACAACCATCCTAAAAAAAATACCGATTCCAGAAGAAGAATTTGCTCTGGTTAAGGCTGCACTTTCTCCGTCATTCTGCAGATTTGACTTTGCAGAAGAAGACAGTTTAATACTGCGTTCTAAATCACTTGCAGAAATTTCTGAATTCTGAGATGAAGATGAATCTGATTCATTTTGAGACTGTGCATAGAGAGGCACTTGAAATAATACGAATGCCATGCATAAAAGCACAGCATAAAAAGATTTATTAACTTTTCCCAATTTCCCACCCTGATTATATAAATCTTTAGGTTAATTCATTTACTCGTTCAATAGGAGAAAGGATTTCAGTTACACGAACACCGAAGTTTTCATCAATAACTACAACTTCTCCCTTTGCAATAGGCTTGTGGTTTACAAGAATGTCAACAGGTTCACCGGCAAGCTTATCAAGTTCGATGATTGTACCTTCACCCATACCCAGAATATCTTTAATAGATTTCTTAGTACGACCAAGTTCTACAGTCATCTCCATATTTACGTCCATAATCAGACCGATGTTCCCCTGTTCGTTTGAACTGAGTCCCGCAGTAAGATTTGGATACTGAAGCTGCTGAATATTAGGAACGTTCATTCCCATATTTACGCCCATATTAGGCATAGCTCCCATCTGAGGCATTCCCATTCCCATAGCAGCCATATTAGGCATTCCACCCATAGCAGCGCCCATATTAGGCATGGCGGCTCCCATATTAGGCATAGCCCCCATCTGTCCACCCATTTGCATTCCGCCCATGTTTGGCATTCCACCGCCCATAGCGGCACCCATATTAGGCATTCCGCCTCCCATATCGGCTCCACCAAGAGATGCATTAAGGTCAACAGGGGTTAAAGTTGCAGAAGAATCTCCACCTAAGGCTTTTGTAATTCCTTCTGCGGAATCACCACCAAGACATTCCCACAGAGTATAAGTATTTCCGTCAAGACTAAGAGGATAACTTACAATTGCAAAATCTCCCTGAGGGAACATTACCATTGCCTTAGATTCATTAAATCCTTCCGGTGTTGCATAAGCAAGACCTGGAACTTTTCCGACACTATCTATCTGGGTAATTTCTGCACTGATATGTGTAGCAACAAATTCAGAAACAACAGAAAGAACCATATCATCAACTTCAGCGGCTTCTTCTGAACTTACAAGCTGAAAAAGTTTAAGAGCAAATTCTGAAGAAAGAAGATAAAGGTGGCTTCCCTTAATCCCCTGATTATAATCTGCATTTACCCCGATAACAACTTCAGGAAGTTTTGAGAGAACTCTGTCGCGATTTGTTTTTTCTGCTACAGGAGCATCGCAGGTAAAAGAAGCACTTGCATATTTATTAATATTCTCTTCCAGCTTAGGCCTAAGGTCATCAGCAAGCTTCTGAAGAGTAGGAATATCAAAGTTATATGAAGGCGTATTTCCTACGTGCCCCGAAGAATTTAATCCGTCTATAGATACTCCGGACAGCAATGCATCAATTTCATCTTGTGAGATAGCACCATCACTCATATGTTTCGTCTCCTTCTACAGAAAGCTCTTCAAATTCGTCTGATTCAACGTCTTCAATTTTTCCTGTAATTTGTACTGCCATTTTTTTACCGACAACACCCGGCTGGCAGTAAAACTTTTTTCTGTTTCCTATACTAAGAGATAAAGGATCTCCTATTTTTATTGTTGAAAGACGAACAACATCACCAACACGCAATGAAAGAACGTCTCTTATAGGTAAATTAACTGTTCCGATTTCAGCAACAACATCCATATCAACGGTTGTAAGCTGCTGTTTAATTGTTCCCAGATACTGTGTTGTGGAATTCTTTCGGACAGAAGAAAACCAGAACTGTGATGAAAGTTTAGAAATAATAGGCTCAAGAACAAGGTAAGGAATACAGAAGTTCATCATTCCTTCTTCATCACCAACCTTAGTTTCCAGTGTAACAAGCACGACCATTTCTGTAGGCGGTACAATCTGTGCAAACTGAGGGTTTGTTTCTATCTGGGCAAAACGAGGACGCAGGTCAATTACCTGAGTCCATGCCTCACGAATGTTTGCAAGAATGCGGACAATAACACCTTCCATTACTTCCTGTTCAATATCAGTAAGGTCACGGTTTTTATTACCGGTTGTAGCACCGCGTCCGCCAAAAAGGCGGTCAATCATACAGAAAGTAATGGCAGGGTCAATTTCCAGAACCGCATTTCCTTTTAAAGGATCCATATTGATTACAGCAAGAGTTGTAGGCGTTGGGATTGAGCGAATAAACTCTTCGTACGTAAGCTGGTCTACAGAGGCTACGTGTACATGAACCAAAGAACGCAACTGTGCAGAAAGGCTTGTTGTTGTTAAACGAGCAAAGGTCTCATGCATATTTGAGACCGTACGCAGCTGTTCCTTTGAAAATTTATCAGGACGCTTGAAGTCATATATTTTTATCTTTCGGGTACTATTGACCGGCTTAAAGTCATCAGTATCAGAATCTCCTGAACTGATTGCAGTAAGCAACTGGTCAATTTCGTCCTGTGACAGAACTTCGTTCATGCACTCGCCACCTTATTTAATTCCAAATCTTTTTAATTCTGTTCAATGACATCTTTCTGCTGGAACACAACATCACGGATGCGTGAAGAGCTTAAGATTTTATCATTGATACCGTTTTTAATTTCATTTTCAAGGGCATCTTCATTATTTGTATTTCGCAGTTCTGCTGCAGTTTTACTGCTGAAATACCTTCTGAGGAAGGCCTTTAATTCTACAGTACGCTGAGTAATTTCTGTTGAAGTTGTCTTGTCATCTTTCTTATATGCAAGAGCAACATCAATACGCACTGTTGCAGGAGGTTCATCACAGGTTGTAGTCTGGATAATTCCAAGAGAAGTATACCAGTCATAAATCTCACGCTGACCTGAAACATATTCTTCTGATGTAGGGATTGCAGTAACGCGCGTAGCATTCTTACTTGCTATTTTCATGGTAACAATAACGACCACTACAATAACAATAATCGCGGCAAGAGCTATAATCACCCATTTTAACAAACCTGGCAATAAGCCACCTAGTCCACCTTTTTTTTCTGGAGCTCCACCAGAGCCACCATCATCAAGGTTGATATCATCATCGTCTGCCATTTCCCCTCCAGCAAATCAATAGTAAATATTGTAACATTAAAAATGTCCTTCGTCTAGGATAATTATATCCACACGTCTGTTATAAGCACGACTTTCTGCCGTATCATTGGAAAACTTTGGTCTGGTGTCTGCATAGCCGGCAACAGAAAAATCATTTTCCCTTACTCCATAATCGGCAAGATAATGAAGAACATTAACCGCTCTTGTTGCAGAAAGTTCCCAATTGCTTGGAAACTGCGAACCTAATGCCACCGGAGTGTTATCTGTATGTCCTTCAATTCTGAAACGACGCCCCTTTAATTCATCAGACTTAAAAAAATCTGCAAGACGCAAAAGCGTTTCGCGGGTATCGTTTATATTCAATTCTGCACTTCCCTCTTCAAAAAAGTTATCAGAAAGAAGCGTTATGATAAGTCCTCGTTCATCACTGGTAATTGTGATTTTATTAGACTTTATATCCGGAGCAAAAAGGCTTACCGCTTTCTTTTTTGCAGTTCCCAAAGACTTTCCTCTTTCCAAAGAAGGAAGAGCATTTACATTATTTCCCAAATCGGCAAGCTGACCGGCAGAAAGCGAAAGACCACCAGAAGTTGTAGTTGTTTCTGACATCTGAAGGCTCTGGGTTATGGTTGCCATCGTCGTTATATCAACTTCAGTAGGGTCATAAAGCATTACGAAGAAGCAGAGCATGAGCGTAATCATGTCTCCGTAAGTACCCTGCCAGGCTGATGACGGTTTTTCAGGTGCCTTCGCTTTCTTTCCCATACAAGAATCCTACCTAGTAAACTTAGTCCTTAAGAACATCTGCTTCAATTGCTTTTCTTGAAACAGGATCAAGATAAGTAAGAAGTTTCTGAGCCATAATACGAGGGTTTTCACCTGCCTGAATGGCAAGTACACCTTCTATAACCATTTCCTTTGCACGCATTTCTGCCGCATTATGAGCAAGAAGTTTTGTTGCAAAAGGAGTAATAAGCCAGTTGGCCATCATGGAACCGTAAAGAGTTGTAATCAAGGCAACGGCCATGTTAGGACCCAAAGATGATTTATCTTCAAGGTTGTTCAACATACCAATAAGACCTACTACAGTACCCATCATACCAAAACCAGGAGCAAATCCTGCCCAGGCGTTGATAAGTCCAATCCAGTCCATATGGCGGGCTTCTATCTGATTCATTTCATTTTCCATAATTGTACGGATAATATTACCATCCGTACCGTCTACTACAAGACGAAGCCCCATCTTCATAAAGTCATCTTCAAGGTCATCAAGACCGTCTTCAAGGGCAAGAATACCTTCACGTCGGGCTTTTTCAGAAAGAGCCTGCATATTCACTACTATGTTTTTTTCACCAAAATCCGGAATTTTAAAGGCGCGTCCCATAATCTTGAACATTCCCAGCGCCTTTTTTAAAGGAGCCGCAATGAACATGGCAAAGTACGAACCGCCAATTGTCATGGCTGCAGAAGGAACATCGATAATTCCTCCCATCGTACCACCAGATGTAACTACTGACATGACGATCATGGCAGCACCACCAACGATACCAATAATACTTGCTATATCCATTATAAGACCTCTTGTCTTTCCACACCGATATTACGCCGGTATGCAATTATTTTTTCTATTATATCTTCTGGGGAATTCTTTACAATGATTTTACGCCCCGACAGCATTGTGAGCGTAAGGTCTGGAGTAGATTCCATACTTTCAATCATATGCGGATTCACCCAATATTCTTTCCCATCTAACCGCATTACACTTATCATATAATATATCAATTATAACCTTTTTTTTCTATATTTCAACATTTCATTTATAAATAAAATTAAAAAAATGTTATATTTATTTTTTTTTCTTATTATTCTTATCTTTTATATGTTATCTTAATTCTATAATGCAAAACTTAAAACCATTTATTTATGTAATTGAAGACGAAGAATCTCTTTCAAAATTAATCTGTCTTTACCTGCAGAAGTCTGAAATGGATGCAAAACCATTTTACAATGCCGAAGACGCTCTGGAAGCCCTGAAAACAGACAGAATTCCAGACATCATTCTCCTTGATTTAAATCTCCCGGGCTTAAGCGGCTTTGACTTCCTGAATAAACTTAAAGAAAACAAAGAAATTCATCCTACAGTCATAATTACCTCTGCAAGAGACTCTGACGAAGACATTATTGAAGGTCTTGAATATGCAGATGACTTTATTACAAAACCTTTTTCTCCGAACGTCCTTGTTGCACGCGTAAAAGCAGCAATCAGAAGACAGCTTTATGCAAACGCAAAGGCAGAAGACTCAATTCAATTTGGAGAATACACACTGCTTTTAAACAGCTGTGTCTTAAAAAAAGGCACTTCAAAAATTCCTCTTTCCCAAAAAGAATATGACGTTCTGGAATTTCTTGTAAAGAATGCAGGAACCGTAATTCCGCCGGAACAGATTTATCAGTCCGTATGGAAAGTAACCTACGGAGACGTTACGGCAGTTGCCGTTTACATTCAGAGACTAAGGAAGAAAATAAAATTTGACAACGGAAATACAGAAATAATAAAAACCGAATTTGGAAAGGGCTATGTATTTAACAAAAATCTGATTTCAGGCTAATATTATTATATGACTTTAAAAAAGCTATCAAAAAGCCTGTTTATCATATTGATAAGCATTCCAGTTTTATTTTCTATTTTTTTATTTACAGACCTCCACTCCAATATTACAAATGCGGCAAAATCAACACATACGACTGTATTTGTCGTTTTTCTTTTTATAATGATTTCAATTACTGCAATACTGCTTTTAGTATCCTTTCAGCAGCTCTATTTTTTCTTTGCAGAAATTCAAAAAACAACAGAAAAAATTTCACATGGAGACCTGACCACACCTATTGTAAAAGAAAACAAACAGAAAAAATCATTTTTTTATGAAGAAGACATAATCCTGCAGAATCTTGAAACAATGAGGCTATCCCTTCTTGAATCACAAAACCAGACAAGCCGATTCATCATGGGAATCAGTCATGACATAAGGACTCCTATTTCCATTATAAAAGGATATACCGAAGCTCTTTCTGACGGAATTATTTCAAGTCCGAAAGAAATAAAGAATGCCCTTGATATTATTTCAAAAAAAACTGAACAGCTGGAAGGAATTACTGAATCAATCATAGATTTTACACGTATGGATTCAAAAGAACTGAGGGAACAGTTCAACCCCATCAACCTCTACGACCTTCTTTTTTACTTTGCAAAATCCACAATACTCACCCTTTCACTTTTTAAAAGAAACTTTATTTATGAAATATCAATTCCAGAGAACACAAAAACAAAAGCAAACAAAAATCTTGTTTTAAGAGCTTTGGACAATCTCTTTTCAAATGCAGTCCGCTACAGCCATGACAACGACACCATAAAACTCCTAGCCTTTATGGACAGCGAAGGAATCAAAATCAAAATTGAAGATACAGGCATCGGTATAGAAAAGAAAGAACTGGATTTTATCTTTAACCTTTTTTACAGAGGAACAAACACTGCAAACGAAAACGGACTGGGCGTAGGACTGGGGGTCGGTCTTGCAGTTGTTCACAACATAACGGAACTTCACGGATGGAAAATCAGCTGTGAATCTGAAAAAAATAAGGGAAGCTGTTTTACTATAACAATTCCTTTAGAAAACTGTTCAAGTATATAATTCCATTTTTCCCGAGCGTAAAAAAGACATCATTATTTTCATGACAGATTTCTGCAAGTCCTTTTTGTCTCCATTTCTGGAACTCTTCAATAACTTTTGCAGGAAGAGCTTTTAAAAAGTGTTTTTTGTATTCATTTTCCGAAAAACCTTGAATTTTGCGCAGGGACATCATAAAAAATTCAAATTCACCAGATTCTTCGTTTATATCTTCAATAAAATAAGGCAAATTTTCAGAAGAAAAAGAAGTCCAATATTTTATATACCTGTCCGTATCATTCAGATTAGTACGGCGCTCTGCCCTTCCTCCAGGAAAATAAAGAGTACCGGTTGCCCCTGCCCCAAAGCCCAGATAATCCATTCGGCTCCAGTATTTTAAATTATGAAGACATTCATTTCCTTCAAGACAAAAATTAGATACTTCATAATGATGATAGCCCGCTTTTTCCAGACAGTCACGGCCACAAAGCCAGAGTTCATCTGCAAAATCAAAATCATAAGAAAGAAAGCCGGAAGAAAGCTGCCTGCCCAGAACAGTTTCTTCTTCTATCGTAAGTGAATACATAGAAATATGCTCAGGCCGCAAAGAAATTATAAATTCAAGACCTTGAATAAAAGACTCCTTATTTTCTTCAGGAAGCCCGCAAATCAAATCCAAAGAAAGCCTGCCAGTCCAAAAATCTTTTATTAAGGAAAGTGCCTTTTTATTTACAGAAGAATCTGCACGTCTGCCACAAAAAGAAAGTGAAGAATCATTCAGAGACTGTATTCCACAAGAAAGCCTGTTTACCCCGGCCTCCTGCAGACATTCAAGAAGACTTTTCGTAACATCATCAGGATTTATTTCTACCGTTACCTCACAATTTTCTTCAAGAGAAACGGTATGCCTTAAATGGTCAAAGAGTTTTTTTATCTGATTTTCAGAAAGAAGACTGGGAGTCCCCCCTCCTATATACAGAGAATTTACGGTCACATTCTCCTGATTTTCAAAGGCTGCAGATATTTCATTACATAATGCCTCAATGTATGAATCCGGCACTTTTTTACTTACTGGCAGACTGAAAAAATCACAATATGAACATTTTGAAAGACAGAAAGGTATATGAATATAGAGGCCAAGAGTTCTATCTTTTAAATTCAGACCAGGCACCAGACAATCCGTTAGTAAATCTTGAAATTCTTAAAAGGCAGATAACAGAAAAGAGCCTTTGCATCTATGTCTTCTTTAGTAATCACACCCCAAAGACGGGAATCATCAGTTGATTTTCGGTTATCTCCAAGAACAAAGTACTCATCCAATCCGAGAGTAATTTCATCAAAAGAACCTTTTACTCCCAGTGAACTGTCCCAACCGGCAGGAGCCGTAAAGAAAGTTACGTTATAGGTTTTTGGCGTAATTTCAAATTCCGTAAGGAAATGCCTCTCCCCCACAGGTTTTATATACATTACATAATCACGCATATAAATTGTATCACCCGGCATACCTACAATACGACGCAGTTTCTGCTTTGTTCCAGGAAAAGAAGCATCTTCAGAAGTAAAAACCTGTCTGCCTGTAAAAAAGGAAACAAAAGTTTCAGCAAAACGACCAAAAAGAGATTTTTTTTCATTTACGCGTTTACCAATCAGGACTATATCACTGCGTTCATAATTATTTGCTGCAGGAGACACCATTACGACAGACTCTTCCTGTACATCAGGAATCATTGAAACCGAATTCTGACGGACAGGAAAGATAATATATGACATCAATACATTTATAAAACCAAATAGAAAAACAGCATAAAGAAAAACAAGAAAAATTTTACGCTGTTTTGCCTTTTTCAGCTGATAAGGCGTGGGCATCTGCTTGCGGTTCACAGCAATCCTCTTAAACTTATATTTTCTACTATATTAAAGAAATGCACTGTAAAATTCAACAGATATGAATAAGACAGGCAGCCCCATACCCCCTGACGTCAATGCAATGCCAGGGCAGACGCATTATAAAAGAGCCGAAACTGTAAAAAGTGCTACCACTGCACGTTCTTGCACTTTTTACAGGACAGACGCATTATAATGCAGTGCTCTGTAAAATCTGATGGATGGCAGTGAAACCGAGGCTGAAAAGGCTTTGAGATTTTTGGCGACTGCCATAGAAGAAATCCGAGGATTTTTGCCTGCAAAAACC
>JAFUYH010000031.1 GCA_017470605.1 Treponema sp.
ATTTTCCTGACTGAATGTATTCCTCAACAATTTTCTGACGTTCTTCACGACTGTAATTTGATCTCATAATTTCTTCCACCTTGCGTAGAAGTTTAGTTCAAAGATTTATTTTTGGAAAATACATGAGAATTGACGTTTACGTTTTAGGTTATTCCATTTAGGTTTTGTTTTTTGTAACATCCAGTCATTGATGGTTTTGGAATAATCCGTACTTTTTTCGCTATCTTTATATTCTTCAAGTTTATCTTTGCATTCTTCCCAATATGCTATTAAATCTACTTTATCATTTGTTATTTCAGAGAATATGAAATCAAAACATGAAGGTATCAGTTTGATATTTTTCTCATGTTTGGTTGGTTTCCAAAAATCAAATAACCATAGTGCTTCCTGTAATATCTCACCTGGTAGATTATTTTTCCTTTTTGCAATGTCATCATATATTTCCCGGAATGTAAGAGCTATACAATACATTACCTGTAATTCGACTTCTTTTTGTGTGGGGTTATTATAAGGGTTAGTTTTTGTTATTAAAGCTAACATGTCAAAATATAGTGTTTGTATAACATAGGCTTGAGCCTTATTGATGTAGTTTGATTTTAGAGAGTCACTACAAAAATTTTTAATTAGTGTTTCAAATTCACGTAGATTATCTATTTTGCTTTCTTTTTCTTCGATAAGTCTTTGTATGATTTTAGTAGCTCTTGCTTTTTCATTTACATTTGAAAGAAGAGCATCCATTCCAATACTGTCTGAGAATAATTTTACTATCTGTCCGATTTTTATTGTTCCGTGCTGCATCTGTTCCATAGTCTACCATCCTTTGCTGCTTGTTAGATGAAAACCATTTCCTTGCGGACATTCATAAACATATAAAGTTATACCAGCTTGTCCTCTTATTTTAACCATTTTTTCAGCATCATATCTAGTTTCATAAGTATCTTTTTTATTTCCTTGATGGTCCCTACAGTCACAAGTTGAGTTTTTCTTTTTACAGTAATATTCTGTCGGCTTTAAATGATATTTACCACAGGTATTACAATAATAAGGTGTAAACTTATTTTCAGAAGATTGATAATTCGCACTCCGTTGGGCCTCCGCTAAACTATTATAAGCCGAAAGCGGATTACCTGTTTTTGAAAAACAAGTATTGCTCTTGTGTGGAATGTAGATTTGATTAAGATTCATTTTCATATTTGTCTCCTAAATATTTGTTTTAATCAAATCTTAAAAGGCAAAATAGATTTTTTAAATGACGTTTTTTGGACAAAAAATTATTTTTTTTCACTTGTAATCAGCTTCCAAACTCTCTCCGATGTCCAACTCTCACGCCCTTTGCTATCGGGGAGGGTCTCTCGCAGTAAGCTATCTCCATTCCAATTTTATTGCCAGCCCGCACCAGAGCCGCTGTCCATTTGTAATAACACGCTTAAAACCTTTCTCACTCATTCTCATACCAAGCCACTTCTGGCTCATTACACGCTCATTGTTTTTGCTACACCATTTGATATAAGTCTGATAAAGAAGATTTGTAGGAAGACGCCACTGTAAAGACGCATCCAGCTCCAGGCAGTCAGTCACGAAAGTTCCGACACTATCCATATCCATTCTGTATTCTTCGTTTGCTTCTCTTACTGCAGCTGGTTCTTCAAGTCCTTCTTTCTTCCACATCGCATAGCCTTTCAAAAGCCAGTTCAGGATTCCGGAGTTTTCTGCAATCAGTTTTTCTGTCAAGTTCTTATCTCTCTGCTCAGGAGGAATAGTCACAGTAAAAGGAATCATTTTAATACGACGCCAGATTCCGTTATCAGCTCCTCGGATTTTCGGTTTATGGTTTGTTGCCATAAAAATCTTAAAGGTCGGCTTAAAAGAAAAATACTCTCCATACAAGAACCTGGCAGTTAGAGCATCTTCACCGGTTACCATTTTAATAAGGCTTTCGCTAATCTGTCGGCCCTGTTCTATTTCACTTGTAGTAACAAGCCGCATTCCTTTAAGGCGAGCAATATCGTTACTCTGTTCAGAGTTCTTTTTCATAAAGGTTTCAATGCCTGTGCTTAAAGCATAATCTCCAAAGAGCTCAAGCATTACATTTAAGAAAGTTGATTTACCATTGGCACCTGTTCCCCACAAAATAAAAAGACACTGTTCGCTTACATCGCCGCTCAAAGCGTAACCCATAGCTTTTTGAATAAAGCGGATAAGCTGCAAATCCTTATTGAATATCTGCATTAAAAAAAGATTCCAGGTAGGACACTCTGCATCCTTTTCATAAATAAAGCGGCTCTTCTTCGTAATCAGATTTTTAATATTGGGCTCTCTCGCTTTTCCGGTTTTCAAATTCAGCGTAAGCCCTTCAACATTAAAAAGGTAAATATCAGTATCAAGCTCTTTTTCAATTACTTTGATAGAAGGTTGCATTTTCAAAAGTCCAACAATCGCCTGAATGCGACGGAAGCTTTCACTCTTTATAAGGTGCTTTTCAAAATCAGATTTCAAAATGCGGTCATTTATAAAACGCATAATTCTGTACATCTGATGAATAAAAATCGGAATACGCTCCTGCACAAAACCACGTGCATCAATCTCCCAGTTAGTTCCGTTCCACACAAGAAACTTATCCCAGGTAATACAGTAGCGGATAGTGTCCTCATAGGCCCTTAAAAAATAAAGCGTGTTCGTAAGGTCAGTAAACTGCATTTCACCGCTTACGTATTTATTCGCCTTCATTTCAAGACCGATTTCTTCGAGGACCGCTTTTTCATTTTTAGAAAAATCTATTTCACTCATCTATCATTCCGTTTTCTTTCAAAAGTCTGTACATCTGAATCAGCTTAAACTGCAGCTGCCCATAGCCATCCAGCACACCATATTCCCCGGTCTTTTTATCAATTTCATCCATATGCTCATAAATCAAAATTAAAGAACGAGGATAATCAACAAAGCGCTCCAAAGTAAACCAGGCCGCAAACTTTTCAGCTTCTTCGCTTGGCTTCATATCTGGAAAGATTTTAAACTTTTTATAAATATCTATATCATCACGAAGCGTCAGATAAAACTCTTTCGCCTCATTCCAGCAATCCATTGGAATGTAATCCTGTGACACCTTTATATTTCTTTTCATAAGCTGCCAGCCTCGTGAACAAAAACTTTCACAGCTCTTCCTGCCGCAGTTCTGTCATCATCAAAAATAACTTCCGGCCAGAGGATCCACCAGCCTTTAAGGTCAATATCATATTCATCTACCACGTCATAAAAGATAATTCCGTTCTCAACATCTTTTACAACTGCAGGAAAGTTCACCACATTTCCGTCAGGCTTCCTAGCCCAAATAGAAACAGTTTCATAGCCCGAAAGGTCGCACTTAGTATCAATAAGAATTCTTAATTTTGATTTCGCTCTGAAAAGCCATTTCATATACGACACTCCAATTCAATCTCTGTCGCAATCGGACAGAACAAAGTCACCACATTATTTGCTTCTCTGATTTTTCCACGGATCCAATCCCAGAAACCCATAACAGTTTGAACCGCCCTGAAGAATAATCGGGAGGCAAAAGGCAAAGCCGCCAGCTGTACTTCATCAAGATTATTGCGGAAGACAACTTGTTTTCTTATAACCTCAGTTTCAATCTCAGGTTCAAGCTGTAGCAATCTTTTCCAGCTTAAAGTTTTTCCAATCGAATCTGCAGGAACTAAAGCATCATCGCCGCTTCTAAAAAGAAGCCTCTGATAATCTTTCAAAGCCACAGGCTCAAACACATCATTAAACTGTCGTGTCATAAAATGCTTGCGGCTCAAAAGAGTAGCCATACTTTTTCTTTCAGAAAGCAGCCTTGCAAAATACATTCTCTTTGCAAAACTGTCTGAAACTCCAAGCCCATGGTTTCTGGCATTCCTTATATGCAGCTGATGTCTTCCTGCAGTTCCAGCCACAGCTTTGATTTCGTTAACAATCTTTTTCAAAACAGATTTTCTGTTTACTGCAGAACTCACATTTATGACAGCCGCTTCATTTACAGCGTAGTTAAAATTATCTGGAGTAACATCATGAAAAGTTATGTAGAAACTCGGGTAATCATTTATCTGGCGTCTGCTCACATAACAGTCTTCAAGATAGCCTCCGGTCAAAACATCATAAACATCATCATCTTCAAACTCAGAATAATCCCACAGAATGTCGTAAGGTGTTACAGGTATTCCGCCACTAACTGAATTATCCCAGACTAAAACAGGAATTGGAGAATAGAGCCCAAAGTAAAGCGGATTCTCATATGTTTGCCCATTTTCTGTATATCTTCCCCAGATATATTCATCAATATAAAGTGTTACATGAATCCATCCTGATTCGCGGCCAACAAGAGAAATTTTATCATAATTATAATTTATCATTCCCCACCATTTACCAACTGGTCCATAACGTGGATTATCGTTGCTGGATGCAATAAAAGGCAGAATGTAAAAATAATCAGGGTCATAACAATAATTCCAGAAATCCGAAGTAGTCGGTTTGCGATAGTAATAATAAAACTCTATCGCAAGTTCTCCGTCATCCCTCTGGTCATAGGGCGGAAAAAATTCATAAACAAAAATGTAGTCTTCTTCATAAAGCTCTACATCCGCAGTTTTTCCGCCAAGACCTTGTTTCCAGATATAATTATTTTTAAGATAGTTTGTTCCTATATGCTGATTACCCGCTATGGTGGTTCCCATATTAAGCTCCGCTTACAGTAATCTGCCAGTCAATTTGAAGGCTGTCTGCAGAAGTAACGTTTACACTCGGAGTAATCTGAGCATAAGCCAGGCACTTAGCTGCAGCTGTATTTCCGTTCATCAAAGCAACTTCGTTAATTCCGTTTGCATTCAAATCACCTGCAGCAAAGCTTGTTCGGTAAAGAACAACATTCTGTCCGGAAGAACCAAAAGCAGCCTGAGTTTTTGGATAAGTAGAATCAAGTTTTTTGAAAGAGCCAGTAGGAGTATTCACACCTGTGTTGTTCTTTGGAGTGCTTCCGGTCCAGCCGGTTCCAACACGCATATAGCCGTTGGTGGCATCAACCTTGTCCTGAGTCGGATTCGAAATCAAAAGATCCGCAATCATACCATCACCCTGATTTGTGATAGTGTTGTGATGACGGAAAATCATCGGACGTTCTTTCAGCTTAAAAAGATTACGCCAGAATCCATTCTTAAAATACTTTACATGGCCATTACAGTCGCGAACTGTAACAGTAACCAAGCCTCTAACTTTTCCTTTTGAACTAATCATTTACATACTCCCATAATCAAACCAAACACCAGCGACGTAACAATCACGCCGCCGGTTCCGCCAATCAAAGCACCATAAAAGAACTGGTCCTTCTTTTTCTGGGCTTCTTCCTTTAGTCTTTTGTTTTCTGCTTCCAACGAAAGCTTTTGTTTTTCAAGTTCATCCGCTCTTTCTTTTTCATAAGCAAGCTCGCCGCCAACTTCTATCAAAGCAGCTTTCACAGCTTCCTGAGCAGTACGCTCAATTTCTTCTTCTGCAATTTCCATAACTTCCTCAATTGTCAGCTCGCTTGCAGCGTTGTCGGAATCTTTGTTTTCCGTCGCTGATTGCATCGCAGACTGAGCCATAAGATTCTGCAAGCTGGCGAGCATCAGCACGCTCAATACGAGCAACCACTTCCTCCCGTTTGGCCGCAGCCTTAGCATTGATTTCATCAATATCCTCCTTCGCGGTGATTGAACCTGTCGAAACCACCTGTCTTTCTTTCACAAAGAGAACCGTGAATATAGCCACAAACACAGCTCCCAGCCAAATGAAAATCTTCTTAATCACTTCCCAAACTTTCTTCATCCGTTTCCTTCCTTGAAAACTTAAAGTCCTTAAACTTCTGAATCTCTCTTCCTGCAATAACAGTAAGAGCAACAGTCAGCCATTCAGCACCGCCAAGAACACCGCAGCACAAAAGCACAGTCGCAACAATGAAGATTACAAACTTCACGCTCAAAAGCTTTTCAACCAGTCTTTGAAAACGAAAACTAATCATCCGCGAACTCCGTCAATTGCATTTCGAATCTGCTCAAACTGATAGTCAGCTCCAAACAAATCTACATTGTCATCGCTTGCTTTCTGCAAAGCTTCTCGGTCTAAGCCTCTCACAATAATTCTGTAATCATTTGCCTGGTAATAAGGCTTCATATCAGAAAGCGAACGTAGTTCCGAATAAGGTTCCACACAGTTCAGAACAACATCACGGCCGCAGACTCCGGCCACATGGCAGATTTCATTTTCCTTATAAAGTCTTGCTCCAAGTTTTCTGTCATAAAGCGTCATAAAGAAGGCTGCCTGAATATCGTTCTTTTCCGGATTCTTCTTTGTAAAATATTTCTTAAATAAAGCATCTGCCGTAACACGAATTGCACAGCCAGTCGCAAGCAAGAGGGCAAGACAAACTGAGCCCGAACAGTCCGAGCTTATAAGATTTTCCTTTCCACTTTCATAACGAAGAAACTGCATGCGGCCAAGAAAGTAGCGGTAGCGTTCAGCCTCGCTAAGTCCTTCTACAATTTCTTTTTCAGCTTCAAGCATCAGCCTCATCCTTAAATTATTGTTATCCATCACATCCCCCGAACAATCAAAGTAATCACCGTAACTGCCACATTAAAGCAGGAAATCACACAGGCAATCACCGCCATATTCCTTCCGGCTTTTCCGTTGTCCGCCTTGATATGTTCTTCAAGTCTTCTGGCAGTTGCACAAACATTAGGATTAAACTGGCAGGCAGTGGACCTGTTATCCAGACAATCCATCCTTTTTTCAACAGCATTCTTAAACTCTTTCATTTCAGCTCTGAATCCAGATAGCTCAACCTGTAAGCCGTTCATAGACTCAACCAGCAATTCAATTTTTTCTATAACGCACCTCCCTTAAACTCGCGTAACCCAAATCTCCGAAGAGAAAGCCTCTTCCTTTTTATATCTAAAAGTAAGTTCATCAATTCTCACTTTCTTATAGCTACTGGCATCCTTAAGCCTTATATCCATAAAAGCACCAACACGAGCATGAATAAGAGGAATATAAGTTGTAAGATAATAAGCGCCTTTGCAGTTCACACATTCATTAAGAAAATCTTTTGCACGTCTCTGGCAGAAAGGTTCAGCCTCAAATAAATCATCACTCAAATATTTAGAAGTAATGTTTCGAACAATTTGCCCGTGAGCCGCAATCTCATCATCATCTTTTACAAATACGCTGTAGTTAGTTTCAGAAATAATTGCCCGGCCAGTGATAGAAGCTTTACGCACTCCAATAAGATTTCCACCACGACCAAGCTGCACAATTGCCCGGTCTTTATATGTAGTCGTGTCGTACTGAATCACAACAGGCTTGTCTTCGCCGGTTACTTCCATCGCCTCTAAAAAGTCCTGCTCATTGTCTATCGAATCCGCATAAACAACGTTGCGTGTTTTTCCTTCTTCATTCTTTGCGGTATAAACAGCCTCGTAATCGTTGTCAGAAATTATCTTTCTCGAATCATCAGTAAAAGGATAATAAGGCTGCATATCCTCGTCGTACCACACAGGCGCATCAGAATAAGACCAGAGTTCTTGGCGTTCTGTCTGAACATAACGGGTATATTTAAGCCTTACATTATTTGCATACTTATCGCGGTTATTAAAAAAACGGAAATGAGTAATCTCATTTTCATTAAGACTAAAGCAGGCTTCTTCGCTGTATTCATTCTGTAAGTCATAAGGACTTTCAATGAAGCTCAGCGTCAAATCCTTACCACATTCAACAATAGCATTGTAAGCCTTGGCTAAAGAACAAAGTTCCTTCCATGCAGAGCCGGCAACAACAACATAAGGAATATCAAAATTAAGAGTTCCACAGTTTATTTCGTTAGCACCAATTCCACCGCGAGCCGCAATAATATGAACAAGAGATTTTTCCGGATGAGTTCTATCACAAACAACCGAGTGTACAACAACCTGAGCATCAGTCCAGTTCCTCTGTAGCTTCGTATCATCAAGTTTTTTAGAAAGGTCTATCAGCCTTATCTTGCAAGTCATATCTGTATGGCCAGTCATCTGAAGCTGAAAGCCGTCGTCATCTACAAACATATGAAAGCGGAAGAAAGTGTTAATCCTCTCGCCAAAGCAGTACCAGATCTGAACACCAAGCCCAGGACAAAACTCGTTATTGGAAAATACATCGTAAATATCTCTTGAGTTATCCAGAAGGATTTCACCCATATTTACAATGCCGCCGTCTTCGTTTTTATAAGAAGTCATCACACATTCAAGAATGTCAGAATCTCGGATATAAAGGTCTCCGCTGCTAAGTTCAAAAACAACTCTTACAAAAGGACGGCTATCTGTATTTTTGATTGCGTTCTCAACCTCAGGCGGAACTTCATAAAACTTCATACTCAGAGTGTAAGCCCACAGCCCGTTTCCTATGTGTTAATTTGTACTATCTAATAGTTAACGCTAAATTACAATCTGAAGATTCTGTTCTGCATTCCTGATATTCAAAACCATAATGCCGGTCACATTAAAAAGTTGATTACAAAGCACAGTGTCCGCGCAGTTTATATCACACAAATCAGAAATAGGAACCAGGTCATAAAGGTCCAGCCAGATTCCTTCTTTCATATCAATCCAGATTGTAAGCTTTTCAATTTTAGAAGAGAGGGGATAGTGTTCTGCAGAAAGCGGAAAATAAAGTTTAAGAGTTATCCTGGCATCACTTTTATAATCAGCAGTAAGCTCAAAGCGATAAACTAAAGGAAGCGTTTCTAAATCTGCAATAACGTTGTGTCCGTCAAAAAAGAAAGTTCTCTGCTTCTGCCAGGAAAGGTCAGGAACATTCATAGGACAGTTTTCTGTAAAAGATTCTTCCGAACCTTTTACATCAACTCTAAGCTTAAAAGCTTCACCGTTCACACCGCGTAGCTCAAAGGCCCTGAAGTTTACATTCCTATAAATGATTTTCTCAAAGCCCCGGTCAGCATAAAGATCAAAACTTTCGTTATCATAAAATAACAAAAGGAACAGGCACTGTATCACAGAATAATCCAACCGCGTAATAAAGCAGCCCTCAATTTCCTTGTGAGTGATAACAGTTTTCTCCCTGTTCCTTTTACCGATACATTCAGGCAGCACGTAGCCTTTCGACGTTAATCTTACAGTTTCCTCGCTGTATGGTAATGGAGTTAATTCACCGTCTCTTGAAACAGTCAGTGTGCAGTCTCTACCTTGAATTCTCATAACGATATTCTAAGGGGAGATGCCGTTTCCTATGGGTTAATTATTGTTAGGTTTTGGGAAAGATTAAATAACTTCGAAGTCCTGTCTAAGACCATCGCATTCAGGATAGTGTTTACATTTTATCATTTCATAAGAGCCCACAACATCAAACAATTCTAATGCTGTAGAATCTTTATATATGAATTCTTTTCCACATTTCTTACATCTGACTTTGGAATCTAAAGTTGTACCAGAGGGCATGAATTGTAAATCGTAGGTTAAGGTTTTTTCTTTGTCTTGTCCTTCCAGCAGCTTCTCAGGTTTCATTTTATCTTTCCTTCTAAAATCTTTATTCCAAATTTTCATCAGAAAGAGCAGTTCTTTTATCGTTTAAGGTTTCGGTTTCTCCTGATACACAAACGTATCTATAAATCTGAATCGAAGTCCAGCCAGTAACAGTTTGACCCCATTGATTTAATGTCATCGACTGTCCTTTGTAATCAACAGTTGTAGGAGATGTAAGAGTTGCTTCTGAGTCTTCTGGACTTACAGTTAAATATATTTTATCACCGATTGAAATAAGTCCTGCATTTATCAGTTCGTCCATCTTAGGTAATTTAGTAGGAGATTTTTTAGTTTTCTTCGGTTCGTCAGATTGATTAACTGTAGGAATTGTAAGAATATTTTCAATCAGAAAACTTACTATTTCTTTTTCTCTATCTGTAATATCTGAATATTTTGTAAATTTACCATACTCTTTTAATTCTATTGCATTATTTTGCCTTGAAGAATTTTTATCTCTATAATAAATTCTCATGTTTCCAAACTTATTCAAAACTTGAGATCTAAAATCATCATAAGGCATTCCATTTTGTATTTTTTCTGGGAAATCGCTTCCAGGTTTTAAGCAAAGAGTTTCATATCCATCTTCAAAGTTACAATAATATTTATATTCATCATCATCTGGTTCTGGTGTTTGAACTAATAAATGATCAAGAGAGAAACTTTCAGAAAACTTTGATGTAAGTACATCAGCTTGATCGTAAGAAACTTTTCCAGTGGTTTCATTATAAGCTTCATATAATGCGAGCAGAGGTACTGATATATTTTTATGTGAATATGCATCATAGTTAATTATTGAATACTGAAGTAAGTCTTTTGTAATATTACTTTTTACCGATTCCTTTGCTACAAAATATTTTATCGTAGATAACTGGATTCCATTATCATATATTGTACTAAGAATTTTTGAGAACATTGTAATAACATCTTTACTATCCCTACTAAGTAATGTAAGGCTTTCAATCATGAAATTAGTTATAGTTACAAAAATTTCTACAAAGTCTTCTCCTGAGATTTTATTATTAGCAAAATCTATAAATGTTCTAAAAAACAATGGCTTTGGATGTTTGTAATATCCAGCAAATAATCTGAAATACATTCTGAGTTTATGATTATCATAAAGCTTCTTTAATTCTTCGATATCAGACAGCATATTGTAATACTTTACTTTGCTTACCATATCCTCAAGTAAGGCTTTAAAAGTATCACATAAATTGTCCTTGTTAAAATGTCTTTTCATTTCTTCATAAGCAATGGTCTTAAAATTAATAAGCGTAATGTTTTGTCTGTAATACTTTATATATGCTCTTATATAAACCATAAGATAATCATAAAGATTATCCTTTGTTTTAATGATTAAATCTCCCCATTGCCTTAGGCATAATTTGTATGAATCTTCATCCAATTCTGAAAAGATATAACATTTTATTTTGTCAATCTCTTCCAGAGGTTTTCCTTTGGAGTTTATAGATTCAAAAATCGAAAAAACTTTATTTACATGTTCTGTACATTCAATATTAATAAAATTAATATGTTCAATAACATAGGAAGCATAATCTAATAAATTATTTTCATTTTCACATACAGTTTCCTGTAATGTATTATAAACAAGCTTAAAATTTTCAATTACTCTTTTTTCATAATCTGATTTGCATTCATAATTTGAGGCAAATTTATAAAGTTCCTTTGGTTTATCAAAAGCATAATCATAGACAACAGAAAAAGCTTCTTTCTCAATACTATTTAGCTTAAGTGAGGGAAATTCTTTTTCAGGATAACGTGTTGCACTATGCTGCCATAATAGTCGTTTTACATCAAAAATTATTGGGTCATTTTGATTTGTGCAGTTACGTGCAAAAAGTGAATGTAAACATAATAAAATAAGAGTAAAAGTTGTAATTCGTTGTTGTCCATCTATAATATCGTATGCTTTTATGTTTCCGTCAGTCTTTGTATCATTTTCACGTATAATAACGTTACCTGTATAATAACTTTTTACAGTTTTACGTTCATTGAATGAGTTTAATATATCATTAAGCAAAATAGTGACATTCTCTGCATCCCAAGAATATGGTCTTTGATAAACAGGTATTTCAAACATTTTGTTTTCATAAAGTTGTCTGATGTTCCACAAATTTGGTATTAATGGATCTCGTGTCATTTGAATCCTCACTATTTATTTTTTTATAAAAGTTATATTATGAATTATATTATTTTACACCCAAAAAGCTTGTTTTTCCATCGATTTCAATAAACTGCTTAAATAGGTTTTTAAAATCTTTTTTTATCAAATCCTTATCTTTTGACTAGCAAATACAATTTTTTTCTGTTAAAATTGACAAAGGGTGGAAATTCTATGTACATTGGAACAGTTTTAAAAAATATTCGAGAAGAACAAGGTTTCTCTTTATTAGAAATCCAAAGAAATACCGGAATACAAGAAAGCCAGCTTTGCAGAATTGAATCTGGAATTCGTTTTCCAACTGATGAACAGATTTTTATACTTGCACGATTCTATAATATCGATTCAGATCAATTGCAAATCCAAAGAGACAGTGATAAAATTCTTGAGAATATTAAAGCTTACTCTAATCAAGAATTAGTACTGGATGTTGCAAAACAGAAATTAGAATCTAAAGGAAATTACTTGTCCGTTGCAGCTGATTCACTCCCAGGAGCGACAATCCCTCTTGAAAGTCGTCGCTATATAGGTTGCAAACAGAAGTTAGTAGATTGGATTTTTGATATTGTAAATAATGAAACAACTAATATTCATACTGCCACAGATATTTTTGCAGGAACAGGTGTAGTTGCAAAAAAGATGCTTGGCATGTATGACAATGTAATTATTAATGATTTCTTGTTTTCAAATAATCAAATATATACAGCCTTCTTCAAACAGGGGCCTTGGAATAAAGAAAAGATTTTAAAGAAAATTGAACTATATAATAATTTAGATGAAACAAAACTTGAAGATAACTATTTTTCAATTAACTATGGCGGAAAATACTTTGATTATGACATGTCAAAGAAAATAGGTTGGATTCGTGAAGATATTGAAAATTCAAAATCTGATTTAACAGAAAAAGAATATGCAATTCTTTTAACTACCTTAATATATAACATTGACAAACATGCAAATACACTCGGACATTTTGAAGCTTATATAAAAAAGCCAATAAAGAAAACAGAATTAAAACTCAGATTAATTGATGTAAAAGAATTTGAAAATCTCACAATTTATCGAGAAGATTCTAACCAGCTTGCAAGAAAAATTAAATCTGATTTAGTTTATATTGATCCTCCTTATAATTCACGCCAGTATTGTCGTTTCTATCATGTATATGAAACTCTCGTAAAATGGGATAAGCCAGTATTAACCGGAGTAGCAATGAAGCCTCCTGCTGAAAATATGAGTAAATATTGTACAAGTCAGGCTCCAAAAACTTTCTCAGATTTAATTGAGAATCTAGATAGTAAGTATTTGGCCGTGTCTTACAATAATACTTATAACTCAAAAAGCGGCAGTTCAAAAAATAAAATTGAACTTGAAGAAATTGAAGAAGTATTAAATGCAAAAGGTAAAACAAAGAAATTCGCAAAGGACTACCGTTTCTTCAATGCTGGTAAAACCGATTTGGAGAACCATCAAGAATTGCTTTATATAACAAAGGTAAAATGAAAAAAGAAAAAGTAATCCGTTCACCATTATTTTATACTGGTGATAAATACAAATTAATACCTGAACTCAAAAAGTATTTTCCTACAGATATAAATAAATTTGTTGAACCTTTTGTTGGTGGTGGCTCTGTATTCTTAAATATCCAGGCAAAACAATTTTATGAAAATGACATTGATAAAAACATTATGTCTATTCATAATTATCTTTCATCATTTTCTTCTTCAGATGATTTATTAAATATTTTGTTTGATAAAATAGATGAATATCAATTTACATGTTCCTATAAAGGTAAAACTGTTCCTCAAGAATTAAAAGACAAATATGTCAAAACATATTTTGCAAAGTATAATGCTGAGTTCTATAAACGATTGAAAGAAAAATATAATGCTTCCGATAGGACAGATATAGCTGATTTGTATTTACTCTTGATTTATGGATTCAATAGAATGCTGCGTTTTAATCAGAAGGGAGATTTTAATCTACCAGTTGGTAACGTTGACTTTAATCAAAATGCAGTTGATGCATTAACAAATTATGTAAATCTCACTAATCAGAAAAAAATACATTGGTCCAATAAAGACTATAAATCCTTTATTTCAAAAATCAAATTAACAGAAAAAGATTTTGTTTATTTAGATCCGCCATATCTTATTACTGCAAGCGAGTATAATAAATTATGGGACCAGAAGGATGATGACGATCTCTGTTCTTTACTAGATGATCTTAATACAAATCATATTCGCTTTGCTCTTTCTGATGTTGTAAACTATAAAGGAAAGGAAAATACAAAACTTTTAGAGTGGGCTCAAAGATACAACATTTATCCTATAAAAAGTAATTACATAAATTATCACGATAATAGCATTAAATCATTTTCGGAGGTTTTAATAACAAATTATGCCAATTAGAGAAAGAAATGCTGAGTACAAACCATTACTCTATACAACAACCGTTCGAAATCCTGAAAGAATAAAATACAACCTCTTTATTTTAAAGAAATTTGAAAATCAGATATTAACAGACGATGTTGCAACAAATGTTGTAGCAGAACTTATAAAATATGGTCTTTATCGCCCAATGAAAGTTTCTAACGAAGTTAAAGCAATCTGGAAACAAACATCTGGCGGTGAATTTGCAATTAGTCTTCTTGATGATAAGGTAGTATCAAAAATTATTAATGATAATCCTCAGCAGCATAAAGAAGCTGGTTTTGATTGGGGATATCCTTCAAGATTTGCTACAATTTTTGACTTAGCTAAAGAATTCGGATTTGTATATTTTAAGACAGGCGAAAAAATAGAGTTTTCTGAACTTGGAAATATTCTGGTTGATATCGTTGATGTTGAGATTGGTGGAAACAATGAAATTGCTCTTAATCTAAAAAATCCGGAAAGAGAACAGTCTGTTTTCTTGCAATCACTCGCTCGTTCTCAGAGAGCAAATCCATTTGTAAAAGTCTTAAATGACAATATTCCTCTTATTTTATTATTGCAAACCATAAGACTTATAAATGCAGATTCTGCTTTCGGTAACGGTGCTGGTCTTTCCAGAAAAGAAATACCACTTTTATTATTCTGGAAAGATAGTAATGCAGTTGATTTGTATTTAAGAATAAAAGACCTTAGAAAAGATTATGGTTATACTCCAAGTGATGAAGTAATTATTGATATTTGTATCAATGAAATTATGCAGGGGCAGTATAAGAAATTTGATCCACGTTCTATCATGAATGATTATGTAGATGAGTTCATTCGAAAAATGCGTATGAGTGGCCTCATCTCACTTCGTGGTGCTGGCCGATTTATTGATATTAACCATAACGAAGATAATAAAGTCGAATACATTTTGAATAATTATTCTGATTACGAAAGATTTGAAGATGAACATAAATATTTTGAATACATGTCTTCAATCGATCAAAATTTAATATCTCAAAAGTCAGAAGAAATCAGCGAAGAAAAAACAAATGATTTATTAATTGAATGGCTAAAGACTTATGAATGGGAAACTATAAAAAATGAGTTGCACATTTTGGCTACACATAAAACATCAAAAGATGATGTTCTTAAGTTCCTTGCAGCTCCTGTTCGATTAGAATTTTTGACTGCACTTGCTATAAAATCTAAGCTTCCGAATGTAAAAGTTATTCCTAATTATTCATGTGATGATACAGGCCTTCCAACATCTACAGCTGGCGGTAATAAAGGTGATATAGAATGTTTCGAGGAAGATAAAGGAATCCTTGTTGAAGTAACAATGGCCGAAGGAAGAACTCAAACAATGATGGAAATCTGGCCTATAGAAAGACACTTGGAAGCTTTTATTCAAAATAATAATATTGAAGCTCAAGCAATTTTCACTGCACCTACAATTTATGCAGATTCAAAAAGACAAATTGATTATGTAAAATATTCAAAACAATTGGTTATCAGAGATTATGCAATCGATGGTTTAGTTGAGTATCTTGAAAATAAGGATAAATTATACGAAGTATGTTAAATCCAGATTTAAAACTTGAATGGGGTGTACATCCTAAACTAATATTTAATGATTATGATGAATTATTTGAGGCTCTTGGAGAGATTTCTAATCCTGAATATTGTGCTATTACATATGAAGCAAATTCAGTAACGGGTTCTTACTCAGATGTATTCAGAGTAAGATTTCGAATACCTACAGAACTTTTAATTGCCCCAATTCAAAGAAAAATAACATCTCAATCTAGATTTAATTGTAATGAATTTATTCAGTATTTTGTTGATAATAATATATTCAGTTTTGATGCAAATATTAAAAAAATAGAACGCAATTATCAGACAGTAGTAGACTGGGTAAAGAATCAAGATACAAAATACGTTGAAAGCTTTTTTAGAGGATATCTTGAAACAAAAAATAACCCATTACCTAAAGAAGCTAAAATTAATCCAAAAGATTTATTAATAATCAATGATGATTATGTTGAACAATTACAACCAAGGACCTTTGTAAAAAGAGAACTTCCTGCATCTACTCCTAAGTCTACAGGTGCTGGAAGTAAAAGAGTTAGAAAAGTTGATTATGTTAGAAAAAGTATTAGAGATACAGAACTTGGCCTTATTGGAGAGTTTTATGTGTATCAATCAGAATATAATAAATTAAAAGCAGCAGAAAAGAATGGGCAAATTGAATCTGTAGAAGAAGTTCTTTCGTGGGTTTCAAAAATTGATGATTCAGCTGGTTTTGATATACAATCATATGATCCAGATACAGGTAAAGTAATTTATATTGAAGTAAAATCTACTTCTAGTTCTGCTAACACTCCATTTTATATAAGTGAAAATGAATTAGATTTTTCAAAATCACATTCAAATAATTATAAGCTATATCGATTATATAATCTTTCAAAAGATAGTACAGACAATATTGAATACTTTGAAATTGAAGGTGATTTAAGAGAAAATGATTCTCTGTTAATTATTCCAAAAACATACGAAGTAAGAATTAAATAATTTTAGTTTATACTTACCATTCCACATGCACCAACAACTCAAATTTCTTCTGTGTCAGCTTAGGTACTTCAAAGTTCAGCCAGTATTCAAAGTCATCATCTTCAAGCATTTCGCAAATTATGTGCTGATAGCATAAAGTCTTTTCAAATGCTGGAACATCGTCTTTTTCATAGAAAAACTCAAAGTTGAACTTGTAATTTATGGTATCTATGATTCTGTCTTTTTTGCCTTGTTCCTTTTCCTCAGTGGTTAAAGCGAAATAAGGAAACCTTTCTGTCCCTGGATTCATACTCTGATTTGTAAAATACTTTAATTCATACTTGAATTCATCTGAGTTTTCCTTATTCCATCTATCAATATATTCTGAAAGCTTATTAAGCAGTAGCTCTTCAAGTCTCTCATAAATTGTTAAAAAGTCTCTCATTACCAGTTCTTCCTTCTGTAAATATCAATTATATTTTGTACATCCTGTGGGATTTCAAAAGAATAATCATCTTCGTGATTCTGAGTTTTTATAAACTCTTTCTTTTTCAAGAGGAACAATTTAATGATTACTTCTTTCAAATCTGCGGGGAAGTCTTCTGGAGTAAAGCCTGCATTGTAATTCAAAAATAAAACGTGTTCTTCATATTCAGTAGAGAGGAGGAAGATTTCTCTTCCGTTTATAATGCAGTTTGGAACACGTTCTTTTGTATTCATATCTATGATGTTTACCATCTCTGTGATGTTGTCGTTATCTGTGTAAACTTTATGATCTTTTACTGTCTGGATTTCGTTGTAGTTTTTATCTTCTAAAGAAAAGCCAAGCTTCTTTTCTAGTGTTGTCATAACGGAATTAAAAAGTAATTCGTCCGTTAATAGTTCTGTATCTTTAAGCTCTAAGATTTTCTGTAATTCTTCAAATGGAAATGGATGCATAATCTCTCCAATTGGAAAAGCAGGGCTCAGGAAAGTATAACCTCCGTTCAGTCAAATACAAGGCCAAGCCGCTGTCGCGGTGCTGCGCAGCCTTGCATTTGCCTTCACTTCGGTTTTTAGTTTTTTCGCCCCCGCTTTCCAAAGGGCAATATATATTGCTCTTTGGTTTCTGGGTTATTCCTCTGCGGTTTTGAGGAGGACCATATTTTTCTTTGGTCTTGTCACGAGGAAGCCGTCACGCTTTCGGAAGCGCATAAAGAGCTCGCCGTATTCCAAGCCCTCTGTAGTTTCGTCGAAACGCTTGATTTCGATTCCCTTGCGGTTGCCGTGGATGATTCTTTTTGGATTCATAAAGATGGCAATCACGCTGTCGGCTTCGAGGTCAGCAAGCTGTGGCATCAGTCTTGATTCAACAACGTCGTATCCGTCGATTCTTCCTGGCATTCCATCGCCCGGCTTTCTCCAGATAGGGTTGTGGTTGTCGTCCTGAATGTTTGCAATATGATTCAGAACGGTTTCGTTCAAGAACCATTTGCAATACTTTCTTTCTTCCGGCTCAACCTTGAGCTCTGCAGCTCTGAAGTCGAGGTATGTAAGCTTGCTTTCGTCTGTGCTCTCGATTCTGCAAACTTCTGCCTGTGCCATATTGATTGCACCTGTGAACGGGTCATCATCAGCAATCAAGCACTGGCGGTCAAACTCCTGGCCGTAAGCTTCGGTGAAGTCTTCCAGGAACATCTTTCCAAGGTCTACAAAAACATCTTCTCCGAACTCGTCAAAGAATGGAACATAGCCTGCAAGTGTGTAAGCTTTGAGCTCTGTTCTTGTCGGCATGTTTGATTTTGTAGCGTCGATTTTCTGACCGTAAGAAGTCAGCCACTTCAATTCAATTCCGCCACGGTCTCTTTCAGGGATGAAGATTGAAGGTCCATTCATCGGGCGATGAGTTACAAGATTCATCATTACAGACTGCTTTGCAGCTTCCTGCATGATTGTCTCTTCATAAATCGGATTAATCAGATACTGGTCGTTGTTTGCCAGGTTTCCGATTGGCTCACCGAGTACGGCTTTCTGTGGTACAAAGCCTTTGCCGGCTTCCCACTTAAAGTCTTTCGGATTGTTCCATTTTTCAGCTCTGATGTTCGGACAGAACTTCAAAGCTCCAAGTGTTTCGGCATCCTTGTTCCAGGCTGCGCACAAAGCTTTACCAAGATTGTAACAAACATCACGGTAAGTCAAAGGCTTCATTTCTGAATCAGTCTTTTTAAGAAGATTACGAAGCTCCTTAACTGATTCTCTGATTCCTTCAAGCTCTGTAGTAGAGGCAGTCTGCTGACTGTCTGCCATTTTCAAAATTCCATCAATGAGTTCTTCAGTCTCATTAAAGTATTTTGAAATCTGTTCCGGTGTTGCAGCTTCAGTTGGTACCAAGCTTTTCATATTGCTAAGTTTCTGCTGCAAAGATACAATTACTTCGTTCAAGATAAACCTCCAAGTTGGTCTTGAATCAGGGCTGTCTCCAGGTCTCAATTGCAGGCAGCTCTGTTTTTTTATTTATGCTCTGGCTTTCAAGCCTGAACAAACCTTTTCATAAAATGAAGAATCATCCTCCTGAATAATTCTTTCAATTTCCAGTTTCTTTTGTGGTACATGAATCGCAAACGGATTCGAAGGTACACAACAAATACTGAACTCCAGAAGCTCCTGCTTTCTGTAAATCAAATCACAGTCGCGGTCCTGAGCTTCCAGGAACTCACATTCATCAACACGAAAACCCACAGAACCGCAGCGCAGAACTCCGGCTTTTACACGCTCTCCAATGCTCCAGCCAAACTCGTCAAACTCCTTGTCGTTAAAGACAATATCGCCTTCGAGCTGCTTTTCAGCCGAAACATTTTTAGCAATGCCAATGGCCGGAATACTATAGTCGTGGCTCCAAAGCACAACAGGATTAGCAAGATAGTTTTTCAAATCCCATCCGCACGGATCCACTTTCTCAAAGTCACGGTCCGTATCAAAGGTACTCATTACCCAATGGAAAGAATCCTTCTGCACATCCACAGCCTTGAACACCTCAACCTGGGCACTCACTTTTCCAGAGCTCGTGTTCTCCTTAAGGAACTTCAAGAAAAGATTCTTGTCCTTCCCAAATTCCTTGTTTTCAATACCATCAATTTTAATTACCAAGATGCCAACTCCTTATATCCAAATGAGCATAGCGCTGATTCAAAACCGTTAAGTCATTCAAACACTTAAAACCGATTTTCTTCTTCAGCCAATGTGCGTGATTTCTAACTGCGTTAATTGAAAAACCTGTAATCCTGCTGATTTCTTTATTGGTAAAGCCTTTGCCCAAATAAAGTCCCACAGTAAATTCTGCACAGGTAATTTCAACACAGCCTTTTCTGTCAGAATTAACCTGCAGATACCCGTCAGAATCTTTCATTTCATCAGGAAAACATTTATCTCCGTTTTCGACCTTCTTAAGCTTTGCAACAAAAAGGTCTTCGTGTTCAATGTCGCAGATAAACCCGTCTACTCCTAGCTCGTAAAGACGCAATCCAAATTCTCTGATACAGCTTCCTCTCTCACAAAACACAATCTTCATCCGATTGTTCATAGCCTTCAAGTAAATCAGCTTAAATTTCAAAATGTAGCTTAAAAAGAATCTGTCGAAAATTACAATGATTTCATCTTCAGCCTTTTGTAAATGATAAAAAATCTCCATATCACTAGAGCCGTCAATAAGCTGTGCCTTAGGCAGGGCCTTAGACACACATTCCATAGTCAGTTTTTTGGTATAATCGTCAGTCATACCTACAATCACTTTAACCATTTTTAACCCTCTTATTGTGATGGGGCAGAGTCGTATGCTGTTAAGGATGTGGGCTTATACCAGCAGTCGCCCCAAGGTTTTTCCTTTTCTCCTCGTTGTCTTAAAACATCATTAATTGTCTTAAGACCAGCATTGATTTCTGCAATATCCCTGTTGCTCTGGGCATCCTCAGATTCTTGTAATTCAGGGATATTATTTAAATTAAACTCGCCGGTTTCTGAAAGATTGAAACGACGAAAGAATTGCACTTCGAGTATCTGCTCAAAGTTTTTTAATAAAGGAATTAGAGTAAAGTTCCAGAACGCTCTGTGCTGGCTGTCTGTGTCTGTACCACTAAGGGAACTTTTAGAATCCTGTATGTTCGCTACTCTAGGCGGAATGCCATACTTCGCAAGCAGTGTATACAGGTTCCACTTTTTCATATCGTAAAGTTTCAGAACATCAGGACTAAATGTAAGAGGCTGGTATTCTGTACCTTTACCCAGTACGGCCACTCGGTTTTTCATACCGTGACCATATTTTGAGTCCCAAGTTCTAGCTAAGATTTCAGCTTCTGCTTCAGTAAGAATCTGGTCAGTTTTTAACAGCCCCTTAGGTACACCACCTTCTCTTAAAAGTCCGGAGTTCTGTTTGGCAGCGAGCAAATCCTGTTCGACTTCAAGACCCAAGCTTACCAGAGGGCTAACACCGCGGTATTCATTCCACGGATTCCAGTCCTTAAAGTGGATTATTTCATCAGGAAGGATTATACAAGGTTTCCCCGTTCCACCTTCTGTATAAACCCACTTGGTAATCTTTCCGTCTACAACAACGTGCTGTATATTCCTTGGATTTAAAATATAAATCTCAGTTGGAATGCCGCAGCAGTAGTCTTCGCCAAACCACCAGAACGCCTCACCGTCGAGGCTCCACCAGGCGCAGGTCTGCTTCCATAAATCAAATCTGCATAGACTTTTATTAGGGTAGTTAAAAAGCTGTGCCAGCTTAGAATCGTTTACTTTCTTTCCGTTTTTCGTAATTTCAAATTCAGCCCGCGCAACATTTCTTGTGAGAATATCAATACAAACCGAAACCCACGCATGCTGTAAATAAGGATCCGTGCAGGTCTTCTTTTCGCGAACAGAAAAGTCATCTGCAACAGTTTCGTTATTTATCTCAGAAAAGCTTCGTAACTTTTTTTCTTTCTGGTTCCTCTTAAAAAGTCCCATATAGTTTATCGGTAAATCCTCACGCTAATACCACCCCGGAAGTCGCTGCACTGAAAATGGCATAACGCATCGCATCCATGTAGTGGTCATTCACTTTTACAATCTGATTATTCTCATCCCGAGAGTAATCCCATATTTCACCAAGAACGCCGGTGCAGTCCTTACAAACAAAAAACTGTCCTCGTTCAATTTTTGCAATTATGTAATCAATCCCTGCATCCACAGAGTTATTTGCTTTTACTCCTCCTGGTACTTCCTGTATTCGCTCACCGCCAGCCGGGTCGCAATAGGTAACGAAGCAATCGTCATACCAGTTCTTTGCCTGCTGCTGCTCAACGCTTGTTTTCGTTGTTATGTTGAAGCCGCCAAAATCAGCAACAACATAAACAGTCTCTCCAACCCAGCCAACTTTCACAGCTGCAATATGAAGTCCAAAATCCTGGCCGCCTGTAAAACGGTCAAACTCTTCCGGCAGCTGGTCCCGAGTCAGAATCATAGATTCTTCAAACTTCTCGTAAACACTTCCTTCAGGTTTTACCCAAAGACCGTCGCGGAATCGTGCCCGTTGTTTTTCCGGCATGTTATCCAGGATGTCGCTGATGTAATCTTCATCAAGGTTTTCAGCGTTATCCATCGGATTCAAAACTTCACTTGCGTAAAGCTCTGGCTTGTTTAATTTCTCATCAGTCCGAGGTTCAATCTTTCTGATGAAAACTTTGTAAGCCCAGTGCATTGGCGAACACGGGTTACAGTCATAAAAAAACTTATTCTTGCAGCCTTCAACTTTCATAGCTAATCGGCTGTAAGCAGTTGTTATAGCGGAGTAGGAGATCTGACTCACTTCGTTGAAATAGATAGTCACATACTCGTGTCCAAGAATGCGGTCTACCTGTTCCTTGTCACCAAGTCCGCCAATCCAAATCTCGCTTCCGTTCCACAAGGTAATCAAACCATCGTGGACATTTGCCTTATAATTTTTTGCACCAACAGTTTTGTTCAGCCACGGAATCAAAGTTTCGTGAAGAACAGAACTCCTCGCATCTTTCGCCCTAAAGCGGCAAATCAAATGGCGGCTACCCGGGTACCTGCAGGCACGAAAGATAATCGCCATTACAAGAACAGTAGTTTTACCAGAACGCGAACCGCCAAAAAGCAGAATATGTTTTGCTCCAGAACTCAAAAGTTCCAGAGCTTTTTTCTGCACCTTAGTCGGCTTAAAAACTTCTGTGGTCATAAATCCTTAAACGAATCCACAAAGCTTATAGCAAGCTCGCCCTGTACCGGCTGCTTTGCCGCTTCCTTGTCTGCACCCGTAATAAACGAGTCCAGCTTTGCAGAACGTTCAAGCAAATCCATCGCTCCGTCTGCATTTAAATCTTCCGGCTTCAATGTCTTAATTCTTTTTTGAACAAGTTCATCAAAACCGTTCAACATTTCCATCTGGCGTTTACGTCGTTCAACACGCTCTGCCAGAATCTCTCTCTCAGTCTCCTTTGCAATATATGCGTCGTATTCAGCAGCTCTCTCATTCCAACGGTAGAGGCGAGCATAACGCGCCCAGGAGCCATACTTCTTAGGCTCAATTCCGTTCAACTCCATACAGGCCTTAATGCTTCGCTTATAGCCCATGGAACGGAAAAGACAGAAAGCCTTAAAAGCCTTGGGAGACTCATCGTCTAATTTTTTCTCCCAAGACTTTACCGGCTCACTGCCTTTATTAAGTTCACTGTCTGCGGTCTTAACAGTGTCCTTATCTCCCACCTGTATCACCTCCTGCCTGCTGGTTTATTTCTCCACGACCAGACTGGTCGTCCGTCTCTTTGCCAAATGTTCACAAAAGCTAGTTGTAAGCTTTACCGGCTCTCCGCGAAACATCGTAATAGTCACCACGATGTCACCGTGCTGTTTTTCCAAAGCCGTCTCTTCAAGGTATTTGTGAGCCTCGTTCACAGCCTTCTTAATTTCAATCACTTTGCTGTCGCTCATAATCACGCCTCCATTTTTGAATTGTCATAAGTCACCATCGAACCAAGCCAGTTATACAAATCAGACTTACGAAAAAGAATGTGTCTCGCATAATTCACATGCGGAATCTTATTCTCTTTGCAAAGCTTGTAGAGAAAGGCAGTGCTAAACTTCAGGTAAGCAGCCGCTTCCTCAACCGAAAGCAAATCCAGATTTTTATCTTCTGTGTCCGTCATACAAGCTCCTTTTTTGTGTTAAATAAAAAAGCCACAACGCTTTTCGTTATGGCTCAATAATAAATCCGCTTCACATTTCCTATGTGTTAATTTGTGCTTTGTTTTAGTTAATTAGTATTAAGTATCTGCAAACATCTGTTAACCAAACGGAGATAAACCAAGACCCCCACCTCTGATGGGTGAAAAATCACCCGTTAGGGGTGAGGGTCGGAATCTTCGCCCAAATTTTATTCTCGAAACAGTTTCAGAAAGGATTTCAGTAACGATTTCAGTAAAAAAATAAATTACTCAAAATCACTCAAAAGCAGTCAAAATAAATCAGTTGCATAAATCGTTAAAATGTAATAATATACATGTAGATAAAGTATAACTGATTGTTTTTGAGTTATACAAAGTCTGAGATTGTAGCTCAGCTGGATTAGAGCATCACCCTGCGGAGGTGGGGGTCGCACGTTCGAATCGTGTCAGTCTCAAACTAAAGACTTGTCAGAAACGACAAGTCTTTTTTGTTTAACAGAGTCATTTATTCATTTTAATAAAAAGTGTTTAGAGAATAATTAATTCAACACAGTCTTCAAAGAAGCTTGAACAGAAGGATTTTTTACAAAAAAATCTTTGATAAGCTGCAGATTATCTGTAGAGTCTAAAAGATGTTCATAATAGAAAATTATACATCAAATGTTGAAAAAAAATAGATTTGTAGTATAATTAAGTGGCTTTGGAGATAAAATGACAGATATAAATGAAATTGTAGCTCTTAATGTACGTAAACAGCTGAAGCTTGCTGGTAAAAAGCAAGGTGAACTTGTTGCAGTTCTAAAAGAGCCTAAGCGTAATATTCTCAGAATGCTTAGTGGGGCACAGGAGATTCCTCTTTGTGTACTTTCAAAAATCTCTAATTTTTGCAATACATCGCTAGATGTTTTTTATGTAGAGCCTAAACAAGTTCCAGCAGTTCATAAAGCATTCATGGGGCAGATTTCATCTCCAAAAGGAAAAGAAAGTTACGAGATGATACAGAAACTTTCTGACATGTATCTTTTTCATAATCAATATCAAACTTCAGAATTTACAAATCTTATAAATAAGCACTGGAATGAATAAACTCCTTGAAAATTGCCTTTTCGAAAAAGATTCTCAACGTTATGAGAAAATAAAAGAAATTGCTATTTCTTTTACAAAAGAATATATAGGTAATAATATTCTTTGTGATCATATCTTTTCAACGGTTGAAACATACTGTAGAAGGAATGGCTTTGATGTTCAGATTTTTAGGCTTCCAATTGAAGATGAAAAGATATGGGCATTTACTTCGATAAAAAAAGGATGTATCTTCGTTACAATAAATACAAGTCTAGAATTAAATAAACAAATATTTGCTGCTGCGCATGAGTTATATCACATTTATTGTTATATAGATGGTGATGATGATGATTTGGTAAATGGTTCAATTCTTACGGATGAAGATGCTAGTGATATTGATGTTGCAATGGAAGAACGAGAGGCAAATGCTTTTGCAGCATTAATACTTGCTCCATTAAAGCAGGTTGTACAGCAAAAAAAAATAGCAGATGTTGATTCTGATTCGGTAGCGAAACTCATAATTTTGACAATTTACCTTATGGATTGTTTTGCTTTACCTTATAAAGCAATGGTTATAAAGTTGTTAGAATGCAATGCTATTCAAAAAGCAGAAGCAGAATATCTTCTTTCAGAAGAAAAAAATGTAGAGGCTTTTATTCTTTCTCGGGAGGGGTTGGGAAGTCGGTGGCTAAAAAAAACAAATGATAATAATCTTAATGCAATAAAAGAAATGATAAAGAAAAATCAGAAAGAACAATATATATCTGAGGAAAAGGCAAAAGCGGATTTAAAACTATTAAATGAGTTCATGTCATCTATGACTAAGAAAAAAAATCAGGAGTGATAGATGGCAAAACCTTATGCAATTCTTGATGCTGATTTTATTTCAAAATTGTATTCAACTAAGAATAATGCAGGAATACCATTTATAGAGAGTCTTTTAGAATTTGATTTTGATTTTTGTTGCCATGAACAAATTTTTATTGAGTTAAGTCGTCATGACGGAAATGCGAAAAACTGGTTACTTGCGAATTCAAACAGAATAACAATTTATAAAGACAGTGATGTATTAAATCTTTTTAAGGCGTATCCACTTCCTGAAACTGTTGCATGTAGATATTATATAAGTCACTTGAAAACATCTTGCGATATTTATTCACAGTCATATTTTAGTTCTTGTTATGGTAATTTGAATACTAAAATCAATTCGTTTACTGATTTTCTTACCGAACTGGCTGCCGGTGATGTTGCCGTTGGACAGAAGAAAAACCTTGGTGAAGTAAAGAATACTGTATTGATGAATGCATTGTATTTATGTTCAAAAAATTCGGTTTTTAAGTTTTGCTCTGATGATCAGAATACTCGTTCAAATGTGTTGGCTTATGCCGCAAAAAATAATTATGATTTAAGATGTATTAGTCCTTTTTCATTTTTTTATATTGCGAAAAATGAATTAGCAATGTCTAAAGATATTGTTGACGAGTTTTTTTCTAGTTGGATTAGCAAAAAATCAAATTTAAGAATAAAAGTAATTGATGTTGATAATATAAAGAGAACTCATGATGCTAACATAATTTATGACGATCTTTGGAATGAAAAAGTAAACTGCACGGCTGAAGGCTATATAAAATATTAAAAACTACAAAATCTATGCCTTTTAGGTATCCGTCAAATCTAGCCTTATTTAGCTAACTCAATCCATTCACCGCGGAGTTCGAACGGTGATATTTCTATGTTCCATGGGAGAAGTTTTTTTCCCAGTCGGATTCTGATTCGGCATATGGTGTTTTTTCAAAAAGACAGCGAAGATAATCTTCTGCCAGAATCCAGTCTTGTCCCAGAAAATTACATTCAGCAACTTGTGTGTTTTATTGCAGAAGAGGAATGCAGAGCCGCAGAGAGCATCAAGCTTCATTTCATTTCCGATTATGGGACAAACAGCAGCAATCCACTTAAAGCCTGTAAGACAGTCAAGCATTGTTACATTGCATTTTTTACAGATGTAATCCCCAAAAGGAGAAGTTACGATAGAACGTACGTAGGCAGGATTTGCAGACATTTTTCAAAACTCTTTACGAGAAAGGAAAATGTAATCCATAAGCAAAGCCCCCCATCTGATTACCGGTAAGCAATACCCAGTTTCCATTTTTATCCGGGAAAGCAGTTCCAAAGCGGCCTGCATCAGGGGCTGTTGCCATAACACCATCTGCATTTTCTTTTTTAGCTATACTTCACACATATTCAAAGTTTTCATCAATTTCTTCGTTAATATTAAAAATCTTTACTAGAATAAATTACTTGCTAATTGTGTTTTTCCATATTCATATAGGAGAACTTAAACAAACAGCTTTTACAAATAGTTCCTTTATAAGAAATCGTGCTAACCTAGAATATTTTTTATTTCCAAGTTGTTTAGATAATTTTTGATTATTTTCATTTGAAAATAATTGACAATGATAATAATTTATTAAATTTGGCATATGCTCAAATGAAGCCTCTATAGACATTTCAGATGAAGTTTCTTTATCAAAATAATCAATATGATATGTTAGGTCTTTAGCTCTAAAGAACACTGGAAAAACATTACTACTTTGAGTACATGGCACATCTTCTTCAGGAATACAAACTCCAGGTCTCCAAAAAACATATAGATATTTATTTACATCCTCTTTAGAACATAGCTTTAAGCCTAGATGTTCTAAAGTAAATGTGCCAAATATGTATAAAGATAATTCAAAAATCTCCTTTGAACTATTAGTATAATTCAAAAATTCTTTTAACACTTCATCGGAACAAGCATTAAAATCCTCATTTGAAATGAAATGATGCTCATCAATATATTTATAGAGATTTATTTCTGTTTCTCTTATCAAAAAAGAAGTTGTTAATTGAGAAGGAGTTTTTATATCAAAATTAGGCTGCGGACGTAATAACCTTGGGTAATTCAAAATAAGACTCCAATGTTGGTAATATACTATCAATTTCACATTCTTTTACAATCATTTTGTTTCCAGTATCTAATGAGATGAATAAAGAGTCATCATATCCATAATCATAATTAATAGAAAACTTTTTTTCTCGATAAACAGCAATAACTTTTACTGAATCTTCTGAAAAATAAACTTTAGGCAATTCTAAGAAATTACTAAATAAAAAGTTTGTTTTAGAAAAGAATTCTACACTATAAGATAAATCCGGATACTTTTTATATAAATCAAAATATTTTTGCATTCCCTTTTCTATACATATCTTTGTAAAATAATCGGGAAGCAATACATCTGTATTATTAAAGAAAGCATTTAAGCTTCTTATTTCATCTGTAAAAAAAATATTTTGAATTTTTTTTAATTGATTATTAATTAAGTCTAAATAATCAACATCTTGATAAGAAGTTATAAAAGTCTTTAATAAATATTCATAAATAGGAAATAAGGAAATATTTATTGATGGATATATTTTATTCATTTTCAGGTCCTAGTGATTTTAATAAATCTTCTTTTATTAGTCCAACGAAATATTTTTTGCATATATTATGAGAAGAAGCTAATATAGTTTCATATGATTTTTTAAAATCATCTATAGAAGCTATCTGTCTAGAACATCTTATATCCATTAGGGATTTATCTTTATTTAATACTCCATTAATATTAACAGGGGTTCCTACTGTGATTGAAATGTCTTTATCTCCATCTTTTAAAACACAAGAAAAAGACATCGGACTAGTTTTAATTGTTTTTGAACCAACAATTAACTGTACATTTATATTTTCAACAATATTTTGTTCAAATATATTTATATACTGTAAAGACAAACTATCAACTATTTCAATAATATTCTTGTTGATTAGTTTTTCTAAATTTTCTTTTACAGAAAAGAAGAAATCATTCCAAGAAACATATTTATCCAAAACAATAAACTGGATAACATTATTCCCAATACCGAAAATATATTTTGTATTATCTGTATTCCTTAAAATATCCTCTAGGATTGTCTGATATTTTAGATTCGCATCATTTTCACGTAATTCGACTGGTAATTGGTATAATGGAGTTTGTTTTATATTTGGCCATTCATCCATAAGCAAACCATATAAAGCTTGCTCTGGATATCGCCCCTTATAGCGAATTTCAATAACAACTTTTTTTATTGGAGATTTATCTAATTTTTTTGGTAACTGGCATTCTTCAAACATTCAAAACCTCATTTATAAAACAATTACAAAATATTCTAGTTACAAAATTATATCATATTTATAAAAAAATGCATACTAAATAATACTCTATTGATTTTATGTTAGAGTTCGACGATTTCAACCACACCTAAGTCCAGCGAGAATCGCCAAACTTTAGTTCAAATAAAAAAGCCATTATCAAATTAGATAAAACTCTCTAAACTGAATAGTAACCAGAAACTCAGTTAGGGAGGAATATGAAAAATGATAATAACTTCAAAGTCAGTTTAGCACAAGCGCTCCAAGATATGAAGACAGAACAAGGCGAAAATTTTGACCTTGCGAAAGTCAATCTTGCTGAGCTAAAACGGAGATGCGGTATCAGCCGCGCAAAACTCCGAAGATTAAAATCCAATAATTTCAAAGAAACACCTCATGCACTTACGGGAAGAAAAGCTTCTAAGACCGTAATGACAGGTTATGAGTCCGTTGCGAACAATCTGCTCCGCTAGGGTGTAAAAAACACGTCTGTCATATATGACCGTCTGAAAGAAGTCGGCTACAAAGGAAGTCTCAGCGGAATTAAACGCTATGTAATTGCAAACAAAAGTTTGATTCCTGCAGCAAGACATGTAGTCGAACCTCAAGACAGTCGTGGCCTCAGATATTTTACAACCCCTGGGGAAACATTCCAGATGGACTGGGGCTTTGTAAAAGTTCGAGATTATTCAGGACTTGAATATCAGGCTGCCTGCTTCGCGATGATTTGTCATCACTGTGGAATGAAGTACATAGGATTCTTTCCAAATGCAAAGCAGGAGAATCTTTTCATAGGTATGATTCATGAATTCCAGTATACCCTTTCTTCGGAGGGGTTACTCCTATCATTACTCCGGACAATGCAAGGGTTGCAGTTACAAGCAACAATGATTATGCAGATCCTGTTCTGAATAAAGATTAAAACGAATGGGTACAATAGTATGGAAAAAAGTGCCCTATCACCAGCTTTTAAATACAGTTCGTCAAAATTTAATATTTGATTTTCAGATAGACAAAAGTCAGAATCGTCATCACTCTGACAATAGTCTTTTATTTCTGCTACAACTACCCCATCCAAATTATAAGCAAACATAATCTCAGTAAAAGCAGCTGCTAGTTCACGTTCTCCAGTACATGCTGAACTTAAACATGATATATAATTTTTGTAATCTCTAATCAATTCTTTCTTAAGTTTCAGTTCTTTGCCACTATCATTATCAAGAGACGTTAAACATTCACAAATTTTTGCTGCATGAGCTAAAACATGTTCATCATCATTTACATAAAAAGGAAAATTATCATGTTCATATTCCTGTTCAGAAAAACCATATTTTGATATAGCTGCATAATCTTGCGAAAATGATAATTGTTTCTCAAATAATTCTGGTTTATATGAAAATAATAATGGAGCATAGTCGTTCATATAAAAATTATAGTCGTAAAATCATTCAAATGAAAGTATGAAAACAGTATAACTAATAGATTTTACACGCAAAAAAATAAGCTCATAGATGAATACTCTTTGAACCGATTAGATTTTTTTCAATCTAAGCAATATATTTATTCAATATAAAAACATATCATCTATTGATTATCTCGGAACTATCCCTTAATGCTTCTTTTACAGCCCCTTTTTTTAATCCATCTATAAGAGAATGTGATATATTTGGTTCGTGACCATAGGCATCTACCTTCAAAATTGGATCATAAACAATATTTTGATGCCAATCTGGTACAACCTGACCTGTTCTTTTGGGATTTGTTGGATTTCTAATTGCATCTGTTATTGTAATTGCAATTATCAAAGAACGACCTTCTGTTATATGAAAAGATGAACTAGGATTTTTTTGGTAATAAGCCCAATCACATGACATTTCTTTATCATTAAAAACTCCTAAAGGTATTTCCGGTTGATCTTCTGGAAAACTTTCAGGCCTACAATATCGATATAAAATTTCTCCATCAGGAATTTCAAAACCAGGTGAGTGCTCTATATCCACTTATTAAATCTCCTGAGATATTTGAATCACAATTATAGATTGAATAATAGTCTTTTTCTTTTATTTCGATTTCAGGATGTCCATTTCCATTTGGAATAGTAATAAAGATTGCACTAGTCGAATTTGCATGAAATTCCAAACATAAACCACCAGATGGAATTGGTCCCATAATAATCTTTGGAATTGTAGTTACTGAAGATTCAAGAGGCATTTTAGATTCATAAAAATTTCCTAAGGAAAGCCTTTGTCCTGTCTCAAAGTCCTTTGATAAATAATTCCAAAATTCATTAAGGACAAACTTTGACACTTCTATTGAATTATCATCCGGTTTCTTAGAATCGCTGGAAATCCAATCATTTGGCAGAGAACGTAAATTATCTAAATATCTTTTTCGTTTCTGTAATACCTTATAAAATGTATGTAGATTTTGTAAATAAATATTATCAAAAGTTTTTTTCTTTAAATAAAATAAATTAGTATTTTCTTTTGAAACAGATTCCATAATTTGCGAAACTGGAAAACTAGAAACACTTATACTATATGAAGATTCAAATAATGAATTTAATTCCATTTACTTTTCAA
The DNA here is from genome assembly GCA_017470605.1 of Treponema sp. GTDB lineage: Bacteria > Spirochaetota > Spirochaetia > Treponematales > Treponemataceae > Treponema_D. Next base: position 31,784 of record JAFUYH010000031.1, read on the forward strand.
ACTCTCCTTAAATATAGTTTCAAAAATCTGATTCTGATTCTTATGAGCCATTTCAAACCATTCATTAAAAGGCAAACCGGTTCCACGAATATTCGATTCAAAGTGCAATATTTGCTTCATTTCAATAGGAGACGTTGCTGTTGAAAGATTTAGAATACAAAAGTTATTTTTTATTGGAAGCGGATATGTGTATTTTGAAAAAATATTATTACAATTATTAAAAATTTGAGGAACAGAAATATCCATTATTGTATTTACGTTGCTTAACGTAGTTAAATAATCCTCCCAAAAGAAGCGATCATGATAGGTTAAATCAAAAAAGGCAATATTTTTATCAAAATGCTTATTTAAATGCTTTTCTAACATATCTAAAATGCCTATATATTCATTATAAATAACATCATATCCAGGATAATCACCGACAGGTACTGAATCTAAACGAATCCAATTATAATAAATAGCGTTTTGCTGTACTTGAATTAATCTCGTATTTTCTTTATTTCTCCTTCGATATAACACTTGCCCGGTAATTTGAATATCAAAAGTTGTCTGTAACAAATATCCTTCTAACTTTTCTAAATTCAATGGTGGTAATAATTCCAAATTAGGATATCCCTCTTGAAGTAGAGAATTTATTACAAATAACTCATCATTTGTAAAAATCGGTTTATTAAAAGTTATTCCGAGAACAACTTCAGAAACTGGAGCTTTTAAATATTGCATTTCTTATAATCCTTTCTAAAACTACAACAATCTATGTTTTTTTTTGTTACATCTTTTTACTTATTATGTCACAAAAAACACAATAAGTAAAAATGATTGTATAAATTACAAATTTATAACATGAATAGAAAAATTATACAAATAAAATTCTGATAATAACAGAAAAATTTACTAAAAAAATGTTTACTCCAATAAAGTTAGTGCCAGATAAAAACAATCTCGTTAGGGAATTCGTTTTCGGCATTGGTAATACAAAAATTATTAATATGTGGAAAAAACACAACACCTTTTGAAGAAATGAAAGTATCAAAAACTTATTTAAAAGAATTGATTATCGATAATAATTCAAAGAACAAAATTCTTAATCAATTAAACATGATGTATATTAATGATTATACTGTATATCCAGATTTTAATGGTATGAAAAAATGATAAAGAGTCGAGAATGTTTGTTTAATTTATGAAAATTGCCATTTGTACATTTTTTTTATTATTTTAAATATAAGGAGAAAATAATGGCTAAAAGACTTTCTGTTATAAATGAAACTTCAACAGGAAGAAATCAAACATTCCGTGATAATTACAAAAATACAAATATGAGTCGACAAAAATTTGTTAAAGATGTAGCTGCCGGTGATAAACTTCCTAATGGTTGATTTCACCCGGCGCTAACAGTAGTACAATTTTTTCTTTTAGTGGTATAGAAAAAAATATTTCTCCAGATGAATTAAAAAAAAATTGCCGAATACTTTCGTTCAAAAATTAATCAAATGATTTCTCTTATTGATTATTTAATAGACAATAACTTTATTTATTTTGAAAAAATGGCTGGTAATGCGCCCACTGATATAACAGAAATACAAATTGGAACACCAATTCCCAATTTAATATCTTCTACAATGCAAGAAAAACTTTATCAATGGAATAAGGGAAGTTTTTTTTCCCTTCGGTGATAATCTTCAAGAATTTATAGGCAATAATTATATTACCAGAGAAGAATTAATTTATAGAGAGGAACAGCGCAAATCAAAACATAACATGCTTATTTCTATTTTTTCCATGTCATTCGCATTTTTATCTGCCATTGGTGGGTTAGCATCTCCTATTGTCTCGTGTAAAATCCATAAAGATGAAATCAATCATAAAAATGAACAAATAAGTATGGAAATAAATGAGTTGGAATATTCTATAAAAGAAATTGAAAAAAATATTGATATATTAACAAATAATGACGCTTTGTTATACAATAAGATAAACAATCTCGATAAAGTATATCCTAATCAAGTAAATGTGGATGTAAAAATAAAGGAATAATAATGTTAAATACAGTATCCGACCTTCTCCAAGTGTTATTGGATAAAGAAAAAGAACTACTCAAAAATCAAGACATATCTCATCCTGGTATAATCGGTGAAATGTATGAAGGTTTGGCTAAGGATATCCTGAATAAAGCACTTTTTAAGGGGTTAAATCTATCCGTAAAAGACGGTTTCGTAAGAGATGCCGATGGTAATCTATCAAAACAAATAGACTGTATGATTGTAGAAGGCGACGGCAAACAAATCCCAAACACAGATCATTACATATACGATTTTGAAAATGTTGTAGCCATACTTGAATCCAAAAAAAATCTATTCTCAAAAGAAATTAGTGATGCTTATGATAATATTATAAGCTTTACAGAACGGTTTACACCATCAGTAAAAATGAATGTTCAGTACAATGATTTAGTTCAACCATTTCAAGAAATCACAAAAAAAGCATTTCCATGCAATAAGGAAGAGTTGCAAAAACTAGATGAAATATCTCAATTTATTTATCATCATCTGGTTATAATGTATGCGATGCCACTAAGAATAATCTTTGGTTATTATGGGTTCAAAACAGAAAATGCTTTACGAGATGGATATTATAAATATCTAACTCAGCATTTACAGGAAAAAGGTTATGGTCCAAATTCCATGCCTGATTTAATAATTTGTGATAATGCATCCATAATAAAGATAAATCAACAGCCATTTCAAATTCAGTCATTAGATGACGGCTTTTTTACACTATTTACTACTGGTACCCGAAATCCTCTTTATTATCTTTTAATGATGTTATGGTATAAATTACAATTTAAATATAATTTATCTCCTCAAATATGGGATTTTGATTCTTATAGTACTGAACAGATGAAAATTTACATGGTTACAAAACTTACGAAAGGGAAAGTGAATGGTGTACCAACAACAGGCTGGGCATATAATTATATTCCAATGTCAGATGAAGAATTAGAAAATATTCCACAAGAAGAAGAATGGGCTCCTTTTTTAATTTCAAAAGAAGCATTTATTGTTGCTATGTTATTTAGACAAACTGATAGAATAGAAGACATTACAAATATTGGCATTTCTATAGATAAATTTGATGATATTATAAGCGAACTCATAAAAACTAAACTGTTTATCATAGATGGTAAAAGCCTAATCTGTAATGCAAAATCATTAGTACTGTTTGTGCACAATGAGAACAATTATATTTGCGATAATAATGATGGTGATTTAAATATCTGGCTTAGAAGACATCAGATTATGTGAGACCAAATTTTTAATTAATTGATTGGTATTTGTCGCCTATAAAATCAATAAAACTTTTACCTAAATCAGTAAGCTTAAATTTACCTGAATAACATTCAGTTAATGAAAGACAGACACAATAGTTTGAACAAAAATATTCCTCCTGTTTTTCACTATCATTTACTGGATATCCATTTATCACTTCTGCTTCACCTTTTTTATAAAGATTTAGAAGATAATAAAGAACCGATAAAGGCATATCAGAAAATAATTTTATAAAGTATAAATCATGAGAATTATCAGTTTTTTTATTTCTAACTACATTGTCTGTAATTTTTCCCCAATTGGCCAATTTCTCTTCAAATATCTCATTTTCAGCTTTTTCAAACAAAATACTTACAATTCTTTGGATATCTTTATCATTTTTTATTAATTCTAAATCTTCCGGAGAAGGATTCCAAAATTCTTTCCATTTTGTTAAATTAGATTCTTGATGAGGTAACAGTTTAACTACTTTCTTGCTTATATCATAAATAAAGCTTGCACTAATTGAAGTTGCTAAGTTAAATAAAAAAGTTATAACTTCTTGATCCATATTTAAATCTCCTAAGCATTTTCTTTTGATTTGATTATCTCCGCCACTTTCTTTACATCCTGAATTTTACCTTTAGCGGCAACTAGCAGGGCGTCGTCACTATCTACAATTACGATATTATCCAGACCGATTGTGGCAATTGTTCGTTTTCCACCACGAATGTAAGAAGATGTTGTATCCAGAGCTATCACATCGTTGCCTTTTATCACGTTCAGATTACCATCTTTTTTACTGATGTCATAAAGAGCAGACCATGAACCAACATCATCCCAACCGGCATTAAGTTTTACAACTTTGCCCTTTGTGGTCTTTTCCATAACGGCGTAGTCGATGGAATCTCCTTTGATTTTTCCAAATGATTCTTTGTCCAGGCGGATAAAGTCAGTTTCTATAGTTGCTTTTTCAAATGCTTCAATAGAAAGAACAGCCATTTCTGGGCTGTAGATTTTTAGTTCATCAAGGAAAGTTGAAGCCTTAAATACAAACATTCCACTGTTCCATGCATATTCGCCGCTCGCAAGATACTCCTGTGCTTTTTCAAGACATGGCTTTTCTACAAACTTTTCGAGAACATAGACATCTTCGGTGTTTGAGCCTGTCGAAACCACTTTTTCTCCAGCCTTTACATAACCATAACCGGTTGCTGGAAATGTTGGTACAATACCAAAGGTAACGAGTGCGCCCTTTTCGGCATTTAGGGCTGCTGCTTTTACCGCCTTTTGGAAGGCAGGAACGTCAGCAATAACGTGGTCACTTGGAAGAACAACCACAACAGCGTCTTTATCTTGCTTCATGGCGGCACAGCAGGCAGCCGCAATTGCAGGTGCAGTATTTTTTGCCATTGGCTCCAGAAGAATTGTTGGCTTTGTTTCACTCACCTCGCCTATCTGCTGAGCAACCATAAAACGATGCCCCTCACCACAGGAAATAATAGGACTTCCAAGTTCGAGCCCCTTAAGACGCAACAAAGTTTCCTGAATCATAGTACGCTCACTAACGAGCGGCAAAAACTGTTTTGGATGGTCGCCCCAACTCAAAGGCCAGAGACGGGTGCCGGCACCACCGGAGAGGATGATTGGAATTAATGTCATGGATTTACCTCAAAAGAGAAAAATAAAAACAGCCCTCGGAATGAAGGCTGCTTAAAAAAGAAAAGAATTTATTGTTTTATATGATTTTACTTTCTTACATCCCCATGCAAGAAATCGTTGTAAGCAATTTCTACCCCATGGCGAACATCAACTTTAGCATTCCAGCCAAGAGCATTCAGACGAGTTACATCACAAAGTTTACGCGGTGTACCATTTGGTTTTGATGGATCCCATTCCATTTTACACTTACGTCCATCTTTACGAACATCTGCATAAACAACATCTTCTATAGTTTCTGCAAGTTCTTTTATTGTGCATTCCTTACCGGTTCCTACATTTACAAAGTCACCAGTTGGAGTTCGCAAATCAGAAGCATCTTTGTTTTCCATAAGATAAACAACTGCCTCTGCAAGGTCGCCAGCATAAAGAAATTCACGTAGTGGAGATCCATCACCCCAAAGATGAACCACATCTTCACCACTAGCTTTTGCTTCATGGAATTTACGAATCATTGCAGGAAATACATGGCTTCCTTGAAGTTCGTAGTTATCACCAAAACCATAAAGATTTGTTGGCATAACACTCAAGAAGTTTGTTCCAAACTGCTTGTTATATGCTGTACAAAGTTTGATTACACTGATTTTTGCAAGAGCATAAGCATCATTTGTTGGCTCAAGAGGGCCTGTCAAAAGTGACTCTTCCTTAATTGGCTGTTCCGCCATCTTAGGATAAATACATGTTGAACCAAGATTCATCAGTTTCTTTACACCATTCACTCGGGCAGCCTCTACGACATTAAAACCGATTACCATATTCTGATAGATAAAATCTGCAGGATAAGTTGAGTTAGCTCCGATTCCACCGACATGAGCTGCCGCCAGAAAAACATATTCCGGTTTTTCAGTAGCAAAAAAATCATTCACAGCAGCCTGATTAAGCAAATCAAGTTCTTTATGTGTACGAGTAATAATGTTTGAATAGCCTTTTTCTTTTAGACAACGTACGATAGCCCCACCAACAAGACCACGGTGTCCTGCTACATAGATTTTTGAAGATTTATTCATATTCTTTCTCCATCAAAAGCCAAATAAAGATTTATCTAATTTTGATGCTCTGATAATTGAGTATATTGTACCTATTGGAATTTGATTATTCCCATGACAAGGAACAATAGTTGTTGCCCCAGACTGAGGATTATGCCATTTTTGATGAGAACCTTTCTGTCCTATTTGTATAAAGCCATTATCTTTCAAGACAGAAATTATTTGCTTTGATGATAATCGTACTGGCATTTATACGACCATTTGTAATACTTTTGATTTTTCAGGAACAAGGAAGTCAGAAGGTTCAAAAAACAATTCAGCAGCTTCCCTAAAATTTTCAGAAGCTTCTTCTTGAGTCGCACCGCAAGAATTGATACCTGGCAATTCTGGACAATAGGCAGCCCAAGAATTAACTACATCATCATATTCCAACACAACACGCAAAGTCATATTTGAACCTCCTGATAATAATATAGCACCTAAAAAATCAAAAGGCAATCTTTATCTCTGATGTAAAGTTTTTTCTGCCTTTACATATTCCATATCATGTTTCATCATGATTTTTACAAGTTCAGGGAAGGTTGTTTTTGTTGGATTCCATCCAAGAACCGATTTTGCTTTTGTTGGGTCACCAAGAAGAGTTTCAACTTCTGCAGGGCGGAAATATTTAGGATCTACTTCAATAAGAACTTCTCCAGTTGCTTTGTTGTATCCTTTTTCATTTACACCTTCACCTTTGAATTCAATTTCAATTCCAGCTTCACGGAAAGCATACTGACAGAATTCACGTACTGAATGCTGTTCCCCTGTCGCAACTACAAAGTCATCCGGCTTATCCTGCTGCAAAATCAACCACATACATTCAACATAGTCTTTTGCATATCCCCAGTCACGAAGCGCATTTAAGTTTCCAAGATAAAGTTTTTTCTGCAAGCCCTGTGCAATACGAGATGCTGCAAGCGTAATCTTACGAGTAACAAAAGTTTCACCACGGCGTTCTGATTCATGATTAAACAAGATGCCGTTTGAACAGAACATACCGTAAGACTCACGATAGTTCTTCATAATCCAGAAACCATACATTTTAGCAACGGCATATGGGGAACGAGGATAGAAAGGAGTTGTTTCCTTCTGTGGAACTTCCTGAACAAGTCCAAAAAGTTCAGATGTAGAAGCCTGATAAATGCGACAGGTCTTTTCCATACCCAGAAAGTGAACAGCCTCAAGGATACGAAGAACACCAGTTGCATCGCAGTCAGCAGTATATTCAGGAACTTCAAAAGAAACCTGTACATGACTCTGTGCACCAAGATTATAAATTTCTATAGGTTTAATTTCTCGAATTAGACGAATAAGACTTTCTGAATCAGTAAGGTCTCCATAATGAAGATAAATCTTACGATTCTTGTGCATATCTTCAATTGCATCATCAAGATAAAGATGTTCTATACGACCAGTATTGAATGATGATGAACGACGGATAATACCATGAACTTCATAGCCTTTTTCTAGCAAAAACTCTGCAAGAAAAGAACCGTCTTGTCCTGTTATTCCTGTAATAAGGGCAATTTTATTTTCCATAGGAAAAACTCCTTGTATTTATATATTTGTTTATTCTTTAATTATTTTACAAATTTTTAATTTCTGAATCCATCCATTCTAATTGAATAAAAAACGAATTTTTCATATCCTTAATAAGTTGTTCATAAGTTTTTGTTTCATAATTATTTACAGGATTCCAGTCTGTCCACATCGTTTCATTCCTTTCAGCTGCTCGATGAATTAACTCATATTGTTCCTCAATAAAAAGTGGAATTCTTTCTTCCCAAATGGGTTTATATTCTAACCACTTTTCCTTTACTTTATTTACAAAACTTGGATCCTTAAATAATTGCGCATAATAAAACGAAGGTTTCGCAAAAAACCTTTTTGTTCCCCTTATACCAAAAGTCCATGCATCTAAATCCCAAGGAGGACCAAAATAAAGTTTATTATCACCTCGTTTCTTATATATATACAAATTCTTGCTTCTCGCAGCTTCTTCGTTTAATGCTATTTCTTCTACAAACCACCAATTTATAATGGAATCTAGATCTAAATATTGTTCATAATCATGTGCTTCTAGGTTATTATCACTATAAAGTAAACTTTCTACATTATTAATATGAGATTGTATGTATAAAAACTGCTCATTTGGAACATTTTCTTCAGGTTCTTTCAATATCCAATATAATTTTGAAAGAGTGGGATACCAGGGTGTAGTAGTAGTTTTATTAAAATAATCAGTTACAAAGGAATAATTTTCTACTGGATTTTTATCTAAAGAAGTATTATCTATCTCTAACAAATATCCTCCAGTAATTTTATCTTTATCTAAATCTTTTTCTTTTAATTTATCTATATTAATCTTTTCTTTTTCAATATCAATTTTTTCACATAAATAATACAATCCTTTATGTTCACCATTTAATATCAATTCAACAAATTGTCCAGATTGTACCCACTCATAATCAGTTAAACGAGCTATTTCAAAAGCCGTTGCATTATGTAGTTGCGTTCTATCATAATAAGCATTTGCAAGTAAAACCCATTTTTTGCTACTTTTCATACCAAGAATACTTTGCTTTTCATCGAATTTTATATTATATGGTTTCTTTTCTTGAAGCCATGTTGAATTACCCCTTCCTTTTATTCCAGCTTTTCCCAATTCTTGTTTTCCATTAAATGTAATAAGGTTTACATCGCAATCTTCCACTCTGATTTCTTTACTCATAATAGGTTGCCCATCAGGAGTATTTATCATTAATATTGGTAAATCATAAATGATAATTTTTTTCTTTTCTGGATTAATACTTACGAATGGATCTTCAACTTCAACAGGGACACAAAAATTTGAGTAATCAGCACAATCGTAACATTTTTCATTACCATGTGTATCAATAATTATTGATTGCATATTAGATAAATCTTCATCATTTGATACAGAAAAATGGAAACCTGATTTATTTATAAAAAAAGGAGTATATTCTTTTCCACTTGATGTTCGTAATTTTATGGTTGCATTTTCTGTTGAAGTTTCATATTCCTCTGAGTTTGAATTGTTACAAGAAATAAAAACTAAAAATATACAGAAAAATAAAAAAATGCAAACCTTATTCTTCATTTATATCCTCTCTATTAAATTCTTTAATCTCGTTGAGAATTTGTTTGTTCATTAATCTTCTTTCATTATCAAAGAACCAACCAAATTTATTAAAATATTTTATTGCACTTTTTATATGAATCCGAAGCATTTTCCAATTTTTATAACTTTCCTTTGCATGATTATGTACAATTGTAACTTTCGGATAATATATTGTCTTTGCTACGCGATGTATTCTACGTATAAGATCAAAATCTTCACAATACATAAAATACCCCTCATCAAAGAAAAGATTATTGTTCTTAAGAGTAGAAAGTCGCAATAACATAAAACAACCACTCAAACAAGGCGGATTCATTATCTTATTATAGCCAGAATTACGGAGTTCATAACGATTATTTATTTGTGTAATCAATTTTGTTCTTGGAAAAAATCGACGAAAAATTAAATCAAAAGGAGTTGGAAGGAGCTTACATAAATATTGAAGTTCACCATCAGGATAAATAACCTTTGGGAGAATATAGCTTACATCCCTATTTAATTCCATAAAGGAAACTAATTCTGACAATACTTCTTTTCCAAAATAGATATCAGGATTAAGAACAATATGATAATCACTTCCTATTTCAATGGCAGAATGAAGAGCGATATTATGACTTGATCCATATCCAGTATTTTCATGCGGAAGATATTCAATTATTTCATTTATTTGAGATTCTTTGAATAGTTTTTTATTCTCATCAGAAGGACAGTTATCTATAATATATAGTTTATCTAAACAATTTGCTTCAGCTATTGAGTTAATTATCATATTAATTTGAGATATAGATGTTTTATAAATCACAATACTTGCTGTTAACATAATTATTCAAAAAAAAAATTAGATTTTTTCCCATTTCTTTGCTGAAAAGTTATATTGTTTTATTACTTTTGCAGGATTCCCTACCGCAATAGAGTTTGGAGGTATATCTTTTGTTACGACGCTGTTTGCCCCAATTATGCTGTTTGCGCCGATAGTTACACCAGGAAGAATAGAACATAATTCTCCAATCCAAACATTATTACAAATTTCAACGGGAGCACTAAAGAGTTTCCTATTTTTGGCAATTTCGTTCGGATTTGAATCTTCTGCATCACCATTATAGGAGCCATGATTTAAATCACTTATAAATACCTTACTAGCAATAAGTACATTATCACCAATTTTTACTTTTTCCAAAGCAGCAATGTGTACATAATCGTTAATTTGAACATTTTCACCAAAACTTAATGCTTTTATCCCATTTTCTGAAAATGATTCTATTCGGCATCCATAACCAGTTGTTAGCTTATTTCCAAAATCAATTCCGTTTTTATTTCGTATATCAATAGGTAAACGCAGTAATCGTGCAGAAGGAATTTCTATTTTTGTATATAAAAAACATCGAGAAAGATATAAAATTTCTTTTAAAGTTCTTTTCATTTATTCCGCATGTATAATTTTATTAATTAGCTCTTCCCAATTTTTACAATAAGGCTCTTCAATTTCAAGTTGAGCAACTTGATTAAAAACTGGAGATTCTTGATTGGTAATTACAGATTTTATGATTTCTGCTAACTGCATTTCATTCAGCGGGTCAAAAAATGAGACTTGTTTAGCACCACTTGCAGCTTCATAAGCATAAGGTAAATCTGCAAGAATCATTTTTTTTTCATATAATTTATATTCAGATATTGGTAATCCCCATGTTTCAAGTAAACTTGGGAATATCAGACATTCAGAACTTCTATAATACTCTTCACATTCATCTCTAGTGAGCAAACCTAAGAAATGAAGATGTTTATCACATTTGTATTTTTCAACTATATTATGACTATATTTATTCTCGGAGCCATCAATTGTTAAAAATATATTCCAATCATCAATAAGTTCTCTATCTCTATTAAGAATATCAGAAGCTTTACATATTATCTCAAAATTCTTAAAATCTCGTGGATATGAATTAAAAAAGAATTGATTCTTTTGAAACTTACCATCATATGATGACAAAAGTTTTTTTTCATTCTCAGGTTTAGCTACAATTATTTTTTCTTTTGGTTGCTTACACAATTCTGATATTTTGTATCTAAACCAATTCTGTTGAACAATACATGCCGTAGTTTTTTTTACATTTAAACAATACAAGTATCTATAAAAAATCACAAAAAGATTGAACTTCCAGTTTAACTTTAATCCTTTTGGTTTCTTAAAAAAAGGGGAGGAATTATGCATATATGTATAAAGATATTTTACACGAACATTAGGTGTTATATCATGTAATGAAAGCCATACAATAGGTTGATATTTTAACGACAAGAAATAAAAATATATGTATTCATAAAATGCTCGAAAAAGCCAGTTTTTCTTAGCTTTTGGATAAGCAATATATGTTATGTTCTTATACTCTGGAAGCAGAGAAATACTGTGAACAAGTATATAAATCGTATATTTATTGTCTTTGTTAAAAGTCGAAAACTCCTGGACACATTTTTTTAATATAGAAAGCCCACCACCTTCAACAAGATTTACAGCAGAAACAATAATGGTTTTTGAGTTTTTCATAATTCAAATAATACACTAATTCTTTTTAATAAGATTCTTAAAGAACCTTTTGAGAAGACCAAAATAGTAAAATTTTCTAGAAATTTCTTTTAAAAATCTTAACGATTCTTTATCAAATTTTTCTTTATTCGAACTAATACCATTCGTATCATAAATCGACACAATGATATCTTTTTTTTCAACGACTTTCTTAGCACAAAGACATTTATATAACCAGACTCTATCTGCTATAATTCGATAGTCTTCATCGAAAAGATTATCAGATAAAGCTTTTTTTCTTGCAAAAATAGCCTGATGACAAATCATCCGTTCCATAATGAACATGTTTTTTGTTATTTTCTTTGGATAATAACAAAGTTTCCTATCTTGAGTAATTGCCTTTCCATAAATTATATCAGCATTACTTTCATTCTTAAAAATATTACTTATAACTTTTTCATCATAAAATACATCACCAGAATTCAAAAAGAAAAGCCATTCTCCAGATGCAAGTTTAACACCCTTATTCATAGCATTGTAAATACCTGTATCAGACTCTGATACAATTCTAGAAATACTTTCTGAATACTTTTTACATATTTCAAGCGTTCCATCAGTACTATTTCCATCTATAACAAGATACTCAATATTTTGATAATCCTGAGAAATCACACTTTTTATAGTTTCTTCTATATGTTCAACATCATTATATACAACTGTTATTATTGAAATCTTATCTTGCATTCTTAATACCCCCCTTATTCAATAAAGAAAAGCATCTTTTATTGTTTGTCAAAAACATTTTTATCTCTTGAAAGGATAAATAAAGATAATGAATAAAAAAGAAAGAATATCCTAATTGGCTTTGATATGGACGTTGCAAAAATAATAAAAAAATAATTAGATATTCAAATTTTAATGATGAACAAAATGCTATAAAACATATAATTATAAAAAGGTAATAAAGAACAGAATTAAATAATCCATTTAATGCCAAGCAAGATAAAGGATTTTCTCCTATAACTCCATAACGCCTTAATATTTCTTTAGATCCAAGCAAATAATTACCAAAAAGAACTCCATTATCTTTGATTGATTTTATACAACCATCAATCTGTCCATTTCTTGAATTTCCTTTAAAAGTCCCCTTCGTTGAATCAAATTGCAGACGACTAAATAAAAATCTATTCAAAAAGTCATAAAAAACTGTAAAAATAAAAAATGTTAGAATCCCTAAAATTACAAGAGCTATTTTTCGTTGATTTTTATTGAGTTGCTTATAAAGCGGTATACAAAAAACAATAAAACATAAAAAATGTGTAAGTGATACAGTAATAAACCCCATAAGTAACATTACTAATGTCATTAAAGGATTTTGTTTATAATGAATACGTAAGGCACATATTGCACAAATAAAGAAACTAAAAGCTCCTGGCTCATCATATATTCCTGATGGTCTGATAAATTTTCCCAATACTGCATTTGAAAATGTTGATAAATATAAATAGTTTTCTCTTGTATCTGGATTCCTAATAATCAATAAAGGCTTTTGTCCAATTAATGCATAAATAAAACCAATTATAGCCCCTATTTCTAAAATTAATAAAAGTTTTGAACCAACATCTACAAATTTCTTTATATCCCTCTCATTTAATAAACAATAAAAAAATATATAACCTATTAACGCTGATAATATAAAAATATAATTTATACTCAAATAATGAAAGGATGTGACAGTCCCTAACCCCATTGTTGAAAAAATAACAAATAACAGATATTTTACCTTATGTGTATGCTTTCTAATAAGTAATACATAAGCACAATAAAAACATATTAATAGAACACTTCCCCATCGAACTTTTAATCCTAAATGAAAAAGAATTGGAGATGGTAAAATTAATATAAAAAAAACAACAAAAAGTGGTGGTATATTATCTTTATTACTGATTTGATTTTTCATAATGTAACTAAAGGTTAAATAATTATTCTTTATTAGGATCTATGAATAAGTCTATTACAACTATTTAATATTTTACTTTTCTCGGATTTATCAAACAAAAAAATAAACCCTAATAAAGGTACAACAATAACATCAGAAAAACCAATAATCAAAAATTTTTGAAATTCTCTTATTGGAATTTTTGATGCAAAATAAAATCCAACAACAAAAATCACTAAAGTAATTAATACTGGAATTAGAATCTTTTTAAAAAAATACCAAAAAGAGTAAGAAAAACTCTTACGAGCAAAGTATAAATTTACACAAGCTTGCAATAAGCCAATAGCCATATTCACATAAACAGCATAATAAAAGTTGAAACCTATTTTAAATAAAATAAATATGACTAGAATGGAAACTATATATGAACCAGAAAGCCAAATCTGTTGTTTTACAATTTTACCTGATGCATGTATTCCTTGTGCATGAAAATAGGTAAAAGAACTGATATTTATACTTATTAAAGTAAGTATTACAAGTTGTACAGAATGTTCTGGAGGATTTTTTAACCATAGTGTAAGAATCCATTCTGTAGAACAAACAAGAGGAACTGTTACCATCAAAAGCAGCAAAAAAGTTATCTTTGTACCAAAATTTATCAATTTATGCATGCTATCTAAATCACCGGCACCATAAGCTGCCATAATTTGCGGAACCATAGATGATTTAAAATTTGTAACAAAAGTATTTACTGCATTCTGAACCTGAACCGCAACTCCATAAGCTGCATTAACAACAAGCCCAAAAAATAAGTTTATGAGCATTACAACGCCTTGTGTATTCAGAAGTTGTGCCAAAACTGTAACTAATAAAAGTGATACAAATTTCAGCATTTCTTTTATTAAATCTTTATCCCTAAGTGGCGGAGTATGAGTTTCCTCAAACCATCTACCCATTAAAACAAATATAAGAATTCCACCTGCAGAAACAAAGAAATTTAATAAAGATAAAACTATGAGTTTATCAAACGAAATTACAATTAAAAGATATAGATTACCAAGCCTTAAAACAGCTTGCCCTATTTCTACTAGAGCAGTTTTTGAAAACAATTCTCTTGCTCTAAGTAACGCAGAGAATGGAACCGTTATAATTCCTAAAACTAGAGTTAAAATACTGATTTGAAACACAATCTGAGCTGCTACCATTCTTTCTGCAGGAATATTCATTTTATGCAAAAAGAAAAGTGCAAATATTTCTGAAATTACAAAAGTTATTACAGCAACAATTAAATGTAAATAAAGTCCAGTTCCAAATACTTTTTTTAATCTGTCTTGATTTTCCTGCCCTATTTCATAACTATAAAATCTTTGCACAGCTGTTCCCATTGAGCCATTTAAAAATGAAAACATTGAAACAATACTACCGACAAGATTATTCAAACCATAATCTTCAACACCTAATTGCTCTAATGTTACACGTACAGTAAAAAACGAAATGAGCATCGTTATTATCTGGCGTATATATAGAGTGATAGTATTCTTTGCTATTTTTTTACTGTTTATCTGGAAAGCCATAATAATTATGAAAGGAATTCATCAGGAATTTGAATTCCATTTTTAAAATGATTGTATGCTGCCAATAAGCAATTTTTCTGTGTTTGAACAGCTGCATAATTGCTATATCGTTCTTGCATTGTAAGTGTACCATTTTGCATTAATCGATTAGCAATATCAGGATTATCTATTAGTTTTTGCATGTTATCTGCAAGTGCTTGATGATTACCAATTTCTGATAGAAGAACGGTCTCTCTTTTTTCATTGAGTTTTGGAGTTCCATTTTCTGTTATTGTTGTTACTACAGGAAGTCCGCAAGCCATCGCTTCTCTTATAGTTCCACTAATAATATCTATTTTCAATGGAATAAGTGCATATTTAGCAGTTTGAATTGTATTAAGAACATCTTGATGAGAAGGCAATCTTCCTGTAAAAAAAATATTATCAGATAAGTCTAATTCTTTTATTCTTTTATCTATTATATTCTTATAATCTTCACTGTAATCACCAACAACTAGAAGTGTTATATTTGGATTTGTTTTATGAAATATTCCAAGACCTTCTATTGCTAAATCGACAGCTTTACTTATATTTGCAGCAAAATAAACAAAATCATATTTTTTTTCAATAGTATTATCAGGTTTTATATCTTCACCAACAGCCAGCCGCATTGCCAAAGTTATTGAATTTGGTATAAGAGATTTTTTGATTAAGTTAATATATTTTTCAACATTAGTTCCTATATAATTTGCTCGTTGTAATACTTTTAGTTCATTCTGTGCTCTATACAAATATCTATTGTGGTCAATTGGATAATTTTTCTCAAATGACGGATCACTCATTAATGTTTGAAGATGTACCACTAGAGGAATTGATTGAGGAATATCAAGAGCTGAAAGAGAATAATGAGGATTCTCTGCCCCAGACATATAAACAATATCCGGTTTGATTTTATTTATAAACATTTTTATATACTTTCTGTTTATTTTATAATTTGAAAAACTTGAAGAAGGAATTAATTTATGTAATAAACGTTGTAAAATTAAACCATCTTCATTTAATACAAAATGATAAAAAACATTGTTTAACTCAAACTCTTGAAAATGCCTTTTTATCCAACCATGAGGGGAAATGACATGAAGTTCTACTTCATCAGACATTTTTTCAAATTCAGTTATTGCATTAGAAATCCAAACACCATGTTCTGCAGCCAATTCGGTAGGTTCAAATGGTAATTTCTTAATTTTTCGGGCAAATTTTTCAAATATATTTATTTGGAATTCTATATAACTTTGAACCTTAGGATTTGAAAAATCACATATTAAAGCAACTTTTAACTTGTTATTATCCATAGAGAATTAAAAAACCTTTATCATTTTTAAATATTCAGGCCATTCTCCCATATCTCTCCAAGAATTCTCACTAACAGGAAAACAACCAACACGACCACCACGAGATTTTACAACTTCCATTAAATCTGTAATATGAAAAAACTGATTTTCAGGAATATCATTTATTAATTCTGGATTTAAGATATAAACACCAGTATTAATTTTATAAGTTATATCTGGCTTTTCTTTGAGGCCTGTCATAAGCCCATCTTCACCAGTTTCAATTACTCCATATGGTATATGAAAACTCTTTACCGCTGTTACCATAGTAATGTCATTTTTATTCTCGTTATGATACTCATATACATCACGAAAATCTTGATCTATTAAAATATCACAATTTGTTACAAAAAAAGGAGTATTAATTTTGTCTTTCAAAAGAGATACAGAACCTATTGTTCCGAGTGGCTTGGATTCTTCAAAAAACTGAATATCATATTTATGTTCTGTATGATCAAGATAAAAACGCATCATATCACTTTTATAATTTACAGACATATAAAATTTCTTACATCCAATTTCTTCAAATTGATTCATTATCTCTTCGAGAATTGTTTTATCACCGACTGGTACTAGAGGTTTTGGAATTATATTCGTTATAGGTTTTAAACGAGTTCCTTTTCCACCCGCCATTATGACAACCGGAAGATTGATTTTTTCTCTAATATCCTGATTTAGATTAGTAGAAAAAACATCTTTCCAAAAAATAACATTAATTAATTCTTTTTGAGAATTCAAAACTGGCATGCATTCTGCACGTAGACGATACATTTTCTGTTTAACAGAATCTATACTTTCCCTTTCGTTAGCATATACTTTATTCACGTCCAAAATAGATAATACAGGAGAATTTAAATCAACAGCTTTAATTATTGCTCTTTGAATATCACCAATTGTAAGAATGCCAGCAAAGTTATCATTATTAAATACAAATAGTAATTTACATTTTTCAACATCCATTTTTTTTAAAGCTTCAATGATTGTAGAATTGGATGTAATTGAACGTGTTTTAATTTTCTCTTTCATAATAATTTATTTAAGTATGATTTTATTATAGTCTACGTCAAACATAGCCCTACTTTGTATTTCTATATCAGTTCCTAAATTTTTATTAGAAACCTTCTTAAACATATAATTTGCTAAGTTTACATCAACATAAGACATTCCGACTGTATTAAAATATATAAATTCATGTTCAGATTCTCGACCATTTTTTTTCTTAGAAACTAAATCTGTAAGATTACAATATATATCTTCATCTTTTAAAAGATTCTCTTTATACATTCTACTTATTGTCTGTGTTCTATGTTTTACAACATTCCAATCATCACAAACAATTTTGCTAGCTTTCTTCACAACCGAATAATCATCCTCAAGTCCACCTACATGACAATACAAAGCCCCTTTTGTAATCCAATCACCCTGTAGTATTCTTTCTTGACCAGAGATTGCTGTAACAATAATATCAGAATCTCTTGCACTTTTTTCAAAATCATTATTACAAGCAAGAAATTCTATTTGTGGATATAGTTTTGAAAGTTTTTCTATAAATAATATTTCTGATTTATTTGTTCTTGAAGCAACCTTGCAAAGTTTCAATTTAGGAAACAAATAAGCCATCATCATTAAATGACATTTAGCTTGTTCCCCGGCTCCGATAAAACCTATAACTTCAGTATCTTTTTTTGCAAGATATTTTGCAGCCACTGCAGATGTTGCAGCTGTTCGCAAATTAGAACAAAGAGTACCTTCCATGAAGGCTTTAGGGAAACCATGTTGTAATTCAGATAATAAAATTACTGCAGATAGATTTTGCAATCCATATAAATTTGGATTTCCAGGAAAGACAGAAACCCATTTCATTCCATATACTAATTCTGATTTTATCGCAGCTGGTAAACAATTAATTCTATTTTGAGATGCTTCATCAAAAATTACCGATACTTTATCAGGGAAAATCACATCATCATTTGCCTTCTTTACAAATGCATCTTCCACAACAGAAAATGCTTCTGGAATATTAAAACATTCTGCATCAATTAAATCATTTTGTGTAATAACTTTTATACTTAATTTTCCTGAATTTTGTTTTAAAGTATTATTGTTAATCATATCATTCCCCTAGAAACCTTATCTCTGTATCTTTCAGTTTTCTGTCTATTAAATTTTCATTCTTTTCATCTGTGACAATAAATGTTTCATGAATATATGAAACCATTTTCTTACAATCTTTTAAATCATCAAATATAAAATGAACTAACGCAATTACCTGCGAAAAGGAACCGGTTTGAGCAACACAATCTCCTTCGTTCTTGTTAAGACTTACAAGAATTATGTTTTGGTTGTTACACAACTGTTCAACCCCCTTGATTTTATATATTTTACCAGCCTTCATATGTACTGGATATGCACAATAATATTTTTTTCGTTTGATTGTGTTTGAAATTAACGATTTATGACCAATGATACAACTCTTTCCAGTTAATGCGAAATAAATATCTGATGCAACTTGATTAATTCCATAGAAATAATCTACAGGATAGATAGATACAGACCCCCCATAACGAAAACCAACTTCATTAAAAAAGTATTGCCCATTATCATAAAACACTTCTATCCATACAGACCCCTCTTTTATTCCAATAGATTGAAATAAATTTTGCAATTTTTTTTCGAATAGTCTTCTAAATTCTGGAATCAGTTTGCTTTGAAAAAGAAAAATTCCTCCTACATAACTTCTTTCTTTTTCATACATAACAGGAATTTTATCTTCTAATCCACTAAAAATCATTTTTCCATTAGAAAATGTCGCAAAAAAAACACATGCATCATTTTTTACAAATTTTTCACAAATAACAGAGCCACTAGGCGATGCCGCCTTTGCTCTGTTGTATCCTTCCTCTAATTCTTCAATATTGTTACATACAGAAAAACCTTTACTACCACACCCATCAGTTGGTTTTATAATAACAGGGAAAGTATCTATAGGAATAGAATTATTAATATTATTTGTATCAATAGAAAACTTTGGCACGACTGGTAAATCATATTGTAAACATAATTCTTTAAACTTTCTTTTATCTTGTAAAAAATTCCATTGTGCTTTTGTAGCATAACATGGTAAGCCTAGTTCATTTATATATTCACAAGCAGAAGAAATAATTAACTCACTTCCACCCATATAAACGCCATCTATTTTATGTTCTCTAATAAAAGGCTTCATGAGTTCAGCTTTTGTTGTATCAATACGATAATACTCTTGTGCTATTTCATCTGTTCCTGCAGGATAAAGCCCAGCTGAAATTAAATATACTCCATGTTCATCTGCAAAACTTTTTATTGCATCCTTCCATATACTACCACCTAAAACAAGTAAACGCTTTCCTTTCAAACTTTCCATACAATTATTTCCTATAAGCCCATTTTTATTAAATCTGAAATCGAATCTTCATATGTTATGTACAACTTATCAATAGATGTTCTAGAATTAGATTGGATTATGAAATATCCATATCGATTTAAACTACTTGTAATTTTATTTACTTTATCACCAACTTTTAATTTAAAATCATAATCAACTACATTTTGCCAATTTTTAATATCTTCAATCTTTCTATCAATTGTTTTTATTTTTCCTTCAGGTAAACAAAAGAAGCATACTGCAGAAGCTTTATTAATTCGACCAGTATGAATATCAACAGGTTTACCTAATGCAATATTTAACAACTGATCTTCCATATTTATTCCAGTTGAAAGAGGAACCAGTGTGGAAGTAATATAATCACCACCTAAACGAGGGCTTGTCTCAATTACAAAAATACCTCTATCATTTATTTTTAATTCGGTATGTGAAGGACAATTTTCAAAATGCAAAGCACTTGCGATTTTTTTTATTATTTCACAAACTTCATCTTTTTGTTTTTCAGAAAGATTTGCCGGTTGCTTATGTCCAAGTTCTACATTATATGGAAATTCTGTAGTTTTCTTTTCTGTAAATTGTATTACTTCAGATTTTCCATCATAGTGCAAACTTTCTATACTGTATTCTTGACCTTCTATAAACTCTTCAACAAGAACAGAATCAAGATGAGAAAACTGTAAAGCTTCATCCATACATGATTGAAGTTCTTCTTTTGTTTTACATAGTTTTACACCACGACTTCCAGAATTATCTCTAGGTTTAACAATTACAGGAAATATCAAATCTTCTGCTTCATCTACAGATTTTATCAATTTACCATTTGCACAAGGAACTCCACCTTTTATAAAGTGTTGTTTCATCTGAAATTTATCCGTTGACCATTGTGCGGTCTCAACAGAATAAAATGGTAATTTCAGTTCTTTTGCAATTTTAGCCATCATTACCAATGGCTTATCTGTAGCAGCTGTTACGATTGCCGAAATTTGATGTTTTTTTGCAGCCGCCAATGTTCCTTCAAAATCTTGACCACCAACAATCTCGAATGCATCAACTTCATCTTTACAAAAAGCATCTGGACAAGGATCAATTCCTACAACAAACAAACCTTGTTTATGAGCTCTATTTATAATTGATTTTTGAAGTTCTCCTACTCCAAAAACCATAATTGATTTTTTATCCATTTATAGCCTTCTTTACAGTTTCACAAATAAAATCAACTTGTTCTATGGTAAGTGCTGCATACATAGGAAGAGTGATTTCATGTTCAGTTACATACTCAGTTTGAGGTAATACTGCACCATAATCCTTATAAATTGAGAACTTATGAATTGCCGGGTAATGAACACTTGTCTGTATACCAGATTCATGAATCTTTTCGCGAATAGCATTTCTTCTTTCTTTATTTCCTTCTGTAAGCACAACAGGCATAATATAATTAGAAGTAAACTCTTTACAGTCAGCAAAAGGAATTACAAGTCCTTTTACATCTTTTAGATTTTCAAGGTAGCGTTTTCTAACCGTAATTCGTTTTTCCAAATCTTCTGGAAGTTTCTTAAGTTGTTCTATTGCAATTGAAGCTCTAATATCATCCATTCGGAAGTTATAGCCGAGTTCAACAATATCATACTCTGTAGCATGACCACTTGCTCGTTGATATGACATTGTTGTCATGCCATGAGAACGAAGGAGTTTTGCTTTAGCTGCTAATTCTTCTGAATTAGTTACAAACATTCCTCCTTCACCAGTAGAAATATTTTTATTAGAAAAGAAACTAAAAGCGGAACAATCACCTATTGTTCCTAACTTTTTTCCTTTATATTCTGAAAGAGGTCCATGACAAGCATCTTCTACAACTTTTAGATTATGTTTTTTTGCAATAGCCATAATCTCATCCATTTTTGCTGGATATCCTGCCATATGAACTACAACAATGCCTTTAGTTTTTGGTGTAATTTTCTTTTCGATATCAGCTGGGTCGATATTAATATGTTCGGGGCCAACAATATCTGCAAAAACAGGTGTTGCACCAACATAGCGAATACAGTTTGCAGAAGCTGCAAATGTTAATGAAGGACAAATAACTTCATCACCTGGCCCAAAACCACAAAGCATACAACAGATATGCAATGCATCCGTACAGTTTGTAACGCTTACCGCATATTTGGCACCAAGCATTTTTGCAAACATTTCTTCCAATTCAGCACATTTTGGGCCAGTGGAAATCCAACCACTCTTTATGGTATCATAAGCGGCTTTAGCTTCCCGCTCATCAAAATTAAGATTAAATAATGGAATTTGATATGACATATAAACCTTCTAATTAATTATTTACATTTTGCTATCAAGAGATTTACCCTTTTCTTCATGCTCAAAATTAGGTAAGAAATCTTGTAATATTTTTACTACTTCAGATTTTGTTGTATCTGGTTTTGCAAAAGCAGTTTCCAATTTATTAAATAATTCTTTTATTTCGCTAACAGGACGAGCAGTTCTATTAGTAACAACTCCAAGAGATTCAAACTGATTCATATCTGTTTGTTCAGTATCAGTGAAAAATTCTTCATAAGCTTTTTCACCAGTTGTATCTGAACCTGAATAATGAACAGGATATTTTTTTGAACCATTTTTCAAATCTTCTGCTTTATCAATTGCTTCCTGAGCAGAACTGCATTCCAAAACTTCGTAGCCATTTTCGTTTAAAAAATCTGTTGCAATGGAAGAAAAAGTTTTCATTTTTTTTTCTTCAAGCTTAGGGAAGTAAATTTCGCGATTCTTACCGAGCATACATGCAAGCATACAAATCTGTCCACTTTCTGCAGGGCTTACAAAATAACGCTTTACATCATTTGGCGCACTTATTGGCTGCAACTTTGAAATGCGGTCAATAAAACCAGCAGGAAGAGAACCATTAGAAAAGGCAACATTTGCAAAACGCGCTGTTTTTACGGGGAACTTGTCCGAATACGAGAAGATTACATCTTCCATTACACGCTTGCTAGCGCCCATAATGTTTACAGGATTTGCAGCTTTATCTGTAGAAACACAGAAATAAGCTTGAGGTGGGAATTCTGCAAGAAGGTCTAAAAGTTTTTTGGCATTAAGAACATTATTCTGCAACAAAGCTTCTATTGAATAGATATCTTTTTCACTACGCACATGCTTGTGGGCACTAAAGTTTGCAACAATATCAAAGCCTCCACGTGCGCGGAACATTTTTTCAAAAACAGGCTGTGCATAGTTTATTGGATAAGGTACATAATCATCCGGTACATACATGCCTTTAGTACTACGAAGATCACGAGTAAGTTCTGCAAGTCCGTTTTCGTTTACATCGACTACAACAAGAGCTTTTGGTTTAAATGGAAGACAAGCCTTTATAAAGGAACTGCCTATACTACCAGCACCACCAATAACAAGCAAAGACTTATCTTTAATAGCTTTAGTCAGAGCTTCCGAATTGTTTTGAATATCTTTTGCAAAAAGACTGGAGTCACGTTCTGTGACATAACGAGAGATAAATTGTTCTAAGTTAATCATATTACTTTATGATTCCTGTAACTTAATTGAGAGATTAGATAATGATATGATTTATTATATAATAGAAGAAAGAGTTACAAATAACCCATTTTCAGCGGACACATTCCGTTGGGTACGAAAAGAGAGACATTATAGATGCAAGTGACGAATACTGCCGGAACAAGTTATAAGCCTCTAAACATCCGCTGTAATCTGCAGGACGCAGTAAACAATATTGTATTTCATTTAATAATAAAAAACAATACATTTTAGCAAATTCGAACGTGCAAAGTTTCTTCAGTCAATATTTCGCAATTGCGAACAATTCTTAAATCCGCTATAGTATCTGCAATGGACTTTTATATCTTGCAGGTTGAAACGGGGCACGAAGCGGGCTTTATCGAAAAAGTCAAAAAACTTTCGCCCGAGCTATCACAAAAACACAATTTAATCTATCTTACCCGAGAACTGACTATCCGCCGTCAGGGAAAATGGCTTAAAGAACAGCAACCTGTTTTTCCGGGCTATGTGATTATGCAGACAACTTCTTCCATTGATTCAAAAACTCTTCTTACATTAAAATCAGTTCCAGGTTTCTATCATTTTTTAAAAAGCAATACAGAAATTACTCCGCTTTCGGGGAACGACCTTTTTATTATCCAGCATTTTCTGGGACTGGGTCCTAAAATCGGAGCTTCTCTTGTAAAATTTGACGAGAACGACCGCATTGTAGTAATTGAAGGACCTCTCAAAGGCATAGAAGGAAACATCATCAAAGTAGACCGCCGTAAACAGCGTGCAAAAATCCGGGTTGATTTTGGCGGCTCTTCCCACACCATGGATTTAAGTTTTGAAGATATTTCTAAACAGGGGTAGTATAGTCAAAAATAATTACTCTTGGTTCTGTTTTTCTTAAATAATCAATATATTCATCAGTAATAAGCACAAACTTATAGGACATTCTTGTCTCCTAAACAAAAAAAGGCGACCTGTTACAGCCGCCATTTACATTCTCCAGTTAAGGGACGGAGCTTTCCCACACCTCGAATATAATAGAATTTACACTTGGCGTCAAGAAAAAAAGGTCTTTATATTCGTACAGGCAAATAATAAAACAGTCGTTCAGTAATTTGAGCTTTTATAATAGCCACCAAAATTATTATTTATTATATTATAAATTGGAGTTATAAATGGCATCTATCCGTATTGTTGGAAATCAACTAGCTTTAATTTATGCAGAAAGACTTTTTCAAGATTCATATTGTAGAATTATCAAAGAGATTCATGGAGATCTTATTGAATATTGGATTCATTCCCAAAAACTTGAAAGTCTTACATCAAAAGATGACGTCAAGGTAATTGCGGAAGAGCTTATTGAATATTTAAACTCAATTCTTTTTTATGGAAAAGACTCTGATTCTTATCTTGAATATGATAGCATTAAAATCGGTAATACCGTATATATGGACTTTGTTGATTACATATCCTTACAAGATGACTGTACTTTTATTGAGAATAATAAAGAAATAGATTTGGATGCACAAAGAATAAATAAGATTCAGGTTTGTTATCAAAAAAATGAGAATCTACAAGAATTGCTTGGTTTATATTATCGAAAAGGTGTAGATTTTGTAAACTTGTTCCGTATTTATGAAAAACTAAAATCCTTTGGAATAAAACCGGTTGCTAAAGGCTGGTTAACCAGGGAGCAGGAAAGTAACTTTACAAACACCGCAAATAATCCGGCTGCATCTGGCGACGAGGCACGGCACGGTAAATCAACTTGTGAACCTCCAAAAAATCCTATGAGTCTACAACAGGCAAAGCAAATGATTGATGGTATCATTGATAAATATATAGACGAAATTTATAATTCATTATCTAATGAATAATTACTGAATAGCAAATTGTTTTAATTCAGAATCAGTCATGAGTGTAATTTTTTTGTTATTTGCTTTAGTCACACTTATGACACCTACTAAAGTTTTTGCAGTTCTAAAGCAGACATTTTAAAATACTTTGTACAGCATTTTGAAACTTCACTTGGAAGTATATTTCTAAGCATTTCTTTTCCGTCTTCTTTTTTACTATAAGAAATGCAAATATCTTGTCCAGTTTTTGAAGTAAACTGAATTGAAAGATTATTTATTAAATTTTGTAGGTCTGAGCTTAATTTTTTATATGCCCCAGTTGCAAAAGCATAATCTTCAATATCTATTGCATTATTGTTCAGAAGATTTTTATTTACAGTCTTTCTAAAATCGTGATTAAATTTTCCACGAATAGAGCTATCTATATCTTGAAACCGCCTAGAGTTATTCACAAAAAATTCAAAACCATTATTCCAATCGGCAATAAACCAGCTTTCAATTTCAGGAGATGCGTATAAAATCACAACAGGAATATCAGGCAACCCCACACATGTGCGCAAATCATCTTTCAATGTCTGTATATCAGCTTGAACCTGGGAAAGACTTACTTTATCAAATCTACCATCAAGATCATCTTCTATGAGTATTGCTTTATAATTTTTAAACAGTTCTTTATTTTTAATAAGATAATCTTTTACTTTAGTTATAAGCGCATCACCTGTTATTCCATTAGAAGACGGATTTAAGACTATATTACCATTACGCGTTTTTATCGTTTTGGGAAAGCATTTTACATATTTATAATCAGCATTAATTTTTTCAAGAAATCGTTCCATCGCTCCATTTCCGACTTCAGTCCAGCCGCCTGAAAAAAAACATGCAATTTGTCCTTTTAACATTCCCAACCGCCTAATGCTATATCTGCAGAACGATATAAATCCCCAAGTTCAAATTCTCCAAGCTGATCCTTTATATCCTGATACTTCACCTCTCGAATGCCATCCCCAAGACTGAATATAAAAATTGAACAATTACCAGATTTAAATTCTTCCGTAAATCCATCCAGCATATCAGGAGAATGAGTACTAATAAAACATTGTTCAAAAGCATTTGAATGTATTATCCATTCAGTAATTATATGCTGCCATGCCGGATGTAAATTTACCTCTGGTTCATCAAGAGCAAGAACCTTATTTGCACCATGTTTCATGTTAATCAACATATTAAGCATCAATGCCTTTCTTGTTCCTTCTGAAATATCAGTCAAATCATACTGTTTCTGATCTTTTAGACCGATACGAAATTTTATACCATCAGTCTGCATAAAAGCATCACACTCATATAAAGAAGGAATTATTTCTTGCATACGGGTATTAAATTCTTTTTTCCACATCATGTTTTCAGAATTATAATAGTTAAATACTCCTGCAAAATTTGAGCCATCCATCATCAGCCTTGTATTTTCATCATTTACAGAGCCCATTTTTTCCATTTTTTCATTAGAAAATTTGGCACTCGAATAAACATCAAACGCTGAAAAGTAATTTTCAATATCCTGAAGATAATTCTTTATATCTTTTGTCCGCTCCCCATTATAAAGCTTATCAGACTCCAACAACAAATCCTTAAACTGTCGCATTATTGTTTCATTGGAATCTACATCAACTCGAACCCTTGTGTTAACTTTCCCTTTTGAAACGACCGTAGAAAAAGAACCAATACCAGGATTTTTACCATGACACGAAAAATAATTATAAGGTCTGCCAAATCCATTATCCCTCGTAGAATCAAGGCTTTCTTGTAGAATGGTACAATCTTCAGGCTTGTTTCCAACAGAAAAACTCAGATAATATTTAAGTGGTTCCTTGTCGTCTGTTATGTTCTCAAATTTCCATGAAAAGTCAATTGGCGAACCAGCGGCAACTTGATTATTCAGACAATGACTCCAACCGTTACGAGCTATTTCACGTAAAAAAGCTGTAGGCATACTACCCGACAAACGGTCATTCAGCATATCGCCTATAAACGATAATGCTCGTATAAAATTAGTCTTACCAGTATTATTGCCGCCAATTAAAATATTAAGTCTTTTGAAATTCAATTCACCATTTGTATGTATATTTCTAAAATTACTGCAAGAAAATGATTTAATCATTTATAACCTCAACAAAATGTACTATATAATTTATATAATACTTATTAATTGTTTTCAACATACAAAATCTTTTCAACTTATTCATATCACTTGAATCATGTGACCATTTGGCACTTTTTACATCAGAGGGCAAACAGGCCTGCGATAATGCTAACGCGGAGGAAGAGGTTTTTGCGCTTTAAGGAAGGATTCAGGGGAGCCGGGGTTTTGTTTTGGCTCATGTGGCGGAGGTCGCGCTTAAAATGAAAGATGGTGAACAGAACCATTATGGAAAAGAAGATGGCAAAAATGACTTCGATATGAAGGTTCAGTTTTGCAAGAAAAGACAGGATGGAAACAAGAAGGCTGAATGAAAAAACTGCCGCAAGGGCACAGATAATACTTTTGTGGTTCATTTTTATACTCTCCTACTTTCTTTATTCCCCAACCACAATTCATATTATAAACGTATTAAACGTTTTTTCAATACTTTTTTCTGAATTTTATGTATTTTTAAGCACAAATTTCTGTAAAAATTTGCCAACACCGTCATGGTTATTATCGTAATCTGTAACATAGCGGGCAATATTTTTGATGGCATCAAGTCCGTTGCACATGGCAACTCCGTGGCCTGCCATGCGGATTAGCGATTCATCGTTCATGCTGTCGCCAAAGCCCATTACATTTTCCGGGCCAAAGCCAAGTTCCTTTGCAAGCCAGGTTACGGCTTCGCCTTTGCCGCAGTTTGGAGGAAGGATTTCCAGAAAGTAAGGTTTGCTGGTAAAAATTACGGCACGCTCGCCAAATTCGGCACGGAGTTCATCCTGTAAAGCCAGAAGTTCTTCAGGCTCGCCGGGAACAAGCATTTTTGTAAAGCCCTGTTTTAAAAACTCGTCGTAATCTGCAACTACGGCGCCTTTTAAGCCGCAGAGTTCCACATCCATCTTGGTCCACTTGGTTTCTTCACGGTAATAAATCGTATCAGGAGTGTAAACTTCGCTGCGTAAGCCCCGCTCTTCTGCAATCTGATTTGTGCGCAAAAGCACGTCTGCGTCTACCTTGCGGCAGAAAATCTGCTGACGTTTGTGAAGGTCAAAAATGGAACAGCCGTTTATGGCGATTAAGAAGCGGCCGGCTTCAAGGCCTGCAATTTCCAGACGGCGGACAAAAGGCAGAATGGCATCTTCTGCACGGCCGGAACAAAGCACAACATATATTCCCTGGCGGGCACACTGGCGCAAGGCTTCTACTGTTAAATCTGTGATTTCGCGGTTATCGTTTAAAAGGGTGTCATCAAGATCCAGGGCTATAAGTTTTACATCGAGTTTTGGCATAAGGTGAGTATATCAGAATAGATTGTCGTGTCAAGCACGACAATGACATAGGGCTGTTTATGCGCTTATTCCGCCTTTTTCCAGGCGTCAATAAATTCAATCATAAACTGCTGAACATCGCCGAACCACTTTTTCTGGAACTTACAGGCTTCTACACCGATGTAGCGGAAGTGCCAGCATTCCCAGCGGTAGCCGGTTACGTCTTCATAATTTTTTGGAAAGCTGAGTGACCAGCCGTAGTCTGCGGCGTGTTCATAAACCCACTTTCCACCGGGAGTCTTATCAAAAGCGTCATCTACAGGGGCAAAATCCAGAGCCATTCCAAGCTGATGCTGGCTGGTTCCTGCCCGGGCACTTTCGCGCTCGGCTTCTTCAAGACCGTCCACGCTGACCCAGTAATTAAAAAGGTTTTTCTGGTATTCATAAGAGCGGTAGGTGGAACTTACGGTAAGCACAACCCCATCTTTGCGGGCGGCGGCAGCCAGTTCCCCCAGAGCCTTGTAGGCTTCCGGCCTCAGACTCAGATTGTTTTTATTAATTTCATAAAGGCTGTTTTTTTCAAGATGAACAAGGCCTTTAGGCTCGTAATCAGCTCCAACTTTGTGAGTTTTATCAATCAGATAAAATGGTGACAAATCCTCGCTGGAAAAATCTGCCTCGGTAGCCAAAACGGCTTTTAAATCGGCAAGAAATTCCTGAGGGTCGCCGTTTGGAATTGCAGCCTTACAACGTTCGCTCATGCTGGAAAGTACCCGTCCAAGTTTTTCAATTTCGGGCTCAACTGGAGCGGCAGAAAGTGCTGAAGTCATAAAAAATACAAATGAAAAAGAAAGAAGTTTTGTGATTTTATTAAAAGCGCGCATATATCCCCTCGCCTTATATTATCACAAATCCCCAAAGCTCTTCAATAAAAATTGGAAAATCTGCATAATCTGTTTTATAATAAAAGCATGAGCAAAAAGAAAGAAAAGAAAATTAAGAAACTGCAGCACATGCCAGTCTGGCCTGCAGTTATGGAAATGATTTTTTCAGAAATTCTTATATATATAATTTCAATTACAGTTTTTACCTTTGCGGCAGTATGCCTTATGAATCAGATTGTGATTCAGAATGATAAAAGTGCAAAAGCAGCCCTTAATGCAGTAAACAGCGAATGGAAGTCAGGTCGTGAAGTTTTTGACGCAAGAATTAACAATTTAATAGAAGATTTTGAAGCAATTGACTGCATTTTTATTGTAAAGTCAGCAGACAACAGCGTGCTACGCACTTATGGCAACAGGGAAGCAAATGCAAAAACCAGAGAAAACTTAAAAAATCTTCTAGAAAAGCAGAATAAAGAGCGTTTTGAAAACGAAGGGCTCATATATTTTCTGGAGGATTCGACAGCGGACTTTTTCAAACTGGATTTGGGGACTTTTGCCCCCAAAAAATTCTTTCAGTCACTTCAGCTTTTTAAGCTTTTAAAACACAAAAATGTGATTAACTGGGCTGGCAGAGAAGTTTCCAGCATTCCTGTTCTGGTATGTTTTAAAACTGATTACCCGGAAATTAAACTTTGCGTTAAAATGCGCTATTCGGTCACAGAATTCTTTTCTTCATTCATTTTCGTTCTGGGAATTCTGCTAGGCTTTATCTTTATTCTCTGCGGAGTTCTGGGAATTACCAGAGTTGTAAAATTTGCACATGAAGCAAAAAGAATCAATCTTCTTGTCACTACTGATTCTGTTACCGGCGGATATAATAAGGAATATTTTATGCACAAGGCAGCTAAAGTTGTGCGACGGGGCAAGAAAAAGTATGTTGTGGTCCAACTGCGCCTTGAAAAATACAGGAATTTCTGCATTACTTACGGATTAAAGGAAGGTGAAAATCTTCTGGAAGTAATTAATTCTTCTGTTTCCATGCTTTTAGGCAGAAAAGAACTGATTGCCCATGTGGAAAAATCTGATTTTGTAATCCTTATGCAGGATGACGGCAGGGAAGCGGTGGAAAACAGAATAAAAAGCATTATGAACCTGCTTAAAGCAAAACGCCGCGGACAGCATTTAAGTTTTTCTGCGGGAATCTGTGCCATAAAGTCTTCTTTTACAGATATTTCCATTATGGTTTCTTATGCGGGGCTTGCCCTTCCTAAACAGCCTAAAATTCAGAATGAAATTGTCTGGTTTAATGACAGCATGAAGGAAAGTCAGATTTGGGAGCGTCAGATAGAAGATGACATGAAAAAGGCTCTGGAAAATCATGAATTTCAGGTTTATCTGCAGCCAAAGTATTCTACAAAAGCGGAAGAACTTTCGGCGGCGGAAGCCCTTGTGCGCTGGACTCATCCAAAACTGGGCTTTATTTCTCCTGCTCAATTCATTCCGATTTTTGAAAAAAATGGTTTTATTCTTCAGCTTGATGACTATATGCTTACGGAAGTTGCTAAAATTCAGTCCGGCTGGATTGCACAGGGCAAAAGGCTTGTTCCTATTTCCGTAAATGTTTCACGCGCTCACTTTGCAGAAGACAACCTTGCGGAACACATCTGTTCTGTTGTGGACGGTTATAATGTTCCTCATCAGTTTATAGAGCTGGAACTTACAGAAAGCGCCTTTTTTGATGACAAGGCTGTACTTTTAAATACGATTAAAAAACTGAAGAACTACGGATTTAAGGTTTCCATGGATGACTTTGGTGCGGGCTACTCTTCTTTGAATTCCCTAAAGGAATTGCCGCTGGACATCATAAAACTGGACGGAGAATTTTTCCGCAGTGTGGAAGATACTGTAAAATCAAAACTGATTGTTGGGGAAACCATTACTCTTGCAAAAAAACTTGGAATGCAGATTGTGGCAGAAGGAATAGAAACCCGGGAACAGGTAGATTTTCTTGCAGGTCTGAACTGCGACCTGATTCAGGGCTTCTATTTTTCAAAGCCTCTTCCTCTAAAGGAATTTGAGAAAAAGGCTTATCAGAATCAGTAAGTTTCCGGCTTAAATCTGCAGGGCACCGTCCTGTAAGATTGTGCGGGAGGTGCCGTTGCTGTAGGTGAGCGTGATTGTCGGGTCGCGAACAACGCCATCCAGATGAATAAGGCTTGGTGCGTCGTTGTCGTAATTTTCACCGATTGCAAAATGGCAGGTGTGGAAGGCTTTTTCGTCTTCCAGCATGTTTCCTGTAATGCTTGCGGCGGGATTGAGCCCGATTCCAAGTTCACCAATATTGCGGGCATTCTTCTTGTAGACTGCCCCCTGCCCTGCGGCAAGTTTTCCTTCTTTTTCATAGGCCACGGAGCGGGCTTCTGCTTCCGTAATTGTTTTCAAAAGGCGTTTTGCTTCGGCGCCGCCAGTCACTTCTGTTACAAAGCCTTTTTCTACCCTGCAGGTAATCGGAGTTTCTATAATTGAATCGCCGTCGGCAAAGGTCATGGAACCGTCGTAAACAATCACGCCTTCGCAGCCGTCTGCCTGCTGTTCATAAACCGAGCCGTCCGGGGCTTTAAGGCCAAGGCCGCCAACTACCGGGCTGATAAAAACTTCGCCGGCCGGAATGTTGCCGCCTGTTCCAGGCTTAGAAAAGTCGCCGTCGTCGCTGAGCAGGGCGCGGCCGTTGATTGGCACCAGAAGATTTGTTCCGCCCGGGGCAGTTACGCGCACGCTTACCGCTCCCTTAAAAATCTCTCCCAGTTTCCTGCAGCGGTCCTGCAGTTCCTTGTAATCTATGGCGGCTGTGCGGTTCATCATGTCCACTGTAATTCCAGGCGTCCAGGCTCCGCGCATGGTCTTTTTCCCGTCCATCAGATAGTCAAAGATGTGGGTATATTCCTGACCGTCTTCTGTTTTATAAGGTTTTGCAGTGGCGGCAGGGTCTTTTCCCAATTTGATATTGGAGATTGAAAAACAAACTTCCGGTTCACTTGCTATTGCTGCAAGAACTTCCGGGTTTGCGTTATCAAAACTGGTTTTATCCGGCTGAAAAATGAGGGTGGCAAGGGCTCCTGCCTCACTGCTGGCTGAATACAAATCCTGGGCAATTTCGTTTGTTGCGGGGTTTGCGATAATCAGCACGCGCTCGCCTTTCTTTACCTTTACTACATCCTGCACAACTACCTGAGCAGGAGTTCTGTCTTTGTCTTTTTTTCCTAAAATTGAAAAATCCATATATTACTTCCTTATAATTACTAAATTACGTTCTGAATCTTCCAGTCCGGGAACGCAAAGGGGCTCTATGCGGTAGTCTGGAACCAGAGCGTTGATGCCAGACATTTCTTCCTGAATGCTGGAAAGCTTGGCCTTGTAGGCACAGAGGCTTCCGCCCGGGCGCACGATGCGAAGCAGGGTTTTTGTCATTTTTTTATCCAGAGGGCGGAAAGCGCGGAAGGTTATAAGGTCAAAGGACTCCATCTCCAGCCGCTCGGCTTCGCTGTTTATAACTTCCACATTCTTTAGCCCCAGAATTGCGGCACAGTTTTCCAGAAAGGCACAGCGTTTTTCCATGCGCTCCACAAGGCAGATTTTGAGGGACGGAAATGTGTGGAAAAATACGGCTGCAAGGGGAATCCCGGGGAGGCCGCCACCACTGCCGATGTCGGCAAGAATGGGGGCTGGTGCGAATGCGGAGGAAGAGGCACCTGAAGCATCACCCGCGCCTGAATCCGCGCCACGAGTGCCTCCTGTAGCAGGCCCCCCCGCACCCCCGGCCGCCTCAGCCAGCTCTGCAATCACCTTATAGGCCGCCAGAGAATCCAGAATGTGGCGGGTTACAAGTTCGTCATGGTCACTGGTATTCGTCAGATTATATGCTGAATTAAAAAGCACAATTTCTTTTATGTAGGCTTCCATCTTTTCTGCCAGAGGAGCAATAATATTCTGGGGAATTCCGCACTTTTCCAAGCCCTGAGTCAAAATATCCATATTTTTCCTTATTTTTCCTTCTCTCTCACTTACAAAAAATTATTTTTTATCAATATCAAGAAGCATTTCTATTTTAAGGTCGCCTTCTGCAAAGTGCATCACCACAAGGTTTCCTGTTTTTTCGGCAGTAAGATTTTTTACTTCCGAAAGCCTGTAGACAAAGGAATTTTCGTTTCTGGAATCCTGCACAATTGAAGGCTGAACCCGGTAAGACACTGCCGAACCGCTGGAACTTACAGTGCGGAAGAGCATGTAAAAAGTTTCTGTCCGCGGAAGCTGATTCACATAATAGCGGCGGTCTGCCGTAAGAAGAAAACTTCCGTCCGCTTCCGGGTCGCTAAAAAAAACTGTAGTCAGGGAATCTGTAATATTATAGCCGTTTATCTTAAACCTAAGGATTGAAGGCTCGCGCTGCTTAAAAGTCTGGGCATCAGCCTGCATGGTCTGCAATTCTTCTTTTTCATTCTGACTCACATCCTGACGACTTTCTTTAAGGCTGTTGAGACTGGTCAGAGTTTTCTGCAGAAGGTTTGAAGCAGAACCGATTCCGATTCCGCTGCCGCTTCCGTTCAATGAAGAAACCGTCGTAAAAAGTCCCGAATCATATAAATCAGAAATATCAGAAGCGGTAAGGGTTGAATTTGACTTCATCAATGAAGAAAGAAAATCAGATTCTGTATTATTTTCTGTTAGGACTGACTGAGATGACGATGAGGTCTGGCTGCTGTCCTGTACAGAAGCCTTTCTGCTTGTCTGGGCAGGATATGCAGGTAAGGAAGGATGATAAAAACTGCCCTCCGAAGAAAGAGTCGGCATGGAAGGCATCTGTGGCATTTCAGGCATTTCTATTGATTCGGCAAAAAGTGCTCCGCCTGCAATTATGGCTAGAGCAAAAAGGCCAGCCAGTGAACTCTTTTTACAAATTCGCAAGGCTTTCCTCCACATATTCAAGACGCTGGGTAAGCTGGGCAATTGTTTTTTCAAGTCTGGTCTTTTCTTTTTCAAGTTTGCTCTTAGGGTCATTTGCAGCAGAAGCACGGCTGGAGGCAGATTTCTGCTTCATCAGTTCGCGCACGCTCGCAGGACTTTTTCCGCCTTCCAGAAAATCCTGTTCCACCTGAGCCCGGTCGTCCTTTTTCTTTACGGACGCTACAACTTTCATATTGTCAAAGCCGATTGCAGGATTTATTTCTACTGAAGCCACCTTGCGAATGTCTTTTGCGGTATTGCGTGGCAGACAGAGAACGCGGTCTATATAATCTTCGTAGCGGATGTTTGCTTCCTGACACAAATCAAAGACCCGGGCAAGTTTCTTGCCGAATTCCTGCATAAGCTGGCCGTTTTTTGCAAGGTAATTTGTCTTAATATCTTCTGTAAGCTCTTTAAGCTCGGCATTTTCCTGCCAGCCTATTGAGTAATAACCCTTTTCTTCCGCAATCTTTATCAGCTCACCAAATTTTGCCCAGAATTCCTGAGTGTGCACCCGGCTTGCATTTGCGTAAGTAGGGTCTATTTTCTGCTTTTCTACAGTCATAAGATGATGAGTGTATTCATGAACGGCTGTGTAAACCAGCATGTTGTCTGTTTTTAAATTCAGATTATGAAGGAAGATTTCATGTGTATCCGGCTTGTAAAATCCGTTTACCCGCTTACTTTCTTTTCCTGTCTGAGTAACTGTAAAATCAATTTCGCACTGTTCTATATCCAGCAGGATTTCTTTTATTCTTTCGTTTGTCATTTCAAATATCCCATTTCGTTAAGTATAATTGTAGCCGCAACTGTTGCGGCGGTTTCTGTCCTCATTATGCGGCAGCCCATTCCACACAGGGTGTAATTCTTCTGACAAAACAGGTCACGTTCCCTGTCTGTCCAGCCCCTCTCGCTTCCGATTGCGGCAACTACTCCGCCGGCAATGCCCCCCCTTCCACAAGACTCTTTCATAGCCTGCCCCAGACTTTTTGCCGGGCGGACATTATCCAGAGCAAGCAGGACATCTCCCTTCACAGCAGAAAGACATTCTTCAAGCCTCTGGTGCAGAAAGATTTGGGGTATGTGGGTGCCCCCCGCCTGCACAGTTCCGTCGAAAAGCATTTTATACGCATTCCCCTTTTCAAGCAAGGTAGACTGCATATAAGATTTTTCGCCTAATTCAGTTCCTGTAAGGTGAACCTCGCTTACCCCCAGGGCAGCCACATCCCTTAAAAGCCTTTTTAACTGAATGGGCCTCGGGAATCCTATAATCATCTTTAAGGGGTAAAGGGGCTTTCCATCTCCTTCTGCCTTAAAATCAAAAAAGATTCCTTCTTCCGTAATGCCGCTGATGCAGGCAGTTCCAGACTGACCTCCCACAATTCCTGCCGTAAAAGTATCGCCCGCTTTTTTATGCAGGATTTTTATGAGATGTTCCCCCCTCTCATCTTTAAGGGCAAGGGGCTTTCCTATTTCTTCTGGTGTAAAAAGACAGATATTCATAATCAACCGAACATATTGATTTTTTTAAGAGTCTTAACAAGTTCGTCCTTTTCTATTAAATCTACAGGGCGACCTTCCGTATATTTATGGGCACTTTCAGAAAAGTTACCCATAGAAATACAATAGCCGGTATCACATTTTGTATCACGAACTTTTGCATGGAATTCGCGGACATTTATGTCACCAATCACGTTCTGACTTCTGTAAAAACGGAAAATCTGCTTTGCTTCCCACTTAGGATTTTCAACCTCACAGATGATTTCAACACAGTCTGCAGAAACCTGAACGTCTTCTATCTTTACAAAACCGTCCTTATGATATGTAGAAATAAATTTACGGCAGAGGGCAACAAAATCACTTGTTCCAGACATAAGATAGGTCTGAAGATTTTTATTCTGATTCAGTTCCGAATATCGTGCTATCAGGGCGGCAACATCTTTATAGCCTTCTTTTTGCGCCTGAATCTGCTTTAAGAGGGCAAGTCCTTTTGCAATATCATTCATTGCAATACAGGTGATTGCATAGCGGTATTTAATCTGAATGGAAATCTGCTCGGGAACATTTTCCAGTTTTACGGCAATCTCATAATCTTTTATCGCACTGTTATAGTCTTTTACGCGTTCATGCATTTTTCCGGCTTCAAGACAGGACTGGGCTCCAAACTGAGGATCCGGGCGCAGGTGCATGAATACTTTAAGTGCCTTGTCTCCAAAACCGCATTCGGTCATTGCAACTGCCATATCATAAAGAAGTTCCTTATTTTCAGGTTTTTCTTCTATTGCACGTTTAAGAAATGGCAGAGATTCCTTGTATTTCTGGGCCTTAAAAAGACACTCCCCTAAAAGTTCATTCACATCAGGATTTTCAGGCATAAGGGTCTTTGCCTTTTTTAAGCAGATAAATGACTTATCGTAATTGCCGGAATTATAGAGGGTCTTGCCAAGATAAAAGTTACATTCAAAGTTTTCTGGATTTCGTTTTAGCGAAGTTACAAGAGAACTGGCTGCATCATCAGTTTTTCCAAGATAAAAAGCGGCAATTCCCATGCGAAGGGTAACTTTAGCAACGTCAATTTCTATATGAGAAGTTGAAAGTTCATAGAGAGTTTTATAAACAGTCCATGTTTTTTCCCAGTTTTTTTCTCCATAGTAAATGTCACCAACCATTTCCAAAGCACCAACGTCTTTCGGATTATGAGAAAGTTTTTTCTGCGCTTCTTTGAGTACGGCAGACTTTCCCTTTCTTTGAATTTTCTGGTTAGCACTGTCTCCGCCGCCTTTTTTTCTGACACTTACTATGCCCATAAAAATGACGACTGAAAGAGCAAGAACTATAATGGCGATTAAAACTGAAATTAACATGGGCCTGCAAATTCAGGAGCCTATCGCGCTCCCATCTTCTCCTTTTAAAGCCTTCGGCAAAATCTGCTGATATAAAAATTACATGGATGTAATTTTTATATCTTCTCCTTTACCATTTCTCCAATACGCTCCAGGGCGATTTTTATTTTATCAACCGAAGTTGCATAACAGCAGCGGACAAAGCCTTCACCTGCCGCGCCAAATACATTTCCAGGAACAACGGCAACGCTGTGCTTCTGAATAAGTTCTGTCGCAAAGTCTTCGCTGGTCATTCCTGTAGGGCGGATGTCCGGGAACATATAGAATGCCCCCTCCGGCTCCACGCATGGCAACCCCATATCAATAAAGGCCTTGTGCATAAGGTTCCGGCGCTGCTGGTAACTTACCCGCATTTTTTCCACTTCGTCCCAGCCGTTTCTAAGGCCTTCTGCTGCTGCATACTGACTGAAAATTGGCGGACAGATTGCGTTGTAACCATGAAGTTTGCAGCACTGAACAAGCAGGTCATGAGGAGCGGCCATATAACCAATTCGCCAGCCTGTCATGGCAAAAGATTTTGAAAATCCGTTAAATACGATTGTGTAATCCTTCATTCCGGGGAACGAACCGATTGAAACATGCTTGTGTCCGTCATAAAGAAGCTCGCAGTAAATTTCATCACTCAAACACCAGATCTGATGCTTTTTTACAACTTCTGCAATTTTTGCAAGTTCTTCTGCCGGAATAATGCGGCCTGTAGGATTACTTGGCGAACAGAACATTACAGCCTTTGTTTTAGGACTGCAGGCCGCTTCTATTGCTGCGGCTGTCGGGTAAAGGCCAGTCTTACTTGTGTCCAGGTGAATTACTTTTGCATCACACAAATCTGCCAGCGGCTGATAGCTTACATAGCAAGGCTCGCAGACAATAAGCTCATCTCCCGGGTTCAGAATGGCACGCAGGGCCAAATCCAGTCCCTGAGAAGCTCCTACTGTAGGCAAAATTTCTGTTGCAGGGTCGTAGTAAAGATTGTAACGTTCAAGATATTTACAGATTTCCTCGCGCAGTTCAATCAAACCCCAGTTTGAAGTATATGATGTATGTCCTTTTTCTAGATGATAGAAGGCTTCTTCGCGAACAACCCATGGAGTCGGAAAATCAGGTTCCCCGACACCAAGGGAAATAATGTCGTCATGTCCGATGCAGAGTTCAAAAAACTTTCGGATTCCAGACGGCGGTATTTCCATCATCTTTTTGCTGAATTTATCTTCTCTTGTATTCAAAATATTCTCCAAAAAATTTATCAAGTAGGGCGGAGCCCCGCCCTACGCTCGCACTGCGTTGCTCGCTACCCCACCCGCCTAGGGGCTCTGCCCCTAAGACCCCGGGTAATTCCCCGCGAGTTTGCCAGCAGCTTGCTGCGTAGGAGCCTAAGCCTGAACTCCCTCACGCCGGTCGCGTTCATCTTCTACATAAACAATGTCATTTTCCTTATATGTTTTAAGGACAAAGTTTGTTTTTGTGGAACGCACACCTTCCAGAGTGGAAAGTTTTTCGCTAACAAAAAGGGCAACATCTTTAAGATTGTCACCTTCTATCAGAACTTTAAGGTCGTAACCGCCGCTCATAAGATAAAGCGACTTTACCTGCGGGAAGCGGTAAATGCGGTCTGCAATGGCATCAAAACCATGTTCCCGCTGCGGCTGTACCTGAATCTGAATTTCCGCGACAACCTTATCTTTGGCCGCCTTGTCTTTTTCCGGATTTACAATGGCCGCGTACTTGAGAATTACTCCGTCATCTTCAAGCTTTTTAATAATCTGCTTAACCTCTTCGACGCTTTTCTTTGTCATCGCAGCAATATCTTCAACAGAAAGCCGCGCATTCTGACGCAGTAAATCAAGTATTTCTTCCATAGAATTACGCTCCATTTATGTATTTTAATGTCAAACATTATACTAGGAAAATCTCATTTATACAATAAAATGCTTAGTTCAGAATGCTTAGCCACCGCCGCGGGCAATTATATATATAGGAAAACTGCACGGCATTTACCTATAAATTAAAATCAAATCAATTTTTTTCTTAAATTTTTGGTAAAAATGATTTTTTGCGGCAATTATATATATAGAGAATTATTTTTTTGTCACTTTGCCGGGGAGTGGCCTACAAAATTGCTATTTTTCATTATTTTGTAGGTCATAAAATTGCCCGCGCAAGTCACAAAAATAGATGGCAGCCTACTATTTTGCAAGGATTTGTATTTTAGTAGGTCACGGCAGCTGCGGACCAGCCTACAAAATTTACGAAACTCTCGTTTTTGTAGGCTCCACTATACTATGCCTAAAGAAATGCGGCCTACAATTTTGTTATTTTTCATCATTTTGTAGGCTATTAGTAAAAAACTTCAGCAAAAGAATGGTGGAGGCGACCTACAAAATTGCAATTTTTCATCATTTTGTAGGCCGTCATCCCAAAAAACAAGGAGAAAAACAATGAATTACGAACTTTTACCGCCAGACACACTCACACAAATGATGAAAAAGCGCAAAGAAGAGCTAATTTTTGCACTAAAAAGCATAATTAAATCTCAAAAGAACATTCCCCAAGGTCATCTTAGAATCGCACGGGATAAAAGCAGCAAAAAAGCACAATTTTACTACATCACAAGTCCTAAAGACAAAAAAGGTAAATACATTCCCTACTCAAACATAAGTCTTATCAAAAAAATTGCCCAAAAAGATTATGACGCAAAAGCTGCAGCAATACTGCAAAAGCAAATCAAGGTGCTTTCAAAGGCAATTACACAATCAGAAGAAAAAATCTCAAAACTTTACACTAAATTATCAGAAACCCGCCAGACTCTCATCAAGCCGATAACACTCACAGACAAGCAATTTGTAAATATCTGGAAAAGTGAGGAATACAAGGGACTGAGTTTTAGAGACGATGCACCAGAATATTACACTACCCGGGGCGAGCGGGTGCGGTCAAAGTCGGAAATAATTATCGCCGACACCTTAAGCAGACACAATATCCCCTACCGCTATGAATACCCGCTGGACTTAAAATCAGGACGCACCTTACACCCGGATTTTCTCTGCCTCAACCGGCGCACCCGCCAGGAATTCTACTGGGAACACTTTGGCATGATGGATGACCCGGACTATACAGAAAATGCCGTCCTCAAAGTAAAAAACTACAATGAAAACGGCATTTTTCCTGGTATAAATCTAATTATCACAATGGAAACTCAGGGCAGTCAAATCAGCACGCCACAAATAGAAAAGCTGATAAATGCCTTCCTTACATGAAGCAACAGGTATACGCCCTGCCTTAAATTCGCCTTAAATTTCTGCTAAATCATCCTGTCCTATCATGCGGATTCTGGCCGCTTCTAACACACGCTCTGTTTCCGGGATGTCCGTGCAGCGGATAATCATGTAGGCTGAACCAGACTTGCGGCCGGTAAAGCCGTACATATATTCCACATTGCGGCCATTGTCGGCAAGAAGTTTGAGGATTTTGTTCAGGCTTCCAGCTTCATCTGGAATTTCCACTGCAATTACAGGGGTTGCCTTTACAATGTAGTGGGAACGTTCAAGGGCGGCCTGAACCTGCTCGGTGTTGTCTACAATAAGGCGGGCAATTCCAAAGTCGCTGGAATCTGCAAGGCTCATTGCGCGGATGTTGATATTATGTGTTGCCAGAACGTTTGTCAGTTCCGACAAGGCATTTTTTCTGTTTTCGATAAAAATTGAAATCTGGTTTATTGTCATATATATACTCCTTATTATAGGTAGGGGAAAGTCAAAACAGCGAAGCTGTTTACCCCTCGCTCGCACTGCGTTGCTCGCTACCCCTTCTAGCGGGGACACCCCGCAACGCCAGCGGCCTTACACATCATGCAGTTTTCTAGTATCAATCACGCGCTTTGCCTTACCTTCCGAACGCTCGATTGTCTTTGGTGCAACGAGGGTAACTTTTGCCTTAATCTGTAGAACGGTAAGCAGGGCGGCTTCAAGTTTTTTCTGCTTCTGATTTACTTCCGAAACAACGTCGCTGAAGTTTTCGGCAGTCATTTCTACCTTAATTTCAAAGGTGTCGTTGTTGTTTACGCGGCCAACGATAATCTGGTAGTTTGCAGGGTAGCCGTTCTGCATGAGAACGCCCTCAATCTGACTTGGGAATACGTTAACTCCGCGGATGATGAGCATGTCGTCTGTGCGTCCCATAGGCTTACTCATGCGGACAAAGGTACGTCCGCAGGCACAAGGAGCGCGGTTCAATACGCCAATGTCTTTTGTACGGAAGCGCATAAGAGGGAAGGCCTGTTTTGTGATTGCAGTGAATACCAGCTCGCCCTTTTCACCATCAGGCAGGCGTTTCCCGGTTTTAGGGTCAATTGTTTCTATAATAAAATGGTCTTCGTTTACGTGCATGCCGGCCTGTTCGGCACACTCATAGGCAACGCCAGGCCCCATAACTTCTGTGAGTCCGTAAATATCGTAGGCCTTGATTCCAAGAGATTTTTCTATGTCGCGGCGCATTTCTTCTGTCCAAGGTTCGGCGCCAAAAACACCGGCTTTAAGGTGAATGTCGTCTGGTGTGAGCCCCATTTCTTTCAGGGTTTCGCCAAGATAAGCGGCATAAGATGGAGTACATGCAAGCACTGTCGATTTTAAGTCCTGCATAAAGGTAATCTGACGCTGGGTGTTTCCGCTGGAAATCGGGATTACTTCAAGGCCGAGTTTTGTTGCTCCGCCGTGAACTCCAAAGCCTCCGGTAAAAAGTCCGTAGCCGTAGGCGGTCTGTAAGACATCATTTTCATCACAACCGATTGCAACCAGCTGGCGGGCAGTACAGTCATCCCAGATGTCCAAATCTTCTTTTGTGTAGCCTACAACAATCTGCTTTCCTGTAGTTCCGCTCGAAGCGTGAATGCGGACAACCTTGCTCATTGGAACTGCAAAAAGTCCGTAAGGATAAGTCTGGCGCAAATCATCCTTGCAGGTGAACGGAATCTTGTCCAAATCATCCAAACCGAGGATGTCATCTGGAGTAACGCCTGCTTCCTGGCAGCGTTTTCTGTAATATTCTACATTTTCATAAACATGGCGGAAATTTTTTGCCAGCCTTTCGCCCTGGAGCTTACGAAGCTGCTCCAGCGGCATACATTCACATTCTTTCTGATAGTATTTTAAATTCATAATTACACCTTCACATGTCATTGTCCGGCTTGACCGGACAATCTATTTTATTCTGATTTTATAAAAGAAAGGCTACCGTGCACGGCTCATGGAACGCATTGCACAAAAAAAATAGAGAAGTTCGCCCTCAGGCGAAAAAGAAATTAAAGGAAAAGAAGCGGCTCTTAAGTAAGCCTGTAATTCTTAACATATATTAAAGTTTACCACACCTATTAAAATCTGTAAAGAGAAAAAAATTGCAGACTGCAGAGCCGCAGACTGCAGGCCCACAGGGCAAACTTCATGGAAAAAAAAGCGCAGGATTTTTTGCACAGAATCTAATTGCATCCACTGTTGGCAAGCCAAAAAGCACGCCCCCCCTATGGTCTAATCTTTCTTTTTCTAAAAGATTTGTGCTATAGTAAAACAAGGAATTCTAAAAAACTATGACTACGATTCAGAAAATCCTCTTTGAATATCAGGATGAAAAATACGGCGACTTTGCGGCAAAACTTATTCCAACACTAGCACGGGAGGCCTTTATTGGAGTGCGCTCTCCCTGTTACAAGGAAATAATCAAACGGATAAAAGCACTGCCACCACAAGAGGCCAGGTCATTTCTGAAAAGCCTGCCCCACAAATATCACGAAGAAAATGCCCTGCACATTGCACTTATCAATAAAATCAAAAACTACGACGAATGCCTTGCGGAACTGGAAGATTTTCTGCCCTACATCAACAACTGGGCTGTGAGCGATGCCCTTAATCCTCCTGCCTTCAAAAAGAACAGACAGGAGCTGCTGCCAAAGCTGCAGGAATGGATAAAAGCCCCGGCTCCCTTTACAAAACGAATAGGACTTCTTCTTTTAATGAAATATTTTTTGGATGATGCTTTTAAGCCGGAATATCTGGAGCTTCCC
Source organism: Treponema sp. (assembly GCA_017470605.1). GTDB lineage: Bacteria > Spirochaetota > Spirochaetia > Treponematales > Treponemataceae > Treponema_D. The sequence continues at coordinate 75,474 of JAFUYH010000031.1, forward strand.
GCCAGCATCCGCAGCGAAGAATATTATGTAAACATGATGATTGCCTGGTTCTTTGCAGAAGCCCTTGTAAAGCAATGGGATTCCGCCCTGCCTTATATAACAGAAAAAAAACTTGCCCCCTGGCCCCACAATAAGGCAATCCAGAAGGCCTGCGAAAGTTTTAGAGTTTCGCCTGAGCACAAGGAATATCTTAAGACCTTTAGGCTTTAAGGACTCTGTCTTTTATCACATCAGTAAAAGACAAGTCCAATGCTCAAAAAAAAGGAAGAACTATTCCCCGCGCCCCAGCATAAAGGCCTTTTTGTTCATCTCCAAAAACTGAGGCTTAACCAGCTTTTCAATGGCAGCCATCCATGCCTCAACCGGGAAGTCCATGTAGCGGGAAAGGCGGCCCATCAAAACAATGTTTACAGATTTAGCAGTTCCGGCCTGCTCTGCAAGAGTGAGACAGTCCAGGGCATCAACCTTAATGCCAGCCTTTGCCATTGTGCCTTCCAGGTCTTCCGGATATTCAGCCGCGCCGGTAATTACAGGCATAGGGTCAATCTTCTGAGTGTTCACAACAATCTGACCGTCTGCCTTAAGCCATTCAGTGTAGCGGGCAGCCTCTAGCAATTCAAAAGAAACAATAAAATCAGCCTCTCCCTTATCAACGATTGGTGAATAAACCTTATCGCCGTAACGAACGTAAGTTACAACCGAACCGCCGCGCTGGCTCATACCGTGAACCTCGCTAACCTTAACATCATAGCCCGCATCAAGCAGAACCTGTCCCAAAGTTTTAGACGCAAGCAAGGCACCCTGTCCGCCCACGCCAACTATCATTATATTTTTTACCATTATAGCGCTCCGAATTTACACATTTGGCTACATACTTTACAACCTACGCAGAGTGTTGCATCAATCTTAGCCTTTCCGCCCTTCATGCTGATTGCAGGGCAGCCAATCTTCATACACATCTTGCAGCTCTTACACTTGTCCTGATCAACAACCAGCGGAGGATTATGTTTTACTTCCTTAAGAAGTGCACAAGGTCTGCGGCTGATAATCAGGCTAGGCTCAGCAACCTCCAGCTCTTCGCGAACTGCAGCCTCACATTCTGCAATATTGTAAGGGTCTACTACGCGAACGCGGTTGATTCCCATAGCGCGGGCCAGAGCTTCCAAATCAACACGACCGGCAGGGTCTCCATACAGGTTCTTTCCGGTGGTAGGGTTCTGCTGATGGCCTGTCATACCGGTGATTGAGTTATCAAGCACGATTACAGTTGAGTTAGACTGATTATAAGCAATTGTCGCAAGACCAGTCATACCCGAATGCATAAAGGTTGAATCACCAATTACGGCAACAGATTTCTTTTCGTTTTCTGCTCCACCCGCCTTATTCCAGCCGTGAAGTCCGCTGAAGCTTGCTCCCATACAGAGAGTAACATCCATAGCAGAAAGTGGCGCAACCGAGCCCAAAGTGTAACAGCCGATATCACCAAATACAGTAACCTTCAGTTTGTTGAGGGCGTAGAACATACCGCGGTGAGGACAGCCGGCACACATAATCGGCGGGCGGACAGGAATCTGAACTCCGTCAAGCTTTTTGCCCTGTGGAACCTCGCGACCAAAAGCAGCAGCCACAAGATTCTGACTGAACTCACCACAGATAAGGAACATATCTTTTCCGTGGATTTCGCACTTAAGGCCAAGTCCGCGGACAAAAGTTTCAATAATCGGATCAAGCTCTTCAACAACAATCAGCTTTTCAAGCCCCTCAGCAAACTTGCGGATCATATCAGCAGGAAGAGGATTTACCATACCAAGCTTCAAAATATTTACAGAATCACCAAGCACTTCCTTTACATACTGATAGCTTGTAGACGAAGTGATGATACCAACCTTGGTCCCTTCGAGAGCCTCAGGGACCGTAGTATTTGCGGTGGTTGAGCCTGTCGAAACCACCTCCACACGGTTAATTCCCGAAGTCTCACTCCACTTCTCAATCTCCTTCATCCTCTGCTCAACAAAAGGATGGCGCTTAATTGCGTTGGCAGGAGCCATTACATATTTTGAGATTGTCTTTTCATAAGCCTTGTGCGCAGGCACCACACGTTCACCAGTTTCTGTAATGCTCTGGCTGTGGGCAACGCGGGTACACATCTTGTATAAAACAGGAGTATCAAACTTTTCACTGATTTCAAAAGCGATTTTAGCAAACTCGCGGGCTTCATCAGCATCAGAAGGCTCAAGCATAGGCACTTTAGAAGCAATAGCGTGATGTCTTGAATCCTGCTCATTCTGGCTCGAATGCATTCCAGGGTCATCTGCTACACCAATAACAAGACCGGCATTGACGCCAGTGTAACTCATCGTATAAAGAGGGTCGGCAGCAACGTTCAAACCAACATGCTTCATACCGCAAAAGGCACGGCGGCCAGCCAGACAGGCACCAAAAGCCGACTCCAGGGCAACCTTTTCGTTCGGAGCCCATTCACAATAGATTTCCTTAAACTTTGCAGCTTCCTCAGTAATCTCCGTACTTGGAGTTCCCGGATAACTCGAAATAACCTCGCAGCCGGCTTCAAACAAACCGCGGGCGGCCGCAGCGTTACCCAACATCAGTTGTTTCATAACGTCCTCTTATAAAATCAAATTTAAATAATGTTTTAATTTTACAGCGATTTTAAAATATGGTAAAGTAATTATATGAATATGCAGCTCATTCTGGCTATAATAGCAGGCATTCTCCTTGCAGTCGGATTTTTAGGAACTTTTGTGCCGGTCCTTCCCGGGGCACCACTTGCCTGGGCAGGACTTCTTCTGGCTTTTTTCTCTGACTATTGCGAAATCAGCATAAAAGGACTTGTAATCACAGGAATTTTTGCAGTTCTTGTATCAGTTCTGGATAATATTTTACCAATTTCCATGACAAAAAAATTCGGAGGAAGCAAGGCCGCCGTTACAGGCTCCACAATAGGATTGATTGCAGGATTTTTTATCGGGCCTGCGGGAATCATTTTGGGCCCTTTTATAGGAGCAATGATTGGAGAACTGATTCACAATCACGGTGACTTTCACGGAGTTTTTAAGGCCGGCTGCGGTGCCTTTGCAGGCTTCATCACAGGAACCGGCCTTAAAATGATTTGCGTAATCAGCTTTATCTGGTATTACATAATCAGTTTTTAGAATACTGGAAGTTTATCCGTAGACTTTTTGATTTCTTCGTCCGTTGGGATGTAGTCTCCCATTTCGCCATCGTTGAAGGCCTTGTAAGCATACATATCAAAATAGCCGGTGCCTGTAAGACCGAATACAATATTCTTTGCCTCGCCAGTTTCCTTGCACTTAAGGGCTTCGTCAATTGCTACCTTAATTGCATGGCTGCTTTCCGGGGCCGGCAAGATTCCTTCAATGCGGGCAAAATCTTCTGCGGCCTGGAAAACAGCAGTCTGCTCTACAGAGCGGGCTTCCAGCAGCCCCTGGTCATAAAGCTCACTTACAATGCTGCTCATTCCATGGTAGCGCAGGCCACCGGCATGATTTGCAGAAGGCATAAAGCCGCTTCCCAAAGTATACATTTTCTGCAAAGGACAAACCTTTCCTGTGTCGCAGTAATCATAGGCATAAACGCCACGGGTAAGGCTAGGACACGAAGCAGGCTCAACCGCGATAATCTTATAATCAGCCTCGCCGCGGAGCATTTCTCCTGCAAATGGAGAAATCAAACCGCCAAGGTTACTTCCGCCGCCAGCACAGCCAATGATTATGTCAGCCTTTACACCGTATTTGTCGAGGGCTGTTTTTGTTTCAAGACCAATCACACTCTGGTGCAGCAATACCTGATTCAAAACTGAACCAAGAACATAGCGGTAGCCTTCATGACTTGCGGCATGCTCAACAGCCTCAGAAATTGCACAGCCCAGAGAACCTGTAGTTCCAGGAAACTCTGCATTAATGCGGCGACCGACCTCTGTATTCATGGAAGGAGACGGAGTTACGTTTGCCCCATAAGTGCGGATTACCTCGCGGCGGAAAGGTTTCTGCTCATAAGAGCACTTTACCATGTAAACAACGCAGTCCAGACCAAAATAAGAACAGGCCATAGAAAGGGCTGTTCCCCACTGTCCGGCACCTGTTTCAGTTGTAACGCCCTTAAGCCCCTGCTTTTTAGCGTAGTAGGCCTGAGCAATTGCCGAATTCAGTTTGTGGCTGCCCGAAGTATTGTTTCCTTCAAACTTGTAATAAATGTGGGCTGGAGTTCCAAGTTTTTTTTCAAGACAGTAGGCACGGACAAGAGGAGCCGGGCGGTACATTTTATAGAAGTTTCTGATTTCTTCAGGAATCTCAATATAAGCGTCAGTTTCGTTCAGTTCCTGGGCAACCAGCTCCTTACAGAAAACCTTTTCCAGTTCTTCTGCCGTGCAAGGCTTGTGAGTTTCTGGATTCAAAAGAGGAGCAGGCTTCTTTTTCATATCTGCGCGGACGTTATACCAGGCTTTTGGCATCTCCGACTCTTCAAGATAGATTTTGTAAGGAATTTCTTTTGCCATAATATAACCTCCATTGGCGAAAATAAATGTTTCTATAAAGAGAAACACAAGTATTTTTACTATACATGGGGACTACATTTCTGTCAATAGAAAGTCATGAATAAATATAACAAATTTTTATTATATTCTGTCTGTCAGAGTAATAGAAGTCTGTCTCTTACCTTCGGTTTCAAAAAGGATGATTTCGTTCTTTCCTTTTTTCAAAAGAGGCCCCGGCACATAAAGCCTTTTCTGTGGTCCGATTTCCCAGAAGCGGCCGATATTAAAACCGTTTACCCAGGCACAGCCTTTTCCCCACCCCTTAAAGTCAAGATAGGTGTCTGTATAAGTGCCATCTTCAAAATCAGCTTCAAATTCAAACTTAAAGAAGGCTGGATTTTCAGATTTTTCACAATCAGGCTGCCAGCTGCCCTTCTGACACAAGGCTGCAAGCTGACTTTCATCCAGAGGAAGAGTGAAAATCTCCCAGCCAAAGTGAGTATGTCCGTTTATCAAAACGTCATCCGTAATTCCTTTTTTCTGATCCATAAGACGGTGCCCGAAATTTACCCGCCCCATATTTTCCACCAGAAAATCAAGCTGAGCACCAGAGCCGCAAGGGAATTTCCATTCCTTTCCTTCCTTATAATTAAAAGGCCAGACTCCATGACCCTCAGAACAGATTTCCTTATCAAAAGCGGTAACAACCTTCTTTGAATCTGCAAAAATCTGAAGACGGTCGGCACATTTTTTGAACATCACGCTGCCAGCCTTTTCATCGGCGGCAAGTTTAGTTCTGTAAAGCACATAGCCTGTATTCTGCCCGGCCTGCTCCATAGAAAGAGGATAAAGTGATTTTATCATGCCGGAAGCGGTGCCTGCACACATCACATCCAGATTTTCAAACAAGTCCGCGCACTCAATCCAGCGCACCTGACCATAAGAGCGCCTTTCAATTCTGGTAGAAAGTTTTACATCAGGTACATCCCTGTATTTCTTTAAAATCTCGCGGAAGGCCTGATACTTTTTCGTCATTCTGCCGTCTTCACTCAAAGGAGCGTCGTAGTCATAAGAAGTGGTATCAGGAGTAAGTTTTCCGTAATAATTTGAGCCGTTCATAAAGCCGAAATTTGTTCCGCCATGGAACATATAGATGTTTATGTTGTGGCCGTTTTTAATCGTATATTCGTAATCTTTTTTATTCAGTTTAAGAACTGAGCGCATCTTAAACTTGTTTCCCCAGGCATCAAACCAGCCGGCCCAGAATTCCATGCACATAAGAGGCCGATTTTTTCCGCCTTCAATCTGAGGAGCCATTACCTTAAACTGTTTTTCGCAGTTTGAGCCAAAGTTTCCTGTAGGCAAAGCACCATCCATCTGCCCGGTCTTAAAAGCCGCTCCCCAAGGGCCGTCAGACGTAACAAAAGGAACGCTAACTCCAAGAGAGCGCATCAAATCTGCAAGCCATTTTAAATAAGATTTATCGTCACCATAGTAGCCGTATTCATTTTCAATCTGCATCAGGATGATTTTTCCGCCCTTATCTATCTGATATGGCAGGAGTTTTGGAATCAAAACCTGATAATATTCACGAACATGGTCAAGATAAGGCTGATAAGAACAGCGGACTTTCATGTCAGCTTCTGCAAGCAGCCAGGCAGGAAGCCCGCCCCACTCCCATTCTGCACAGATAAAAGGAGCAGGCCTGATTATGATGTACAGTCCCAATTCCTGGGCAATTTCTATAAAACGGCATACGTCGTGCTGCCCGTCCCACAAAAACTCACCCTTCTTAGGCTCGTGAAAATTCCAGGGAATATAAGTCTCAACCGTGTTGCAGCCCATATTCTTAAGTTTTTCCAGACGGTCACGCCAGTATTCCGGCACTACACGAAAATAATGAATTGAACCAGAAATGATTTGAAAAGGTTCTCCGTTCAAATAAAAATTGTCTTTAATCTCAAAATCAGTCATGATAGTAATACTATCACATCGCCAGAAAAAATCAATAAAAAAAATGCACCTCCTAAAATTGAACTTTATTTGTCCAACTTTAGGGGTGCACTTCACTTTTCCTAGCAAAAACAAAAATAAATTATTCTACGATAAACTTGCTTTTATCTGCCCCGCATTCAGGACATTTGTAATCTTCCGGAACATCAGCCCAAGCAGTTCCTGGAGCGATATTATTTTTAGGATCTCCTTCATCCTTGTCATAAACATATCCGCAATTATCACACTGCATTCTTTCCATAACAATTCACCTCTCATTTTTTTAGCAAATCAATGCTATTATATCACCAATTTCTTATAACACAACTTTAAAACATCAGTTATCACTTCGCATACTTGCAAACGGATCTTCGGTTCTGTACATTTCACGCAGTTTTGGCTTTTCAATCTTGCCTGTAGGGTTACGAGGAACAGAGGCAAAAATGATTTTTCGCGGACGCTTGTACTTTGGAAGTTCCATGCAGAAGTTGTTTACATCTTCTTCCGTGCAGGTATAGCCCTGCTTTACTTCTATGATTGCAGCGGCAATTTCTCCAAGACGCTTGTCTGCAAGACCGATTACGGCAACATCCTTTACGGCTTCCATCTTATGCAGGAAGTCTTCTATCTGAACAGGATAAAGGTTTTCACCACCAGTAATGATGACATCTTTCTTGCGGTCTACCAGGTAAATAAAACCGTCAGGATCCATCATTGCCATGTCCCCGGTATAAAGCCAGCCTTCATCATCCATAACCTCGGCAGTTGCTTCAGGATTTTTATAATAGCAGACCATTACGCCAGGGCCAAAGACAGCAAGCTCACCAACTTCACCCTGCTTTACTTCATGGCGTTTTTCATCAACAATTTTTACCTTCCAGCCATAACCCGGAATACCGATTGCACCAATCTTATTGTCATTTCCAACTCCAAGATGAACACAGCCAGGCCCGATGCTTTCAGAAAGTCCGTAGTTTGTATCATAATCATGATGAGGAAAATACTTTTTCCAGTCTTCAATCAGCTTTTTAGGAACCGGCTGGGCACCAATGTGCATAAGCCGCCACTGGTCAAGGTGGAAGTCGTTAATCTTAAGGTCGCCGCGGTCAAGGCTGTCTAAAATATCCTGAGCCCAAGGCACAAGCAGCCAGACGATTGTACAGCGCTCATCAGAAACAGCCTTTAATACAGTTTCCGGCTTAGTTCCGCGCAAAAGAACGGCCTTGCTGCCGGAAATAAGGGAACCAAACCAGTGCATTTTTGCTCCTGTGTGATAGAGCGGCGGAATGCAGAGGAAAACATCATCCTTTTTCTGACCATGATGATGCTGTTCAACAGCGGCAGAATGCATAAGGGCACGATGCTTGTGCAGGATTGCTTTAGGGAAGCCTGTAGTTCCAGAACTAAAGTAAATTGCAGCCTCGTCATCATCTGTAAGTTCTATTCCAGGATTTTCAGAAGAATAGTTCATTGCAGACATAAAATAGCTTTCAGAAAAAGTAGGGGCAAATCCTTCTCCAACGTAAATCAAAAGCCTGTGCTGCATGATTTTTTCAGAAATGGCTTCCAGACGGCCTATAAATTCAGGACCGAAAAATAAAACAGAAATATCTGCAAGATTCAGACAGTATTCAATTTCGTCAGAGGCATAACGGAAATTCAGAGGAACTGCCAGAGCACCAGTCTTTAGGATTCCAAAGTAAATAGGAAGCCATTCAAGGCAGTTCATCATCAAGATTCCAACCTTGTCTCCCTTGCGGACTCCCCTTTCCAAAAGGTAGTGGGCACAGCGGTTGGCTTTTTCATTAAAAATATGCCAGCTGATTTCCCTGCGGTAAGGCAGATTCGGTTCAGGCTGAGTTAAATCATATTCTTTCCAGGTAATTCTACGGTTATCCCTTACTTCGGGATTAAGTTCTACAAGCGCGCAGTCATTTGCATAGAGTGCTGCGTTCTTTTCCAGATATTTTGTAATTGGCATAATGAAAGATTATACCCCACAAAAGCAGATTCTACAACTTCAAATTTTCATGATAGCGCTGCCACCATTCAAGTTCTTCTGCATTGGTAGATGCCTCGTTAGTTTTAAAATCCTGGTCAATAAGGGTAATAAGATGACGGCAGTTTATTACAGCCTGGGCAATGCAAGGCTCAAAATGGCTTCCCTTTGATTTTTCAAAAACTTCCATGGCTTCATCAACAGTCATAGGGTCTTTGTAAAGACGCTGGCTTATAAGGGCATCCAGAACATCTGCAGCCGCCATAATGCGGGCACAAAGAGGAATGTTTTCCCCGGCAAGACCGTTAGGATAGCCTGTACCATCCCATTTTTCATGATGATGATAAGCCATTTTCATGGCAATATCATTAAACTTTCCGCCTTCAATCGGGGGCAGATATTCCAGAAGTTTCTTTCCTTCGGCGGGGTGGCACTTCATCATTTCAAATTCTTCTACAGTGAATTTTCCTATTTTATTAAGGATTCCTTCCGGCACATGAATTTTTCCTATATCATGCAGAAAGGCTGCTGTAGTAAACAGTTCTATATTCTTATCAGTCAGTTCTTCTTCGTAATAACCTTCTGCCTTTAGTTCTTTGGAAATAATTTCCACATATTTCTGAGTATGAATTACGTGCCTTCCTGTAAAAAGGTCGTGACTTCCAAGACACTGGGCAACAAACTGAATGATTTTATACTGTGTCAGATTCAGTTCGCGGTTTGTAGTTTCCAGTTCTGAATTCTGCTGAATGATATAGCGGTTTCTTTCTGAAAGTTTGTCATAGGCTACATCGCGGTCTGCCTTTATGCGGAAAAGACGCTGAATAGTATGATAGTTTCTGGAAGCAAGAAAACCTGCAATGAGGAATACAAAAACAAATTCTACAGAAATTCCAGCTGCATGAGAAATAAACCAGACTGTATGATTTTTTCCTTCAGCAAGAATAGAATCTAAAAGAGAACCAAGCCCAAAGGCCTGAATCATGAGCATTACAACAATAGAAAGATAGGCTGTAATGGAGGTAAGATTTGTAAGTCGTCTGTTGTAATAAAGGCAGCTTAGGAAAGGGGCACAGCCATAAGTAATGGAAATATTAACTACTTTATTATAGCCCAGCAGGTCTACATAAAGCACTGCAGATATAATTCCAAAATACATACTGAAAAGCTGAAGTTTTTCAACCCTATTTGCTAAAAGCAGAACCAGATAAATAAAAACAGAAAAGCCAAGCATTGCAAAAGAATAGGAATAGGCAACAATCCAGATTCCTGCAAGCGTAAGTATTATGAAAGAAACAGGTACAATGCATGTTGCGGCCATAACTTTTCTTACCATGCGATTTACATTTACTATATTTTCGGTAAAGAACAATTCATCCTGTTCAGACATAGGTTCTTTTCCTCCTAAAAGATTTTACTCTCAAAATCGCACTTTAAAAATAAAACTTTAAAAACAAACTTTTATAATCGCAGTCTTTAACTCAGTTAATTATAATTCAGAAAACAATCTAATGCAATAAAAAAGCAGCAGCAGAATCTTTGGAGGAGGATAAGACTGCTGCTGCAAGAGAAAAAATCTATTTTAAAAACTTCCAGGACGAAAGTTCAAAACAGCCCGTAAAAACAAGATAAAGATCGTGCCTGCCAGAAATCTGAGAAATGGCAGCTTCTACCTGAGACTTTTTTCCAATCTTAATTTCGGCAAGAAGACTTCCATTTGAACCAAAGTGGTCAGCACAAACTTTTAATGAAGCCCCCTTTGACTCGCTGCTGCAAATCACCTCTGCGGCGAATTTTTTAGCCTCGCTGCCAAAGTCTACCCCTTTTATGCACACATAGGCACCGTCTGCCACAGGATACAAAGTTCGTCTGGATGTAACGGCAACATTTCTAAGAGAATGGCAGCTTGCCGCAGGAATTTCTTCAAAAGGATTAAAACTTCCAACCTGACTCACACCTTCCATCTTCATATTCTGAACAGGAAGAGAGCCGTCTTCATTTACAACAAAATCATTTATAAAAATTCCACGATAACCGCCATGTTCCAGCTTCATCTGCTTTTCCATAGTCTGAGTATGATAGGCAATATAATGCTTTCCCTTAAAGTCAAAAATCCAGTGGTGGTTATTTCCCCATGCGCCAAAATATGTTCCAGGATTCTTAAGAGTCCAGCCGCGGTAAGTAAAAGGCCCCAGGGGATTTTCTGATGTCATATAGGCAATAACTGCAATAGGAGGAACTTCAGATCCGCTGCCTTCAGGGCGGGCAGTCCAGTTCGTGCAGTAAGTATAATAATAAAGACCGTTTATCTTATTGATTCCAGAATCTTCAAAAAGATAAGGGGCATCAATTTCTGCAGGAATGCCCTCTATGCTCACCATGTCATCTCCCAGAGCAGCACAGCGGGCAGTTTTTGGATGTTCAAAGGCATCAGGATTATGACCGCCACCAAAATAAATATAGCCCTTACCGTCATCATCAATAAAAACAGCAGGGTCAAAAAGCCAGTTTACATTTGCACAGTTTGGAGTCTGACGCGAAATAAGAGGCTTTTTTATAGGATCTGTAAAAGGGCCTTCAGGACTTTCAGCAGTTACTACACCAATTCCGTTTCCGCTGTCTGCAAAATAAAGGAAAAACTTATCTTTTCCATCTATTTTCTTACAGGCAATTGCAGGCGCCCATGAATTACTTGCCCATTTTGCATCGCCTTTTCCGCCAGCCTTTCCCGCTACAGGAATCTCACCCAAATCAGTCCAGTTTACCAGATCTTTTGAAGAAAAAAGATTCAGTGAATTAATTTTATTGAATTTATTGTCATCTTCTCCCTTTGAAAATTCCATCTGCTGCATGTCATTTGTTGAATAAACATAAACCGTATCATTATATACAAGCACAGCAGGATCAGCCCCGAATTTATGCATCACAATCGGATTGTTTTCAGAAGGCAGTTTTACAACTTTTTCTGCCATCATTTTCTGCAATTCACTGGCTCCAAGACATTCTGCAGAAGTCTTATTTTCAGAACAAGACATAATCATCATTCCTCCAAGAATAGAAAGTATCATACTTCTTGCGTTTTTCATGTTTTAATTGTAATCTTATTTTACGATTTAGTAAAACGTTTAACAACATTTTTTTTATTTTTTAGGGGGATATTTTGAAAGGTGCTGTAAAAAATATTTTTTATTGTGTGCTTTCTTCTGCTATAATCATAATGTCTGCTATAAATCCTGGCTGCAGCCATACCAAAACAAAAGGGGTAAATACTGATATGAATACAGAAAAAAAAGAATCTATTTCACAGCTTGAAAACCTGTGCCCGCCGGAACTGTTTGAACATAGAGATAATTCAAAATACGGTGAATTGAGGCACGTAAAATATAATTCAAAAACCTGCGGAATGGAGAGGGCTTTTAACATCCTCTTGCCTGCAAATTATGATGAATCAAAAAAATATCCGGTTTTCTATATGATTCATGGAATTTTTGGTGATGAAAATTCTTTTACAGGCGATGTCAACATGCACATAAAGGAACTTTTTGGCAACATGACGGAAGACGGAATTTGCGAAGAAATGTTCGTAGTTTTTCCGAATATGTTTGCCGCCACAGACCCGAACATGAAGCCATCTTTTTCTGATGAGGCAGTCTGGTGCTACGACAACTTTATAAATGAACTGACTGCAGATTTGATGCCCTTCATAGAAGCAAATTTTAACGTAAAGACTGGTCGTGAAAATACAGCAATATGCGGCTTTTCAATGGGCGGAAGGGAAACCCTTTACATTACCATCCAGCGGCCAGACCTTGCAGCCTATGTGGGAGCAATCGCCCCCGCCCCGGGGCTGGTGCCTTCCAGAGACTGGGCAATGCAGCACAAGGGTATGCTTGCAGAAGAGCAGATAAAATACTCAGAGCCCCTTCCAAAAGTCCTTATGGTTTGCTGCGGCACTAACGACGGCACTGTAGGAAAGTACCCTCTGACTTACCATAACCTGCTTGAAAAAAACGGCACAGAGCACTACTGGTATGAAGTTCAGGGAGCCGACCACGACAACAATGCAATCCGCAGCGGACTTTATCACATACTGCAGTTTGCCTTCAGATAAGATTCAGATAACCTTCAGACAAAAGGAGTTTTATTTTCTATGAAAAAACAGGCATTCAATCCTTACCTTCCTTCCTGGGAATACGTTCCAGACGGAGAACCTCATGTTTTTGGAGACAGGGTATACGTTTACGGTTCCCATGACCTTGCAAACGGATGTGTTTTCTGCCTTGGAGACTACGTCTGCTGGTCGGCACCTGTAAACGACCTTAGCGACTGGCGTTATGAGGGCATTATATATAGAAAAGAAGATGACAAGGCCAACAAGGGTCGCATGGTTCTGTATGCCCCGGACGTTTGCCAGGGCCCGGACGGCCGCTATTACCTTTACTACGTTTATGACAAAGTAGGCTTTGTTTCCGTTGCAGTCTGCGACACTCCTGCCGGACGCTATAAGTTCTACGGCTACGTTCATTATAAAGACGGAACAAGACTTGGAGACCGCAAAGGTGATATGCCTCAGTTTGACCCTGCAGTTCTCTGCGAAGGAGAGCGCACCTATCTTTATACAGCCTTCTGCGGAAACCACATGAAAGACCGCATCGGAGCAATGGCTACAGTTCTTGGACCTGATATGCTTACTATAGAAGAAGAGCCTGCGGTAATAGTTCCCGGCGACTGCTATGCCCTGAGCAGAGAAGAAGCCCGCTCTGCTGCAGAAAAGCAGGCAAAAGAAATGAACTGCCCTTACCGTCTTGATTCTCTGGAAAACTGGGAAGGCTTTAAAGGTCATGCCTTTTTTGAAGCCTCATCCATCAGAAAAATCAAAGATACCTACTATTTTGTTTATTCATCTCAGGTAATGCACGAACTCTGCTATGCCACCAGCAAAAGTCCTGTGGGCGGCTTTAAGTATGGCGGTGTAATTGTAAGCAACTGCGATATTGGCATAGACACATACAAGAGTGCAGATATGCCGGCTGCCTACGGAGCAAACAATCACGGAGGCTTTGAAGAGATAAAGGGAGAATATTACATTTTCTATCATCATCACACAAACGGAACATGGTTCAGCCGTCAGGGCTGTGCAGAAAAAATTACAGTCCAGGAAGACGGTTCCATTCCTCAGGTAGAAATCACTTCCTGCGGACTGAACGGCGGGCCCCTCCCTGCAAAGGGCGAATACCCGGCTTACATAGCCTGTAACCTTTTTACAGACAAACATTCCATGTATGTTGCCCCGGAATTCCCGAAAGTTACCCAGTATAATGGCGACCAGCCAGACGGAACTCCATATGGCGGAACAGAAAATGCAGAAGATTCTTCATATATAACTGGAATCATAAAAAACACTACAATCGGTTTTAAGTATTTTGATTTTAAGAATGTAAAGAAACTTACAATAGTTACCCGCGCCTATATTCACGGAGACTTTGAAGTTCGCACAGAATGGAACGGCCCTTTACTTGGAAAGATAAGCCTTACAGACGGTTCAAATTTCTGGGAAAAACACAGTGCAGAAATCGCTTTTCCAGAAGGTTGCCATGCCCTCTACCTCAAATTCACAGGAAGCGGCACAGGCCAGCTGAAATCCATTATCTTCGAATAGAATCCGGAATGGAAGACGGAATAATAACATCCTTTGCTTTTTTCTGGTACTGTTTTGGAGTGCAGTCCATAAACTGCCTGAAGACCCGGGAAAAATACTGGATGTTGTTAAATCCGTTTTCCGTAGCAATTTCCGTAATATTCTTGTTTGTATAAATCAGTTCCAGACAGGATTTTTCTATACGGAATTTATTAATATATTCCGTAACGTTCATTCCCACAGAATCTTTAAAAAGCCTGCTGAAATGACTTTTACTGTAATTCGTAATATTCAGAATATCATCCAGTGTAATATTTTCCTTAAAGTGCTCGCGTATAAATACAATGGCACTGTCAATTGCAGAAACATTATGCTTCTGGCCGCTATGTAAAGGCGAAATAACTTCGTACTGTTTTGTCTGAATTATATAAGTAATGATTTCAAACAGAAGTGACTTAATCATAAAATCACTACCAAAAACATCATCCTTTTTATAGCTGATATAAAGCCTGATTTTATTACAAAGTGCAGGAGAAAGGGAAAGAAAACGGCGAACCTTAATGCTTTCAAACATACTGCGGCAAAGGTCATTTGACTTTCCAAGGGCAGAAACATCAAAGACGATGGCATGATAGTGAAATTCTTCACCTTCAAGAATGCTTTTTACGTAATGATCCGTACCTGGTTCCAGAAAAATAATATCGCCGGGAAAAACATTTCTGTGACTGCCTTCTATGCAAAAATCAGCCCGTCCGTCATCAAGGTAAAAAATTTCATATTCAATATGATGATGATTTCGTGGAAGATAAGCGGTTTGAGAAAAAACTCCAATTGGAAATTCTGATTCATTATCAGCAGCACCAGAAAGTATAGAATCCTTTTCCATATACACATTTTATATCCGCTTTATTATTTACTCAATAAAAAATAGCATTTTAGTATAAATTTTATGCAAAATAAGATGTTTTTTTTAGAGAATTCCAGACTTATCATTAATTAAACGTTTTACTTGCGCAAAAAAGAATGCCCTACAGGTGTCCTTAGGGGATTTCCTCGATTGCGAATCTAAAAGTTTAGGTTTAACATTTGGATAAGGCAATCGATTGCCGTAAAGCATTCGGTTTTGAAAAAAGTCATAAAAATAAGGAGGACTTTTATGAAAAAAGTAATGTCAGTTGCTTTGGCAGCAGTTATGGCATTAAGCTTGGTTGGATGTAAAGGAGGCGCTTCTGGAAAGAATAAGCCTTTGAACATCTCTATTTTCTCTATTCAGCAGCGCGAGCAGCCACCTGCTGACAACAAGACCTACAAGTGGATTGAAGAGAAATTTGGTGTAACTTTCTCTTTCGATATTCTTGTTGGTGATAAAGACCAGAAAATTGGTGTACTTATCGCTTCTGGTGACCTTCCTGACCTTGTAGAGGTTGACTCTGAAAAGTTCCAGGGTGCTGGATGTCTTCGCGACCTTAAGCCATTAGTAGAAAAATATGCTCCAAATCTTATGAAGCACTATTCTTCTGCCTGGAAAAAGATGATTGACCAGGATTCTGAAAAAGATGCAAACGGAAACATCATCAAAGAGCACATCTACTCACTTCCTAACTATGGTGTAATTGACGGAATTCCTTCTGATACATATTACAACCAGAATGGATGGTGGATTCAGAAAGCAGTTCTTAAGGAATTCGGATATCCAAAGATTACAACAATCGATGAATACTTCGACCTTATTGAAAAGTACGCTCAGAAATATCCAACTATTGATGGAATGCCTACAATTCCTTTCAATATCATCACAGCTGACTGGGAAGCATTTGACCTCTGGAACCCGCCTAACTTCCTGGCTGGTTATCCAAACGATGGTAACGGACACGTTGACCTTGTAAACGGAAAATATGTTTATACAGACAACTTTGCTGATGAAAATGCAAAGAGATGGTTCAAACTTGCTAACGGATACTTCCAGAGAGGCTTGATTGACCCAGCTTCTTTCACAGATAACCGCGACCAGTACTATGCAAAGATTGCTCAGGGACGTGTTCTTGGTATGTTTATTCAGGGATGGCAGTTCATGGGTGAACCAGAACAGACACTCTGGACAGCAGGTAAAGATGAAAGAACTTATGCTCCACTCCCAATCGTATTTGATAAGTCTATCCGCCCACACTACCGCGACCAGTCACTTCCAAACCTCCAGAGAGGTTATGGTATTACTGTAAAATGTCCGGAAGACAAGGCTATCAAGATTCTTCAGTTCATGGATGAAATGATTAAGGAAGAAAACCAGAAAGTTCTCTACTGGGGATTTGAAGGAGAAGACTACCTTATCGATGCAGATGGTTCAATCACAGGAACTAAGGGTGCTGCTTACCGCACAGACAAACAGCGTTCAGACCAGAGAGATCCTAACTGGATTCAGAAGAACCGCGCTACTCTTTGGATTGAAGAAGCTCCAAAACTGGAAGGAACACTGCCAAGCGGATACACACGTTCTATGGATGACCTTGAATGGGAATATGCTAAGAGCCAGAAACAGGTTGACCTTGAACTTTGGGAAGCATATGACGTTGGTTCTTATGCTGAATTCGTAGACTCTAACCCTCCAAAGAATGCCGGCTGGTACCCAATGTGGCAGTGCAACCCATCTGCTGAAAACGGCGGATTTGAAGAGGAAGCAGCAGTTGCCATGACAGGATTTGAATCAATCCAGAGAAAGTATCTGCCTATGATGATTATGGGAAAACCAGAAGACTTTGAAAAAACATGGGATGAATATGCATCTTTGCTCAAGCCACTTACAGCTACTTACAACAAGTTTATGCAGCAGCAGCTTGACCATCGTGTAGAAGCATTCGGTGGTTTCCAGAACTAGTTAAGTTCCATTTTAATGGGGCTGTCTGTCAAACGGCAGCCCCTTTTTTTTAGACTTAAAAAACAGGTATTTTTTATGAAAAATAAAAAAAATAAAGTATCAGTAGAAGAATCTCCTACAGTACTGACTAATAAGAAAAGTAAATGGCAGATTTTGGGAAAGCAGAAAATGCTTATCCTTATGTCTCTACCTTTTGTTCTTTACATCATTTTGTTTAGATACGTTCCTCTCTGGGGCTGGACAATGGCTTTTCAGGACTACAAGCCATACAAGACCTTTGGTGAGCAGGAATGGGTTGGATTTAAATGGTTTATCCAGCTCTTTACAGAAAAAGAATTCCTTCTTTCTTTAAGAAACACAGTTGGAATGAGCCTTATAAGTACGGCTCTCGGTTATGTAACAGCAATCTTAATTGCAGTATTTTTGAATGAAGTCCGATATATCGGAATAAAAAGATTCGTTCAGACAGTATCCTACCTCCCACACTTCCTTTCCTGGGTAATTGTAACGGGTCTGGTAGCAAATGTTCTTTCTGTAGAAGACGGAACATTAAATAATATCTTGATGGGACTACACATTGTTGATGCTCCTGTAAAATGGCTTTCTGTTCCAAAATATTTCTGGCACATCATAGGCTGGACTTACGTATGGAAGGAAGTCGGCTGGAACACAATTGTATATCTTGGAGCAATGACTGCCATTGACCCTTGTCTTTATGAAGCCGCTCAGATAGACGGCTGCGGTCGTCTCCGCAAAATCTGGCACATCACGCTGCCGGGAATTAAACCTACTATCATCATCATGATGATTATGTCTGCAGGACATATCCTTGATGCAAACTTTGAAATGCCATACTTACTGCAGAACGGTATGATTCAGGATGTTGCAGAAACAATCGATATTTATGTTCTTAAATATGGTTTCAAACTTTCACGTTACGGCCTTGCTACCGCTGCAGGTATCTTTAAGAATGTTGTTAATATCATACTTCTTGTTATAGCAAACTCTATTGCTAAAAAGAGCGGTGAGGAGCGACTGATATGATGAATAAAACTTTAAAAAATGACTATTCTGCTGCAAAAAGACGCACAGATGTTGGAAACTTTATTTTTGACGCAATTATTTTCATTGTTCTTGCATTCGTAGTAGTTGCAACTGTATATCCTTTCTGGAATACAATCGCAATTTCTTTGAACGAAGGTCTTGATTCCCTAAAAGGCGGAATTAAACTATGGCCTAGAAAGTTCACAATGCAGAACTATAAAAACCTCTTTACTACAGACAGAATCTTCCATGCAGGAATTATTTCTATATCAAGAACTATAATTCAGACTGTATTGTGTGTATTCTGTACAGCAATTCTGGCATACTCACTCAGCCGCAAGGAATTTGTTCTGCGAAAACCACTTACAACTATCCTTGTAATTTCCATGTATGTAAATGCAGGTCTTATTCCTGGATATATGCTTATTAAAAATCTTCATCTTCTTGGAAAATATGCAGTTTATATTGTTCCAGGACTTGTAGATATATTCAACTTTATTCTTGTAAGAACCTACATAAACGGATTGCCGGACAGTTTTGTTGAATCAGCACGTATAGACGGAGCCAATGAGTTCAGAATCTTCATGCAGATTATCATGCCTCTTATTGTTCCTTCAATCGCAATGATCTGTCTCTTTACTGCAGTAAACGCATGGAACAGCTGGTTTGATACATATCTTTATGCTTCAAACAAGCCAAGACTTCACTCCCTGCAGTATGTACTTATGTCTATCTTACAGGCAAGCCAGAATCAGAGTGCTTCTGCCGCAGATGCTAACTCCATGGCAGTTGCTGCATCATCTGGTGCTTCAACTTCAATTTCAACACCAATCAGTACTCGTTCAGCTATTACAGTAGTTGCAACGCTGCCGATTTTAATTGTTTATCCTTTCGTACAGAAATACTTTGTAGTAGGTATGACAATTGGTGGTGTAAAAGAATAATATGTCCTCCATATTTATTTAAAAAAGTACCAGTCTTATAACTGCGGAGCGGCTCCTGTTTCTGTTCCGCAGTTTTTTTTTGAAAATAAAAATAAAAAATGATGATGAGAGGTTGAAAAAATGATTAGAGAAGTAAAAGTGGAAGAAGGAATTGTTCGCGGACTTCCTGCAGCAGACCCTAGAATTACAGCCTTTAAGGGCATTCCTTTTGCGGCTCCTCCTGTAGGAACTTTACGCTGGGCTCCGCCTCAGCCTGCGGCAAAATGGGATGGCGTTCGTGAATGTTACAAGTTTTCTGCAGTGCCGGTTCAGCCCGGGGCAACTCCCACCCCTCCCGATGACGACCTTTACGGAAAAGAATGGTGCGTAGACACGGAACTTGAATATAATGAAGACTGCCTTTATCTGAACGTTTGGACTCCGGCCCGCAGGGCAGATGAAAAACTTCCTGTATATTTCTGGATTTTTGGAGGCGGTTGGCAGGTTGGTAACGCTTCAGAAATGGAATTTGACGGAGAGCGGATTGCCCGCCGCGGCATTGTTGTTGTAACAATCAATTATCGTGTAAATCTTTTTGGCTTTACCTGCCACAAGGAAATTACCGCTGAATACCCGGATGCACCCGCAAACTTCGGAATTCAGGACCAGCAGTTTGCACTTAAATGGGTAAGCCGCAACATTGCAGCCTTTGGCGGCGACCCGGACAATATTACAATAGGCGGACAGTCGGCTGGTGGGGGAAGCGTTCTTCTGCACGTGGGTAATAAGGAAAGCAGAAAATATTTTAAGCGTGCCGTTGTAGAAAGCGGAGTTTTTGTAAATCCTTTCAGAGGCCTCTTTCCTATGAGAAGTGTTGCCGAAGCAGAAAAAATCGGGCAGGAATTCTTTGAATTCTGCGGTGTTCATAACTTAAAAGAAGCCCGCAAGCTCAGTACAGAAACTCTATGGAAAAAGTGGGATGAATGGGGAGGATTCGGAAAATCTGCCGCAACATGGGCTCCTATTGTTGACGGAAACTTTCACCATGGAGATATAATTTCTTCAATTGAAAAAGGAGAAGTTACTCCGCCTCCACTTTTCATAGGCTATACAGGAGATGAATTTAATGACTCCCCTAGTCCAGAAATTAAAGAAAGCTGGATAAACACTGTAGAACTTGGAATCCGAAAACTGATTAAGGCAGAAGAAGAGCATGGCATGAAGAATAAAAACTATGTCTACAAGTTTGAAGTTCCAATTCCGGGCTGGGATAATCCGGGATCCTTCCATTCTGTAGACCTCTGGTTCTTCTTTGAAAGTCTTGCAAAATGCTGGAGACCTTTTACAGGCCTTCATTATGATATGGCCCGCCACATGTGTGACTATCTGTGCAATTTTATAAAAACAGGAAATCCGAATGATGACGGACTTATAAGCAGGGGGCTTTCTGCAAGTGCCGGAATAAATTACCAGCCTACAAAGCCTGAATACATAAAACGTCAGAAAGCAGAAAAGGAAAAACTTCCTGAATGGAAAACATTCTCTACAGAAGAGCCGAATGTTATGATTTTTGGTGAAAAATGTATTCCTCAAGTGTATAAGCCAGGGATTGAAATAAGCAAGTATTTATAATAACAAATGCTAAAAAAAAATATTTGTGCGCAAGTGGAGCGGGATTGGAAAACCACTTGCAAGCCGGCGCGAAGCGCAGTGAATAGGATTCCTATACGGCTTGCACCGTGCGTTTTCCAAGAACGCGCAACGAAAGCACAAATATTTTTTTTACCGCAAGTTAATTACAAATTCTCGCCATTGTTTTCAATCACAGATTTATACCAGTATGCAGAATCCTTTGGAGTGCGTTTCAGTGTCTGATAATCGCAGTAAACCATACCAAAACGAGGATTATAACCTGCAGCCCATTCAAAGTTGTCCATAAATGACCACTGGAAGTAACCGCGCACATCGCAGCCTTCTTCTGCAGCCTGACGCAGGCACAAAAGATAGCGGTTCAAAAAGTCTATGCGGTTAGGGTCGTGAACCTTTCCATCCAGACTTACCCAGTCATGGCAGGTAAGACCGTTTTCCGTAATGAAAATTGGCATATTATAGCGTTTTGTAAAGTGCTTCACTCCCCAGCGCAGGGCATCAGGCTTAATATCCCAGCCAAGTTCATTGTGAGCCATGCCGTCAGGGCGTTTCCAGTCGCCAACATAGCGTCCCTGATAAATATTCAGCCCCACAAAATCAACTTTCTGGCTGATAAGTTTCATATCGTCTTCCGTAAACTCAGGGAAAATGTCTGCACATTCCTTAAGCAGGGCTTCCGGATAAGAGCCAAAAGCAATCGGATCCATCCAGAAAGAAGAAGACCATACAATGTTCCCCTTTCCGCAGAAGAACTGGCTTTCATAAGCGGCTTCTTCATCAGCCTTAGATGCAGGAATTGCAGGCATTTCTGCAAGAGTAATTCCCACTTTTGCATCAGGAACCAACTTGCGCAAAGCCCGCACAGCCTTACCATGAGCCATGTGAATATTGTGGCCGGCATTAAGCAAATCGCGGGTACCCAGCTGCAGGCCAGGGGCATGACTTCCCTGCATCATTCCGCAGCCCATAAAAACAGAAGGTTCATTAAATGTAATAAAATTCTTTACCCTGTCTCCAAAGTTTCTGGCAATCACTTCTGTATATTTTTCAAACCAGTCAGAAATTTCCAGATTCAGCCAGCCGCCACGAAGGTAAGCATAATATGGCAAATCCCAGTGATATAAAGTAACGTAAGGAGTAATATTATATTTAAGAAGTTCATCAATCAGATTATTATAAAAATCTAATCCCTTCTGATTTACAGTGCCCTTTACATCACTTATAATGCGGGGCCAGGCAATAGAAAAACGGTAAGCCTTAAGGCCAAGGTCTGCCATCAGTTTTACATCTTCTTTATAACGATGATAGTGGTCGCAGGCTACATCGCCTGTTGAATCATTATGTACATGCCCGCCTTCATGGCAGAAAACATCCCAAATGCTAGGAACTTTTCCATCTTCATTCCATGCACCTTCAATCTGAAAAGATGCCGTTGCAGCACCCCAAACAAAATCCTTATTGAATCCCATAGTGAGTGCATATTAGCATATTAAAAACAAAAAAAATATAATGATTCGCTACTAAAATTTTAATAAAATGAATTCGGCAGTATATTATTACAATTTTTTGTCAGATTTATACTTTATTTTCAGACCTTGATGTTATATTCTATACTCATATACTGATTAAAATAGGAGAAAAAAATGAAAAAACGAATCATGCTCTTTGCAGCTGTGATGATGATTGCTTTATCATCTTGTTCTGCAAATCCAAAAGTAAAGGCACCAGAAACTCTTTTCAACAAAGAAAATGCAATTGTTGATACAGGAAAAAAGGACTTTAAGGCAAACAGTGCCATTGAAACTGTAAAAGATATGAAGACCGGCTGGAATCTTGGTAATACACTGGATGCAACAGGTACAAAAAGGATTACTTCTGAAACAAGCTGGGGTCAGCCAAAAACAACAAAAGCCATGATAGACGGACTTGCCGCTTCTGGAATGAAAACAATCCGAATTCCGACTTCATGGCACAATCATATTATTGACAGTAATTACACTATTGACCCAAAATGGATGGCCCGCGTTAAAGAAATTGTAGACTGGGCTATAGAAAATGATATGTATGTTATTTTGAATTCTCATCATGATAACCACAGTTCACCTTCTGCAATGAAAAAAGGCAGCGGTTACTATCCTAATTCAACAAATTATGAAGAATCAAAGGCCTTTCTTGAAAACATCTGGTCGCAGATTTGCCTTGCCTTTAACAACGGCTATGATGAACACCTTGTTTTTGAAACAATGAATGAACCTCGTCTTTGCGGAACAGGGCATGAATGGTGGTTTGACCCTAATGCCTCAGAATGCAAGGATGCGGCAGAAAATCTGAACAAGCTTAATCAGGTTGTTGTAAATACAATCCGCTCAAGTGGCGGAAATAATGAAAAGCGTTTTATTGCCTGCCCTGGCTTACAGGCTTCTCCAGATTCTGCACTTGCAGACGCATTTAAAATGCCGGAAGACATTGAAAAAGGAAGACTTATTGTTTCCGTTCACATGTATTCTCCATATAAATTTGCAATGGAATCACCGGGAGCAAAAGATTACACAACCCAGATGTCCCGCGAAAATGCCGCTACATTCAAAAGACTTGCAGACAAATTTGTTGCAAACGGCTATCCTGTTTACATTGGTGAATACGGCGCAACAAACAAAAATAATCTGGAAGCAAGAACAGCATGGTTCCATGACTTCATCAAATTTACAAAAGCTCATGGAATTCCATGTATTCTCTGGGATAACGCAGTCTGGAAGGTTTCAGGAAATGACTATAACGAACACTTTGGTTATTACGACAGAAATAATCAGTCATGGTATTTCCCGGAAATTCTGGATGCAATTATGGAAGAAGCAAATAACTAAATATTTGTCAGAATAATTTCAAGATGGAGGGATTCAAGTTCCTCCTTTAACTCCTTCTTCAAGTGCTCTATGCCTTGAGGAAGGGTCTCTATTTTTGTAGAAAGAATCATCAGCTGGTTAATACTGTACCATGAAAAGATTCCAGGAAGAATTGAATCTTTAATAAAAGTCGTAATCTTATCATTAATAGAAAGAATCTTTTTTGTGTCGGGATTATTTTCACTGTCTTTATCCAGAATGTTTAAAAGACAGTAGTGGGCAACAAGTTTATCCTTTGTATATTTCTGGTATGTTGCAAATACAATCCTGAATTCGCCGAATTTAAGCCATGTCTGAATATCTTCATCTTCTCTGGCTTTCAGCATTAATTCCATAGGAACATTTGTACATTCCTGCCTTCCCTTTAATAGTTCTTCACGGTCATCGCGCGGGGTATGAAACTTAAAGGAATTTTTTCCATGATTCTTTACATAGACCATGGCATGATCTGCCTTTGTCTGCAGAATATCAAAAGTAGTACCAGATTCAGGAAAAAGGGCAATTCCTATAGAAGCCGTTACAGGTCGGGCAAGGTCTGGAAGCGGGGCCTTTAAAAGAAGCATTTTCTGAAATCGGGTGCACAAATCTTCAATTTCAGCTTTTGAAACAATATCATTAAGATAAACGCAGAATTCATCACCGGAAATGTGGGCTATAAAAGAATCCTCAGGCATACAGGCAAACAGACAGTCAGCAACCTTTACAATTATATCATCACCAACCTTATGAGAATAATTGTCGTTTATATATTTAAGACCATCCATATCACACATAATAAAGGCACCTGGCTTTTTCTGCCTCAGGACTTTTCTTACAAAAGTGATGAAGCCGGCCTTATTCATAAGGCCGGTAAGAGGATCGGTAATAAGCTGTTTTTCATAATTTGAAACATTAGATGAAAGGGCTTTTATTTTTACAAGATTTTGCAGGCGTTTACGGATTATGATTGAATCAAATGGCTGATAGAAAATTTCGGAACATCCTTTTGAAAGCAGAGAGATTTCCTTTTCTATGTCATTTTTTTCAATTATTACAGCAACAGGAATCGTTTCTATAATTCTTTCACTACAAAGATAGGTCAGAAAATCTTCGGGAATGCTCGTTTTTTTTGATAAATCTATAATTATCAGTTTTATATCTCCAGCCGATATTGCTTCTGCCGCTTCATCGGGCATGGTAATCAACTGCACATCAAATAAATCAGAAAGAAAAGAGCTGAAGGTTCGTGCTGTAGTAAAATCTGAAATAAAAGATAGAATCTTATCCATAAAATACTCATAAATTATAGACGATAGGCTGAAATCTGTAAATAAAAAACTGTATGCGGGGCAGGGCAAACGCATTATAAAGTTTGCACATTTATATGGCAGTCGCCAAAAATCTCAAAGCCTTTTCAGCCTCGGTTTCACTGCCATCCATCAGATTTTACAGAGCACTGCATTATAATGCGTCTGTCCTGTAAAAAGTGCG
>JAFUYH010000032.1 GCA_017470605.1 Treponema sp.
CGGGAACGGAACGGGATTGCAAACGCATTTATAAGCCGAGGCGAAGCCTTTTTAATCATTTTCCTATACGGCTTATACCATGCGGTTTGCAAGAACGTGCAGTGGTAGCACTTTTTACAGTTTCGGCTCTTTTATAATGCATTTGCCCTGGCCTCTCCTTTGCTCTGTTTCCCTTCCTTTGTGCCCTTGGGCTCTCCTCCTCACAATAATATTTCCTTATTGAGAAAAAAAGGAAATATCGATATAATAAAATCCCGTATGAAAAACGGATTTGACAACGAAAAATATCTTAAGATTCAATCAGAACACATTAAAGAACGGATTGCCAAGTTTGGCGATAAACTCTACCTTGAATTTGGCGGAAAGCTTTTTGACGATTACCATGCTTCCCGTGTTTTACCTGGATTCCAGCCGGACAGTAAACTGCGAATGCTCATGCAGCTTTCGGATGTGGCAGAAATTGTAATTGTAATCAGTGCAGTTGATATTGAAAAAAACAAGGTTCGCAGCGACCTGGGAATCACCTATGATAAGGACGTTCTACGTCTTCGCAATGAATTTCAGAACCGTGGTCTCATGGTTGGCAGCGTTGTTATTACTCATTATACCGGGCAGGAAGCCGCTAAAGCCTTCCGTTCAAAATTAAAGAAGATGGGCATAAAGGCCTATTATCATTATACAATTCCGGGCTATCCTTCTAACGTTGCCCTTATAGACAGTGATGAAGGCTATGGAAAGAATGATTATGTGGAAACTTCCCGCCCTCTTGTTGTTGTTACAGCCCCGGGGCCTGGAAGCGGAAAAATGGCAGTCTGCCTGAGTCAGATGTATCAGGATTACAAAAAGGGACTGAAATCTGGTTATGCAAAGTTTGAAACCTTCCCAATCTGGAATCTTCCTCTTAAACATCCTGTAAATCTAGCCTATGAAGCCGCAACTGCAGACTTAAATGATGTAAACATGATAGACCCATGGCATCTGGAAGCCTATGGCGAAACGACCGTAAATTACAACCGCGACATAGAAATCTTCCCTGTTCTGGATGCAATTTTTAAGGGAATTTATGGTGAAAATCCATATAAATCTCCTACAGACATGGGCGTTAATATGGCAGGCTACTGTATTTATGATGATGATGCCTGCTGTGACGCAAGTAAACAGGAAATCATCCGCCGCTATTACGAAACTCTGGGCCGCCTTGTAGAAGGAAATGCAGAAGAATCTGAAGCAGATAAGATTGAACTTTTAATGCAGCAGGCAAAAATCACAACTGATGACCGCCGTGTAACTGTTGCTGCCAAGGAACGCGCTGCAAAATCCAAAGTGCCTAGTGCCGCGATTGAACTTGCGGACGGAACGATTATTACTTCTGAAACTTCTGAACTGCTGGGAACTTCTGCCGCCCTTATTTTGAATGCAACAAAACATCTTGCCGGTCTAGATCACAAGTTAAAGCTTATTCCAAAAGAAATGATTGAACCGATTCAGGAAATGAAAGTAACATATTTGAGCGGGAATAATCCTCGGCTTCATACAGATGAAGTTCTGGTTGCCCTTGCAATGCTTTCAAAAACTGATGATAACTGCCGCCGTGCTCTTGAGCAGCTGCCAAATCTGCGTGGCTGTTCGGTACACACCAGCGTCATGCTCAGCGAAGTTGACCGCAAGATTTTTAAAAAACTTGGCGTTGACCTTACCTGTGAGCCTGTAAGCAAGAAGCAGAAGCCTCTGATTGGTTAGCCAGATTGGTTAGCCCTGCATTGCCCCATTTAAGTTTTTTAGTTATACTAAAGTCCAATTTTTTTACAGAAAAGAAGGATTAGATGAAAACTGTTTGTGGTAATGATTTAACTATTGAAGACGTATGTGATGTTGCATTACGTGGTGAAGAAGTAAAGCTTCCAGAAGATAAAGCTTTTTGGGAAACTCTTGAAAAGAGCCGTAAATTTCTTGAAGATTATATTGCAACCGGCGTTCCAACTTATGGCGTAACAACTGATTTTGGCGATTCATGTCACAATCAGATTTCGGTAGAAAAAGCCGGTGAACTGCAGAGGGTAATCTGTACTTATCATGGAATTGGACTTGGCCCGAAATTTGATCATGAAACTGGCCGTGCCGTAGTGCTTGCCCGCCTGAACGGAAACGTAAAGGGCGGACATTCGGCAATCCGTCCTCAGCTTGCCCGCATGATGGTTACTTTGCTTAATAAGGACATTATTCCTGTAATTCCTCAGCTTGGTTCTGTTGGTGCTTCCGGAGACCTTACGCCGCTCAGTTATCTTGGCGCGGTTATTATGGGACAGCGCGAGGTTTACTACAAGGGCAAGATTGTTCCAACTGCCGAGGCTTTTAAGGCCGAAGGAATTGAGCCTCTTCCGATTGAAGCAAAGGAAGGCCTTGCAATTATGAACGGTACATCAGTTATGACGGCCGTTGCTTCCCTTGCATGGAAAAAGGCAGAACGCCTGGCAAAAATTTCAGATTTCCTTACAGCAGTAACCTCAGAAATTACGCGTGGTAAAGATACTCCATTTGTTGCAAAGGTCAGCGAAATTAAAAACCACCGCGGTCAGTGTGAATCTGCCGCTTATGTTTACAACATCATCAAGGATTCTAAACGCGTATGGCGTTATGAGGATTTCTTGAATTCTCAGATTGAAAAAATTGAAAAGAAGGGCTTTGTTGCCCAGACAAATAAAATTCAGGACAGATATTCAATACGCTGTGCACCACAGATTACAGGCGTTTACCGTGACACTCTGCGTTTTGCCCGCGACCTGATTACAGAAGAACTTAATTCTGCAAACGACAATCCTCTTGTTGATATTGAAGCCGGCCGCCTTTACAACACAGGCAACTTCTACGGCGGACACATCTGCGCAGCCTGCGACTATATGCGTACTGCCCTTGCAAACATTGCAGACCTTAGCGACAAGCAGGCCGAAGTTATTATCGATGGAAAGTTCAACGGACTCACAGAAAATCTTATTCCCTTTACTCCAGCTGACCATCCTCGTGCAGGACTCCGCCTTGGCTTTAAGGCCGCCCAGATTACAATTTCTGCAATCCGCGGTGAAGTTGCAACTTACTGCTTCCCTGTTTCTCTTACTTCTGCTCCAACAGAAGCCTTGAACCAGGACAAGGTAAGTATGGGAACAATTTCTGCGCGCAAGTGGGCAGAACAGATAGACCTTGTATTCCTTCAGTTTGGAACACATCTTCTTGCTGCAATGCAGGCTGTTGATCTGGCCGGTTATGATGATTTTGCTCCATTCACAAAGAAGGTTCACGATGAAGTGCGCAAGATGAGTGCCTTTGTAGAAGACGACCGCGAGCTTGATAAGGAAGCAACTGCTGTAGCCCAATGGCTTAAGACAACCGAATTGTTTGCTTAAGATTTTTTTGTAACTTTGCAGAGCGATTTTTGTTGATTATCTTGAAAAGCGGACTTATACTTAAATATTGGGTACGAGGACTGATTTAAATCAGGGATTTCCAGCTGGTAAGGAGGCAGATCTATGATAGAACTGAAACGAATTACTTCTGAAAATATTGATGAAATTATAGCTCTGCAAGTTGCGGAAAGCCAGAAAGGCTTTGTTTCTCCAAATTCCCGCAGCATTATGGATGCCCATGTTGCAATCACAAATAATGAAATTGCCATTACTTTTGGAATTTATAATGACAACGAAGTTGTCGGTTTTATAATCCTTACATACGGAGTTCGTGAAGACAGGCTCATGCCTTCTGTTTCCTACCATAATTACTATATCTGGCATTTTATGATAGATGAAAAGTACCAGAAAAACGGCTATGGCAGGCAGGCAATGAATCTTCTTGTGGACTATATGCGCACAGCCCCTTGCGGCGAAGCTACAGCCTGCTGGGCTTCCTACACAATAGGCAATAAAGGTGCAAGAAAATTCTTTGAAAAATGCGGATTCCATGAAAACGGAGAATCTGTATTTGGAGAAAGAGTTACCGTAAGACCTCTTTAATCATACTGAATTACATGTTATACTCTTTCGCATGAGTGATAGTCAGGATCATTCCATTGTCTTAATGGGATTGAAGCATTGTGGAAAAACAACACATGGAAAACTTCTTGCAGAAAGACTTGAAGTTGATTTTTTTGATACCGATCAGATTATAGAAGAAACTGTAGGAAAATCAGTTCGCCTTTTGTACAAGACAAAGGGTGTGTCTGAATTTATGCAGGAAGAAGAAAAGGCCTGTGAAAAAATAATTAAAGAAAATGAAGGAAAAAGAATTGTCGTTTCTACAGGAGGGGGAATCTGTGATAATCCTCCTGCCCTTACGATACTTCGTGAATTAAATACTCTGGTTTTTCTGAGACTTGATATTACTTTTTCTATAGAAAGAGTAATGAGTAAGATTTCTATGGAAAAGCCTGGAAAATTTATTAATATCCCTGCTTATGTAGAGGCAGAAAATCCTAAAAAACTTTCAGATGTCCGTGACATTATGATGAAGAAATATCAGGAACGTTATCAGCACTATGAAAGCATAGCTGATGAAGTAATAGACATAAAAAATGCCCCGATAGATGAGAATTTTAAACTCATCTGCGAGGCACTTATTTAGTTGCAGTTTCCGCAACCGCCGTCACCACATCCGCCGCCACAGTCTCCACAGGAGCCGCCGCAACCACCACAGCCGCCTCCACCACAGCCGCGCGGATTCAGTTCTTCTTCTGTTGCATCACGTACGTCTACAACTTCTACGTCAAAATGCAGGTTTTTGCCAGCCAGTTCATGATTTCCGTCTATCTTTATCTTATCACCGTTGACTTCAACTACTTTTACAATGGAAGGCCCCATCTGAGTCATCACCTGAAACTGCATGCCAACTTCAATTTCACCGTCCATTTCAAACTGGTCACGAGGAATGTCTATTATAAGACGTGAATCATATTCTCCGTAGCCGTCTTTCGGCTGAATTACAGCGCTGAACTTATCTCCGGGATTTTTGCCTTCAAGTTCATTTTCAAGACCAAAAATAAGATAGCCGTTCCCATGCAGATAACCCAGAGGTTCTCCCCCTACAGAGGAATCCAGCTGCTTTCCATCATCATCTTTTAATGTGTAATGGATAGTAACCCATTTATTCTTTTCAATTTTCATTAAAATTCCCACCCTTCTGGATTTGTTACGGCATTGTCCTGTACAACTTCTGTAATTTCAGGACAAGCATCTTTTAAATATCGTTCTACTCCCATTTTGAGAGTCATAAGAGCCATGGGGCAACTGCCGCAGGCTCCGGTCAGGTTTAAGTGCACCTTTTTTTCATCATCAATGCACACAAATTCCATGTCGCCACCGTCAGCCTGGAGCTGTGGTCGGAACATCTCAAGGGCCTCTTTTACAGTCTCTTCTAAAGTTTGTTCTGCCATATTTACCTCACTATAGACACAGGACACCTGCGCCTTTACACATATAAATCTACTGAAAATAAATCAAAAAGTCATTATTTTTCGTGTTTTTCCAATCTTAATTATCAAGTTCTTCTATTTTTCTATGAAGATTAATAACCTGAGTATGAAGGTAGTGGTCAATTGCAGCTTTTTCAAGTATTCCCACAGGCTCGTCATTTGCATCTACAATAGGAATCGCATCCGTGTCATAATCTTCAAAAAGTTTATAGGCATCTGGAAGGGTTGTGGAAGGCTTGCATATAACAGGCGCCGGGGTAAGAACATCCATCGCAAGCATGGATTCCGCAAATTCTCCAATCTGCATTATTTCTTTTAAGTGTTCCAGAGTAATGATTCCGACCAGTTTTCCTTCTGCACTTTTTACAACATAGTTCAGATTCTGATTATGGCTGAATTTATTAAGAAGGTTGAAGAGGGATTCATTTTCACTGATAATTGCAGGGGAATCATAATTACAGATTTTTTCATTTCTTACAATTATATCTGTTACGCGCGTGTTTTTCTTTATGTCTTCAATCGTAACGTTTAATCCGCATTCTCCGGCCTTGCTGACACCGATTTTTACAAAAACAGGGCCAATTAACTGGACAATAAAGGTTGTTGCAGTAATAATCAAAAGGATTTCAGGGCCTATGCTGTCTGCAAAGTCGTTTCCTGCCGCAATGGAAAGTCCTATTGCAACTCCTGCCTGACTTAAAAGGCAGAAAGGCAGGTATTTTTGTACGGTTTTTGGAGCCTTTGTAAGCCATGCTCCAAAAATTGAACCGATTGCCTTTCCGGCGGTTCTTCCTAAAACGTATATGAGGGCAAGAATTCCAAGAAAAGGAGTTATAATCCACACGTTCAGTTTTGCGCCTACAAGTACAAAGAATAAAACATAAACTGGTGGAGTGAATTTTGATACCAGACTGAATACGGATTGCGTTTTTGACGGGGCAAAGTTTACAAGGAAAAAGCCTGTGCTCATGGCTGCAAGTATATTATCCAGATTCAGGGCCTGGGCACAGCCGGTGCATAGAAAGAGGGAGGCAAGAGCAAAGCAGAGGCTTCTGGCTTCATCCTTATAAATAAAACGGAGAATTACAGTAAGGATAAATCCAAAAAATCCGCCTAGAAGTATAGAGCCGAATATGTCTTTTGCAATGTTCAGGAGTTGAATTCCTGCAGGCAGAGCCTTGCCGCCAATCAGGGGAGAGGCAATGGTTGATGCAATCGTATATAAAATGAGGGCTACTGCGTCGTCCATGGCAACCAGACCGTAAACTGTGGTTGTAAGGGGGCCTCTGGTTCTGTATTCGGCAAGAACGTCCGTGGTGGCAGCAGGCGCGGTCGCAGAACAGATTGCCCCTAAAAGCAGGCCTAATGAAAGTGCATGGGCGGTATTGCGGGTAACAAGATAAACCGCCAGAAATACAAGAATACCTACTACAAGGGCAGGAGTAACGGCTTCAAAAATCAGAATGCTTACAAACTGTTTTCCGTATTTTTTTATTGTAGTGATTTTCAGTTCGGCACCTACCAGAAATCCTATCAGAGAAAGAGAAATTGTACTGACCGGGTCTAAGGCAGAAATAACTTGAGGTTCCAGAATATGCATACCTGACGAACCTATGATTATTCCGATTACAATATAGCCCACAACCTGTGGAATCTTAAGTTTTTTGAAAAGCCAGCCGCCTGCGGTTCCTGCAAAAAGTATCAGTCCAAGTAAAAGAACAAATTGTCCTGCATTAAGTGATGAAAAATGAAAGGCTTCTGGAAGAAGTCTGGCAAATGGATTCTGCATTTTTCAGCCTACCTTATTGTTTTTTCTATAATATCTTTAAAATTTATATTCTGATTTTCGGAATAAAGCCATTCATATAAAATAGAAGCCCCGGCAAGTTTTCTTCCGTATTCGCGGGTTTCTGCATAAGGAACAGTTTCCAAAAATAAGTCTATCGGCATATTTTCTTTTTTCCCGAATTCTATCATTGAACTTTGTACCCAGCGTCTTACTCGTGTAATTCCTGCATTGTATGAAAAAAATCCCTGCAGCATGGAACCATCGCATCTGCGTATAAGTTCTGCCAGATAATAGGTTCCAAACTGAAGGTTTGTTTCCGGGTCTGTAAGGTCGTAATTCTGTACTTTCAGTTTGCGGGCAATGTCTCCGCCTGTAAATTCCATAAGCTGGGTAAGGCCAATTGCTCCTGCAGAACTTTGAATGTCATGGTCAAAGAAACTTTCGGTTCTAACCATTGCATAGATAATTGCCTGTGGAATGTCGTAACGTGCGCTGAAGTCATCTATATATTTAGAATAATTATGAGGATAAAGCATTTTCAGTTCTTCCTTTGTAAAGGAAGAGTCTTTTTTTTCTGCACTTCTTGATGCAATCCTCAAAGCCTGCTGGTAGTAATCATCTGTTCCGCCAGCACATTTGTTCAGAAAGTTTGATAAAAAGAAGGCTGTTTCATTTGAAATTCCGTTTTTGTAGAGTTTCTGCCAGTTGGGGTAAATTAATTCCGGGAAGCCAAAATAAGCATAGCCTTTTAAAAGCCTTTCTGCTGCCGGGTCTGTGTTCTGCGGGGGCTGTGTACTCTGTGTGTTCTGTGTGTTCTGCGGGGCAGGGGCATGAAACGGCGCGGTTAGAATTTTTTCTATTTCTTCGCCTTCAAGGCCCAGCTGGTAGGCTGCCATTACCTTGTAGTAAGGGGCACTGCCGGAAGAAAGAGCCCTGCGGAAGGCTGCTTCTTCATCTTCTTTTGTTCCAGAAGCCAGTTTTTCCTGTATTAAACGTCCGTAAAGATAAGCGTACTGAGCCGTAGTAAGGTCTGTTGCA
Source organism: Treponema sp. (assembly GCA_017470605.1). Taxonomy (GTDB): domain Bacteria; phylum Spirochaetota; class Spirochaetia; order Treponematales; family Treponemataceae; genus Treponema_D. The sequence goes on from JAFUYH010000032.1 coordinate 8,283, forward strand.
TAACCGTCTATTAACTTGCAAATTTCTCCAAAAGCATTCCATTTTCCAGAGGCAAGCAGGGATGAAATTAAAGATTCAAAAAAGTCTTCAAAATATTCAGGATTATCCCACTGACGTGAACAGTTTTCTATGTCTTCTGTAATGGTTTCAAGGGAAAAATTTAATGAAGAAACCAGCAGATACCACAAGGCGTTATCTTTCTGGGAAGAATTTGAGGCGGTGCGGACTGCTGCTTCAAAACTTGATTTTGACTGACGGTAGAATAGGGTGGCCTTTTCAAAAAGACGGCCTGTGTAAAACCACATATAGTATTCAAGGGGAGTTCCCTTATATTCTTCTGCCAGTTTATAAAAGAGTTCTGCATTTTTTGCAAAATCTGTACTTCCGTAAAGGCAGGCTTTTCCTATATCAGAAGCAAGCTGTTCTTTTGCTTCTAATAGTCCGCTGTTAAAATATTCCAGCATTTGAGTGACCGCAGGGAATGTGTAGGAATAATTTCTTTTATAAAGTTCAATCCTGTAAGCTATGGCAAACTGTTCCGGGGTTAAGTTTGCTTCTGTTCCTGAAACTTCATATTCTGGAATATCATACGAATCGCGGAAAAACTGGTAGTGTTCCCCGGAAATCGGACGGTTCATAAACCAATTGAAGACTTCTGCTTCAAAAGATGAATCTCCCCTCTGTTTTAGGGCTTCCATTCTTATTTTTATGATTTCGTTATATTCTTCTGTAAGGTTGCAGTTTTCTGTAAGTTCAATTATTTTGCTGATTTCTCCAGCGGATTTTAACTGGCGTACTGCCAGAAGGATTGCATCTGAATCCTGATATTTTTGTGCGTAGTTTATAGCGGCCTGATTTTTTTCCTGTACTGTTCCAAATGTGCACAGGGTTTCATAGCTTTTTCTTACGCACTGGGGGCTTCCTTTTTTTATACATTTAAGGAATTTTGTTCTGGCCTCATTTTCCTGTCCGTTTTTTAACTGGGTAAGGCCAATAAAATAATCTGAATCCGCTCCAAATTCTTTTTGAAGCGGATTGCCGGCATTGCAGGACGTGCAGATTAGAGCAAATAAGATGATTATAAAAGTCTTATTCTGCCGGAATTTCAATTATTGTTCCTGAAACTATATGATCCGGATCTTTTATTCCGTTGTATTTAGCAATTTCTTTGTATCGCCATGGGTTCTTGTAGTAGGTGTCTGCAATATCCCAGAGAGTATCGCCCCACTTAATCTTGTAGACGATATTCTTAGGCTTTTCTTCAATTACAGGAGGCTGCTGAGGAACAACTTCTTCTGCTTTTTCAATAACGACGATTTCGTCTTCTTTTGCTTCTGGGATTTCTGGTTCCGGCTCAGGCTCTGGTTCGGGAATTGGCTCTGGGGCAGGCTCCGGTTCAGGTTCAGGCTCCGCAGGTGCTTCAATTGGTGTTGGAGCGGCACTTTCTGCAGCGGCTTCCTTTACAGAATTTCTGCTGAGAAGATTATACTTTGAAGGAATGATAAAGAGAATTGCAAGGGTTGCAAGAATACAGATGACAGCACAGATAATGCAGATTATAAGAGGAAGTCTTGTTCTCTTTTTGCCTTCACCTTCATCATCAAGAGCGGATTCGTCATCGTAAAGCCCTGCAAAATCAAATCCTCCTGCGGCAGCAGGTGTTTGCTCTGGAATATCAAAGTCATCAAAGTTTGGAGATTCCGTTTCTTCCGGGAAATCCGGCAGGTCAAGAGAGTCTGATTCGCTTTCGTTTTCGGAAAAATCTGGAAGCTCAGAAGAGTCTGATTCGCTTTCCGGGAAATCCGGTAAATCAAGGGAGTCATTTTCATTTTCTGAAAAATCAGGCAGGTCTGGACTTTCTGTTTCAGATTCTGCTTCGGATTCTGGAAAGTCCGGCAAATCTAAATCCAAATCCAAGGAATCAGTTTTTTCTTCTTGGGCAGGAGTGTCTTCGATTTCTGGAAGGTCTAAATCAAGGCTTGAAAAATCTAAACTGCTGAAATCTTCATCTTCATTTTTTTTATCTACATTCATATCATCACCATTATTTATATTTTCGGCAGATTCCGGCAAGTCTGTAGTTTCTGTTTCCGGGGCAGATACCTGTTCTGGCTCAGGTTCAGGTTCAGGCTCACTGGCAGGCACTGTCTCAGCCTCAGGCTCTGGTTCGGCTTCAGTCCCTGCTTCAACTTCAGGCTCCGCTTCCGGGGCAGACTCAGCTTTAGGCTCAGCTTCTGGCTCAGGTTCAGGTTCACTTACAGGCACTTCATCTGCTTCATTTTCCCTTTCCTTGCTTAAAAGGGCTTCAGCCGTTGCAAGCAGACCTGGCCCTTGAACGGAAAGAACTTTTACTCCGTTTTCTGCCAGTTCAGGGATTTCTTCTTCATCAGATTCAAAATTTACTTCATCATCTTCCATCAGATCTGTTTCAGGTCTTTCTAGAAGAATAACGCTTGTGCTGTCTTGATTTCCTGTTTCGGCGTCTTTAATTTTTGCTGAAAGCTTATTGTTTTCATCAAGCAAAAGAGAAAGGTAAATTCGGGCTTGGCCTTCAGGCTGGGAATTAAGATTTTCAATCTGCAGGGAATCAACATATTCTGCGTCTTTCATTATGCAGCGTGAAGACCTGTACAAATCAACCATAACTTTAGTCTGATTGTTGTGAACAGTTGTGAGTTCAAGATTCTTTTCAGAGCCTTCTTCTTCCTTCAAAATTGGAAAAAAAGTATTGTCTGCAAGTTTAATACCGAGCGTTTTCATCATATATATTATAAATCATTCAAGGCTTTCTATCAATATTATTAAAATAACAGAGAAAATATTTTACTTATTAAAAAAAAGCGATTATATTTAAAAGACCGGCTGCACGGATGTGCAAAAAATATTTTATAAGAGGAAAAATATGGAACTGAAAGGCTCTAAAACAGAAAAAAATCTCCAGACTGCATTTGCAGGAGAATCACAGGCTCGCAATAAGTACACTTACTTTGCAAGCGTTGCAAAAAAAGAAGGATATGAGCAGATTGCCGCTCTCTTTCTTGAAACTGCAGACAATGAAAAAGAACACGCAAAACTCTGGCTTAAACATCTTGGTGGAATTGGAACTACTGCAGAAAACTTAAAGGCTGCTGCCGAAGGTGAAAACTACGAATGGACAGACATGTATGCTGAATTTGCAAAGGTTGCCCGCGAAGAAGGATTTGAAGCAATCGCAAAGCAGTTTGAAGGTGTTGCCGCAATTGAAAAGCACCATGAAGAACGCTACCGCAAGCTTTTGAAGAATGTTGAAGATAAGGTTGTATTTTCCAGTGAAGGTGATGCAATCTGGCAGTGCCGTAACTGCGGTCACATTGTAATCGGAAAAGAAGCACCAAAGGTTTGCCCTGTATGTTTCCACCCACAGGCTTACTTCCAGGTAGAAGCAACAAATTATTAGAATGTAAGCTAACTATGAATTAAATACACGTCTCTTCAAAAAAAAGACGCGAGTGGAGCGGGATTGAAAAGTCATTTGTAAGCCGGGGCGAAGCCCAGTCAATAATATTCTTATACGGCTTACACCATGACTTTTCAAGAACGCGCAACGGAAGTCTTTTTTTTGAAGCTTCCGTCAAGTTATTTAAAATTCGTAGCTATATTCTGACATTGCAATCAGTTCATTTACGATTGTTCCGAACTTTTCTGCCACGTTGTATTCAGAAACTCTGGCAACATTTCCGTCTGCATCATATTTAATAAGAAGACGATTTGTAACCTGTTTGTTGCTGTCATAAGTTGTAATTTCACCAAGAAGGTTTTCTGCTCCGTAACGGAAAACTTTCTGATTTTCACTGCCGTCAAATCTGTCAAAAATAGTGATTGAATCAATATCGCCAGCATCATTATATTCGTAAGATTCCTGACTGCTCAGTTTTCCATCTGCAGAATATTCACAAACAGATTCAATTTTTCCAGCAGCGTTATACTTGTAAACTGTTTTCCAGATAAGTGCCCCTTCGCTGTCATAAACTGTTTCGTCTACAAGGTTTCCTCTGTCATAAAGATAGATTGTCTTTGATTTAAGTGTGTTTTTTGCATCGTATTCAGAAAGTTCAGATTTAAGTCCTTCAGAATTGTATACATAAGCGTGTTTCCATACAATTTCTGAATCACTGTTGATGTAAGTCTGCTCGCGCAATTTTCCGCTTTCATCATAAACAGAAGAAATTTTGTTCTGAACTACATCTTTTGGAGTCATTTCTGCTGATTCAATTTCTTTTCCGTTTTCAAAAGAATGTTTTACTTTAAGACTTGGTGTTCTGAAATAGTTTCCGAATTTTGAAGCAATCGAATATTCAGTTTTTGTATAAGTCCTTACATCGCTTTTAAGCGGAACATAAGTGAAGATATCTGCCGCAAATACAGATAATCCCAGTGCGGCTGCAAAAGCGAGTGAAATTAATTTTTTCATATTCCCCAATCCCCCTGTGGAAATTATTATTCAATACTTATATTATATCGGAAGTATCGGGTAATAGATTAATGATTTTTTAACGGATTTTGACGTGAAATGCTGCCGTTCTATCACCTGTGTCTGACGGTAAAATGACATTTTTAAAACTTATCGGACAGTTCCCTACCAGGAGGAAAAATGACAGATTCTCAATGGAAGATTTTTTGTGACTTCAAGGCTTTGTATGCGGCAAAAATTGCTGAATGGGCAGAATCTTTTCCGGATTTGCAGGGCCTTCAAAAAAAGGCGGCAGAAGCAGAAAAAACTCCTGCCTATTCTTTTGAAACGCCGGTCGTATATAACAGGGCTCTTGATGATATTACGAAAGATGATGATATAAAGCTGATTGTTATTGGCGACAACCCCGGAAAAGAAGAGCAGCTGGCTTGTAATAACCGTTATCTGGTAGGGCAGGCAGGGCGGATCGCGGAAGGTTACTTCAGGAGAAATCCTGCGCTTGGTGTGGATTTTCGCAAAAACGTAATTATTTTGAATAAAACGCCTGTGCATAGTGCAAAAACTGCTCAGCTTCGCTTTATGGTAAAGCAGGGCGGGCAGAAAATGGCAGAATTACTGGAAGAAAGTCAGACCTGGTGTGCACGCGAAACTGCCAGACTTCATTCTGAATTATGCAGGGCTGCTGGTGAAGATGGAATTATGCCTGAATTATGGCTTGTAGGTTATTCTGAACTTAAGAAAAAAGGAATATTTGAGCAGTATCGGGATGAATTAAAAGCCTTTTATGTAGAAAATGATTTCAGTAAATACTGGGAGAGGGTTTATGTATTCCAGCATTTTTCCATGAACCGTTTTACGATAGACCTGTCTGATTACATGAAAAAAAATGGCTGTGAAAATCTTCCTCTTTTAGAAAGTATTCACAGCCTTGGAATAATCCATAAGGATGAAATATTCGTTTAGTTATTTTCTTCCTGTTCTTTTTCCTGCTTTTGTTTTGTAACCTTAAGGTTTGTGTAATGAATAATGCTGAAGAAGAGAACCATAAATGCAAATGATTCCAAAAGCAGAGCCATTCCTTTATTAGTTCCCAGATAATAAGAAACAATTACAGAAATGCAAAGCAGAACCTGCAGGAATACAATAAGGTAGAGGGCAGATTTTTTTGAATAGCCCATAATTAAAAGCTTATGGTGCAGATGTGATTTATCTCCTGCCATAATAGGCTTTTTGTCGCGGGTTCGTCTCCAGATTGCGGCAATAGTATCAAATACGGCAAACGAAGTAAGGACAAGCATAATAAGGAACTTGTTGTATTCAAATATATCTCCTGTTGAATACAGAGGGAGTGTTGCAATCATAAAGCCCAGAAATTGAGAGCCGTTGTCGCCCATAAAGATTTTTGCAGGCGGCCAGTTAAAGCACAGAAATCCGAATATTGCAGCCGCAAGAATAAAGCAGATTGCAGATTCGCTGTTACCTGAAAGCTGATATAGAATTCCCATTGTGGTTAAGGCTGTTATGGAAAGGCTTCCGCACAGACCATCCAGACCGTCTATAAGATTGTAGGCATTTGTAACACCCAGAATCCAGCCAAAGGTCAGGATAATTGCAAAAGCATTTGGAAGATGCCATCCAAAAATCTGGGTAAAATGGTAGCCGTTAAAAGTTACGATGCTTACTGCAACCAGCTGAACAATCAGTTTTACTAAAGCAGGCAGATTCAGAATGTCATCTACAATGGCAAATACAAAAATGATTCCTGCTGCAATAAGAACCGGAAGGTTGTCAATTGTATTCAGAGAATCACGTGTAATCAGAAAAATAAGAATTGAAACGACAAATGAAAAAACGATGCCTACTCCGCCAAGTCTTGGAATATCGCCAGAATGAATCTTTCTTTCGTCATGATAGTCGTAAAGTCCAAACTTTTTGCAGATTCCTATTATGACAGGCATAGAAATAACAGACAGTACTAACGATAATCCTATAAACAGTATCATATCCATAACTGTAGATAGTATCACAAAGATGTCTTGATTTCAAATGATATTGTGTGTTAATATTTATTATTACTGTAATTTGGAGTCACTATGTCAGAAGAGTTGGAAACAAGTTCTGAAAACGATGAAATATCTTTATTGGATTTATTTGCAGTTTTGCTGCGCAGAAAATGGCTGATTATTGGAATTACGGGAGCCGCCATGCTCTTTATTTTAGTTTATTCTGTCATTTCATTAAAACTTCCTCCAGAAAAATCTTATCTGCCTAATTCATATAAAGTTTCTGCAAATATGCTCATTACAGATTCAGACAGCAGTTCCGGACTTAATATTTCCGGTTCTGCAACTGCTCTTGCATCTTTAATGGGAGTAAATATGGGGTCCGGTTCATCTTCTACCAGTTCCCTGATTCTCTATCTTACAAAATCAAATCCTTTTTACGATGCTATTGCAGAAAAATTTAATCTTTACGAAAAATTTGAATTTGAAAAGTCTCCTGTTACTAATACAAGAACACAGCTTGCAAAACAGGTTTCTACAGAATACGATTCTTCCAGTGGAGTTCTTACTGTTTCATTTGAAGACATTGACCCGGAATTTGCTGTTGATGTTGTAAACTTTGTTGTAGACTGGATTTCTGCTAAGCTTGATGAACTTGGTGTAGATAATAATAAGATTTCAAAAGACAATCTGGAAAAAAACATTGATTCTTCATGGAGTGAAATCTTAAAACTTACAAGAGAATTATCTGACCTGCAGGATAGAGTTGCTCAGGGAAGGGCTTTGTGGACAAAAGAAACAACTATTGAACAGAAAAGAATAGAACTTGAACTTTCTGCCCAGCAGGAAGTTTACAAGCAGCTCCGTTCTCAGCTTGAACTTCTTAAAGTAAAGATGGCAACAGAAGCTCCAACATTCCAGATTCTGGAAAGAGCTGCTGTTCCGGATATGAAGTCTGGTCCAAGCCGCGGAAAACTCTGTATTATAGTAACTTTTGCTGCTTTCTTTATTTCTGTTTTCCTTGCCTTCATGCTTAATGCTATTGAAAACATAAAAAAAGACCCGGATGCCATGAATAAACTTCATCCGAATAAAAAAGGAAATAAATAATGAAGAAGAACTTAAAACGACTTTCAGTAATTTGTGCTTTATTTTCTATAATAATTTCTCAGACTTTTGCTACTACTTCTGATTCAAATTTTACTTCGACAGAAAATATAAAACAGGCCCAGGTTGCAATGGCAACTAATGAATATATTGTAACAGCCGGTGATATTTATTCTCTGGTATACAATGGTGGCTCTTTTTCTATAACTGTAGACTCTACCTACCGAGTAAGAATTGCAAATCTTGGTATAATTAATGCAAGGGGGCTTACAATTCAGGAATTTAAAAGTAAGGTTGAAGCCCTGATTGTTAATAACTATCCTACAGGTGGCGTTCAGTTTTTTCTTTCAAATCCTGCACAGTTCCATGTTTATGTAAAGGGTGAAGTAAGAGCTGCTAAAACAGTAGATACCTGGGCTCTTGCTCATGTTTCTTCCCTCCTTTCAAGTTTTTATACAGATTATTCTTCAAGACGCTTTGTAAAGATTATTTCTGCAGATGGCACAGAAAAACGTTATGACCTTTACAAGGCTTCCCGCTATGGAGACTTCTTTCAGGATCCATACCTGCGTCCCGGTGATACAATTATTGTAGAGAAAGTAGACCGCAAGATATGGCTTAGCGGTGCAGTTATGAAAGAAGGCGAATACGAGCTGGAACCTGGTGAAGAATTGCGCGAACTTATTTTTGATTACGGTGACGGCTTTAATCCTTATGCAAATAAAGATAAAATCACTCTTTCAAGATTTGTTGGCGGACAGACTATGTATGTTACTTCATCATTAAAAGAAAGTGATTTGCATGGAACAACTCCTCTTGCCTGCTATGACAGAATTTATGTTGCTTCACTTAAAGATACGGCTTCTGTAATTTATGTGGAAGGGGCTGTAAGTAAATATTATGATTACGAAAACGGAGACCTTATAAAAATAGATGCAGATGATGACGGTCTTGCTGATGCTGTAGAGTTGCCTGGGGCAATTACTTCGGGGCCTGCTGCTTCTGCAAGACTTGTTATTCCTTACAGCAAGGACATGAGCTGTCGCGGACTTCTTACCGCAAATCCACTCATGATTTTGAATTCTTCAGATTTGAAAAATGCCTGTATCATCCGTACGAAAATTGAAGATAATGGAAAAATCACGGAAGAAAAGATTTATATTGATTTGGATTCCGTAATGCATCCAACAGAAAATACTAAAGACAGTGAAGACATTCTTCTGCAGCCTAATGACAGGCTTGTAATTCCTTATATCCAGTATTTTGTTACTGTAACAGGCGGTGTTTCTTCTCCAGGACACTATGCCTATCAGCCTGATAGAACATGGGCATATTATGTAAATCTTGCAATGGGTTTTGACTATGACCAGTCTTTATTCAAAATTGTAAAAATCACAGATAAGAACGGTAAGAAAATTTCTAAAAAGGATGTAATTCCTCCAGAAGCGGTGATTTATGCGTCAAGGAATTCGCCTAATAGCGGTTGGTTAATACCATTGCTGACTTCTATATTCAGTTTCATTACTGCAGGGCTTACATTGTATGGATTAATTTTTTCTACTGTTAAACCTTCCGGAGAGTAATTATTAGCCTTTTGCGGAATTAATGGGGGATAAAATGAAAGCGGAAATGAAAAAGGTTCTTGTTGTTGGAGCTGGAATTTCAGGATTATCTGCTGCAATTTATGCGGTTCGTTCTGGATTTGATGTAACTGTTCTGGAACAGCACAATACTTTTGGAGGGCTTTCTACGGCCTGGAGCCGCAAGGGGTATTTTTTTGAAGGCGGAATGCACTGGCTTACCGGCTCGCACCCCGCTCTTCCGCTGAACAAAGTCTGGAAAACCGTAGGTGCCCTGCAGGAAAACAATCCTATAGAAAACCGAGACCCTCTTTATACAGTTATAGACGGAGAAAAAAGAGTTTCTCTCCACCGCAATGTTGATGACATGAAGCGTGAACTTCTGGCATTTGCCCCAGAAGACAAAAAGATGATTAACCGGCTTTACCGGGATGTAAAGGCCTTTTCGCGTTTTTATATGCCTGTTTTTGATGTTCGGGGCTGTGCCTGCAAAACTCCATCCCGCCAGAATCTCTGGCAGCTGATGAAAATGCTCCCTGCAGTAATGAAAGTTCCTCGTCTTGTAAAGCAGAGTTATGAAGAATATGTTGAACAGTTTAAGAATAAGGACATTCAGCATCTGCTTAAGGCCGTAATCGGCTATCGTTATAATGCACTTTCTTTTGTATATACACTTGGTTCTTTTGCCAGCGGAGACTGCGGCTACCCGGATGGCGGTTCAGTAAGAATGGCAAAAAACATGGAAAAGACTTTTGAAGACCTGGGCGGAAAAATTCAGTATCGTACTAAGGTAGAACGCGTGATTGTTGAGGACGGTAAGACTAAGGGTGTTCAGACAAAAGACGGCTTTATTGAAGCTGATGCCGTAATTGTTACTCAGGATGCCAGAGTTGCAGTTGATGCTTTATTTGACCCTCCTTTACATTGTTCCTGGATAGATACAATGCGCGAAAATGTTGTAGGCGAACAGAATATGTTCATCTGCCTTGGTGTAAAAAAAGACCTTTCATATCTGCCATACTGCTGTGTTTTCCCTCTGGAAAAACCCTTTGAATATGGCGGACTTACAGTAACGGAAATAAGAATCAACAATTATTCTAAATATAAGGCTCATGCGCCGGAAGGCTGTACTGCAATAACCAGTCTTTTGATTGGAGATTCTTATGATTTCTGGAAGGCTGCAAAAGAAGACGGCACTTACCGTCAGAAAAAAGATGAACTTGCAAAACTCTTTATTGCAGAACTTGAAAAATTCATACCTGAAATCAAAGGCAATATCGAAGTAATTGATGTTGCAACTCCATGTACTTATGAACGTTATTGCGGCACTTATAAAGGCAGCTGGATGAGCGTTTGGGAAAAAGGCGGAAAGCAGTTTAATTATCCTCAGGATGTTCCTGGAATCAGCGGACTTTATTTTGCCGGCCAGCGCAGTTTTATGCCGGGCGGACTTCCGATTGCCGTAGATTCCGGCCGCCGTGCCGCACAGATGCTTTGCCGCGATTTTGCACAGATTTTTGTGTGATTTTTTAAGAACTTGTGTTACAATAAATTAATACTTTATTTTTCTGAAAAGGAGTAAAAAATGGGAAAGAAAGTAAATATTATGAGCTGGCTTTATTGCTGCGGTATGGCTCTTACTGTAATCGGATTCTGCTGCCCGATGTTTAAGGGGCTGTTCGGTTCATCTGCAAATGGATTTGAGTTCATCAAAAACATTGACAAAGGTGGCTTTGTTGCTATCGGTGCTCTCTTGATTTTTGTTGGTGCTGTTGCAGGTGTAGTTGCTCAGTTTGTTCCTCAGCTTAAAGGACTTAAGTTGATTTTCCTGCTTGCCAGCATTGTTGGTGGTGTTATCCTTGTTGTAGGCTTCCTTACAAATGGCGGTATCTACAAGGCAATTGGAAAGGGACTTCTAAAACATGCAACTGTAGGTTTCTACCTTGTAATTGTTGGCTGGGTAGTTGCCTGTGTAGGATACTTTACAAGTAAGTAAGACTTTACTCTGGCGGTCTTTCCGCCAGAACATTAAAGTTCAATAATTAAGGCACCGGATTTTTCGTCGCGCTTTTGGGCGGCTGGGAAGTCCGGCCTTTTTTTTGTATTCAGGTTATTTGGTTTCCCGGAATTCTTGCGGTTGCGGGCGGGGCTTGCATTAGCGGGGCTGAGGGCGGTGTCAGCCTTGGATGGCCTGAGCGGCTTTGCAGTTTCCGTAGCGGTAGTGGCAAAGAGAATCAGGTCTCCTGACTGAGGGCGGAAAGGCGCTTTTTGAAGGCGGGTGTTGTTTTCGTCCGGGAGGGTGACTAAAACAAGGCCTTGTTCTGAGCATCCGTAATAACCGCACATATAATTTGGCAGACGGATTTTGTCTGATGTAATTCGGACTGAGAAATCCTTTTGCAAGGACTCTTTTGGAGTGCTGTTTGTTGGAATGACAGAAATGAAAGAAAGAGTAGCCCTTTCTTTTGGGAGTTTTGCCCGCTCAGAAAGTTTCTGCAGGCGGGAAGGGGCGTCTTCTGTGCTAAAGGCAAAGTTGCACCATTTGTGCTTGCTGCCTGTGTAGGCCTTAAAGCCGTTCATGGGACATTCAAGGTGGTGGGGGCATGGAGATGCAATCATGCTGCCGGACTTTATAAAGCGCTCCCTGAGCAGGGATAGAGTTCGGGATGCCTTTGGAACCCCCGGTTCAATAAGAAGGTAGCGGGCATTTTCTGAACCGTAGCTGTTCAGTTGGGAAAAATATTTTTTTACACGGAATTCTGGCGGCATATCGCTGTTTTGATCCAATTCGTTGAACATGTTTGCGCAGGTAATAAAATCTGCCTTCTGTCGGATGCCGGTCCCAAAACTTCCCTTTACCCTTGTAATTTTCCAGGCCTCGCCGCCGGTTTTTGCAACGATAGAAAGGTAGATGTCTTCCCCTAAAATCATGCTGTTTGCAGATACGTCAAGGCAGTACCAGGAAAGGGGTAGTTTGCGCAGTTCAGGGCGGGCAAGCCAGAGGGCTGCTATTACGGTAAGGGGGCCTGTTCCAAGATCCAGGCAGGTTGCCGCAGAAGACGGAAAAGATTCCTCTGGAAGATTGCTGAACAGGCGGGTAAGGCGCACTAAATTCCACCATGTATAATAGCGGACATAAGAAATCAGCTGGATTGTATCATTCATGTAGCCAAGCCGTCTGGAAGCCCTGTCGTCTGTGAGCTGGTGAGAAAGTGTGCGGATATTATCTGGCAGTTGCTGCAGCTGGCGGCTGTTCAGCGGGTGCACGTTCTGCAGAATGTCATCAAAAGTTTCTATTATCTTTCTGGCATCCTGAGGCACTTTCTGGCTTTCAAACAATGGTACAAGAGATTCAGTCTTCATGATTATTTTACCTTTTTGGCTGCAAGGCGTTTTTTCATCCTCTTTCTGATTTCTTCAAGCTCATTTGTGTAGTGAATACTCTTCATTGTTGGGAATCGATTCATAAAGCTTTCTATGTTATGCTGTCGTTTAGCCTGCAGGTTTTCAATTTTTTCAAGAATATTCCTGCTGATTTTTTCGCGTTCAAGTTCTGCATGGGCTTTTACAGATTCTGCCATTTCGTAAGCAGAAGTTCCCTTGAACCATTCTTCGTGTCCGTAATGGTCTCGCAGGCTGTCTCCAAAATTCTTGATTTTTTCCATTGTAGTATTGAAGTCCACAAGTCTTCTTACTGTAATTATGATGTCAGCAGTAAGGGCAATGGCAATTACATCTGCAGAAATCGTAATCACAAAATCACCCATCCAGTTTAAAAGTCTTATAATCTGAGGATAGACAAAGCGGATTATTCCCATGCCCATAAATCCAAAAAGGACTGAATTCAGGGCGCAGACACGGCCGTTTATATTCAGTTTGTAGTGTGAATAGTCCCACCAGCGGGTATGAAAGGTTTTTTCCATAATCCAGCTTACAAAATATTCTACAATTGTGCAGAGAATCATTGAAGCAAAGAAAAGTGGAATCCAGGTGGAATAAAGTTCTTTTGGTAATAAAAGGATTACAACTCCGCCAAAACCGTATACCGGGCAGAGTGGTCCGTGTAAAAATCCTCGGTTTACAAATTTGTGTTCAAAAAAAATCCCAACATAAAGGACTTCTGAACACCATCCGAAAAAACTGAACATGATGAAAATCAAAAAGGCTGCTTTGAAAGGCAGCTGAAAAATTGGTACTACTTCCATGACTTTAAATATAATAAAAAATAGATTATAATTCTACAATATGGAAGTTTTTCTTGGTATTCCCGCAGCAGACGGAATTGGTATTGGAACTGCATTTGTAATTCCTGAACCGGTAAAAAGGGCGATTCCACAGCATCGCATTAAGATTGATGAAGTTCACAAGGGCTGGCAGCATTTTCAGGAAGCTGTTCAGACTGTTACAATGGAGCTTTCCGAACATCTGGAAACTCTTTCCAAAACTGATGAACGCGATAAGGCTCAGCGCGAAGTTTTTGAAACTTATATCCTTATGCTGGGCGACCCTGTTTTTACAAAAGAAGTAAAGGATTTTTACGAAGAAGAACTTTTTAATATTGAATATACTGTTGAAATGAAGGCGGAAGAATATGCTTCCCGCTTGCGTCAGGCAGGAAACTATTATCTTTCTGAACGCGCTCAGGATATTACTGATATTTTTGGCCGTGTTCTGGACGAAATGCTTGATATTCATCCTTTTGACATTAATCGGGTTCCAGACGGCTCTGTAATTCTTGCAAATTCTCTAAGTTCGGCAGATACAATCATCCTTTCAAAAAGAAAAATTGCAGGACTTGCCCTTACAGAAGGCGGTGTTTCTTCCCATGTGGTTATTCTTGCCCGCAACTACGGAATTCCTACCGTTGTTGGTCTTGAAAACATCAGTAAGAAAGTTCACAACGGCGAAACTGTTATTGTGGACGGCAAGACTGCGGAAATTCTTGTAAATCCGGATAGGAACACAATCGGCGAATATAAGTCTAAGATTCTGGCGGAGCAGAAACGCAAGATAAGTCTGCGTTCTTTTTTGGGGAAGCCTGCCCTTACAAAAGACGGTGTTGAATTTAAGCTTTATGCGAATATTGGAACTCCGGAAGAAGCAGAAGCGGCTGTTGCAGAAGGTGCAGACGGAATCGGGCTTTTTAGAACGGAATTCTTTTATATGTCGCAGAGCGGTGTTTCTTTGAATGCTGCTGCCCGTTCTTTTAATGAGCAGACTCAGTTTGAAGCCTACAGGCAGGTTCTGCAGATTATGGGTGATAAGCCTGTTACAATCAGAACTCTGGATGCTGGTGGTGATAAACTTATTAATTCTGTTGATATTCCTGTCATAGAAGAAAAAAATCCTCTTATGGGCTTGCGTGCCGTTCGCCTGAGTCTGAGTTATCCAAATGTGCTTAAGACCCAGTTGCGAGCTCTTTATCGTGCCAGCGTTTACGGCAATCTGCAGATTATGTTCCCGCTTATTTCTACGGTGGAACAGGTTAAGGGCTGTCAGCAGCTGATTAAGGAAGTAAAGGCAGAACTGGATTACGAAGGCATTCCTTATAAGGCAGATATTCCTGTAGGAATTATGATTGAAACTGCCGCCGCCGCAATTATTTCTGACTGTCTTACCCACGTAAGCGACTTTTTTAGTCTGGGAACCAATGACCTTACCCAGTATACGCTTGCAGTTGACCGCGAAAATCCTCATGTTTCTCCTTTGTATGATGAATTCAGCCTTTCCGTACTCCGCCTGATTCAGATGACAATTCAAAGTGCTTCGGATGCAAACATTCCTTTAAGCGTCTGCGGTGAAATGGCAGGCCGCCAGGACAGTGTTATGGTTCTTGCCGGTATGGGAATCCGTCATCTTTCCATGAGTCCAAAAATGATTTCCAGCACAAAAGAGCTTTTGTCACGCTTTACCCTTGCCGAACTGGAAGCAATTTCAAGCAAGCATCTGAATGAACTGTGATTCAGGCCGCTGTTTCTGCAAAAGGATTTAGAATTTTAGCTCCGCTGATAATCTGCCCGCTGTTCATGTCTTCCGAATAGACAAGAACGCAGCCTGTATCTGTGGCCGCCGAAATAATGAGCGAATCCCAGAAAGACAGGTCATTCTTTATGCTGATGTCAATTGCGTCCATTATCAGGGGAACGGAAACTTTTGTAACGGGGAACTGTTTAGAAAATAATTCTACATATTCCTTTGCGGCCTGCTTAGAAAGATTAAGTTTCTTTACTGCAACATTAAAAAATTCCTGTAGGCTTTGCGTAGAAATTACGCCAGTTTTAGCATTGGCTGCTTTTGCCAATAGTTCGCCTGCAATCTCTCTTTTCTTAGGGTTGCTTTCATCAACAGAATAAACCAGAATATTGGAGTCAAAGAAAACTTTTCCTTTTTCTGTATAGGCTGTAATATTTTTATTATCTTTCATATAATTCCTCCCTTGTCCAGCCTCTTCCATTTGATTTAGGATGATATTTATTGTTCAAATCTGTGAGTCGTTCGTAGAATGAACTTTCCTTCTTAGGCTTTAGCCTCTCTTCCGTAGCTTTTTGGACCATTCCAGAGATTTTTTCCAACACTTTTAACTGCTCCTTGTAAACTAATTTTGGTAACATTTCCAGAATCGATTTTAGATAGAAAGATGATTCATCTTGAATAGGTGCGTACAAAGCCCCCGAATCATGACATTCCAAAGGTTCCGGTTCTGTAATTCTGTAAATTGCGCGGTTCGGTATTTCTTTTATTTCCTGCGGTTTTAATTTATCGTCCAGAATAACTTCGTAAGGAACTCTGTAAAAATTTGAAAGTTCCGTTACAATTTTTACAGGAGGTGCGGCATCTCCGTTTTCGTATTTAATATACATCTGTCTTGAAATTCCAAGATAAGAGGCAACTGCCGCCTGTGAATAATTATTCTGTTCCCTTAAGGCTCTTAATGTTTCATTCATGGCTAAAATATAGCATGAGTTTATCGTTAAGTCAAAATAAATTTACATTATTTGTGAAAAGAATTTTACTAAACAAGCAGCTGCAGAATTTCTGTGGATTTTACAGGGCAGACGCATTATATAACGCTTGTTCTGTAAAAAGTGCGGGAACGGAACGGGATTGCAAACGCATTTATAAGCCGAGGCGAAGCCTTTTTAATCATTTTCCTATACGGCTTATACCATGCGGTTTGCAAGAACGTGCAGTGGTAGCACTTTTTACAGCCGCGGCTTTTTTATAATGCGTTTGCCCTGAAACAATACAGTTGCCCACTTTTTCCTGTCTTGGTATAATTATAATGTTGGGAACTTTATTTCCGCTCAGTAGGATTTTATAATGGCTAAGAACAAGAAACAGAAACCAGATTTTTCAAAACCAAAAGAAATAGTGAATGAAGACTTACCTTTAGAAGAGCAGCCGGATTTTCTGGTAAACCCGGTGAGCGGAGAGTCTTCTGCCGTTTCGGACGCCCCCTATCTGGACGATGACGGCACTGTTCATGTTCCGGCCGGAGTGGATGCCGAAGACCTGGAATATGAAGGACTGCCCCTTGTTGTAATTGCCGGCCGCCCTAATGTTGGAAAATCTACTCTTTTTAACCGATTTTTGCATCACCGGGTTGCCATTGTAAACGATCAGCCTGGTGTAACCCGCGACCCTGTTGAATCAACCGCAATCATAAATGGAAAGCCGGTTCACCTTGTAGATACCGGCGGATACAAGCTTACCCGCGATATCGGTACAAAAGAGGCAGAACTGGATGACTATGTTGTAGAGCGTTCTCTTGATATGATTGAACGTGCTGATGTGGTAATCCTTCTTCTGGAAGCCGGAGTAATTACTGGTGAGGACGAAGAATTTATTATGAAAATGCGTCCTTACTGGCACAAACTTATTGCTGCAGTAAATAAAACCGAAGGTGGCCGTAACGAAGCCGAGGCCTGGAACTATGCAAAATATGGTTTTGATGAACTCTTTTTAATTTCTGCTTCTCATGGCGATAATATTTCAGATTTAGCCCAGACAATTTCTTCCCGCTGTGATTTTTCACAAGTAAAGCTTGTTTCTTCCGACCGTCCTATAAAAATTGCAATTTTGGGAAAACCGAATACTGGAAAATCAACCTTGAGTAATCGTCTTACTCATTCTGAAAATTCTATTGTCTGCGATTATGCAGGAACCACCCGCGACGTTGTAGAAGGCTCTTTTGAATATGCGGGCCGTGCCTTTAAGGTGCTGGACACTGCAGGAATCCGCCGCAAGGCCAAGGTTCATGATGATGTAGAATATTACTCTGTAAACAGGGCGATAAAAACTCTGGACGAATGTGATGTCGTCTTCCTTATGATAGACGCTGTAGAAGGACTTGCTGAACAGGATAAAAAAATCTGTTCACTGGCTTTTGAAAAAGGTCGTGGAATTATCTTTGTTCTGAATAAGTGGGATTTGCGTCCTGAAGATGCTCAGACCAATAAGGCTGTAAAGGATGTTCGCAACTGGATGAATATAATGTTTGCCCACATGGATTTTGCCCCGATTCTGCCGCTTTCTGCCCTTAACGGAAAAGGAATAAAAGACCTGCTGAATATGGCCATTACTCTTTACGGGCAGCTTACCCGCAAAATTGAAACTTCTGCTTTAAATAATGCCCTGCAGGACTGGCTGGACCGTTATCCGCCACCAGCAAGTAAGACAGCGCATTTTAAAATCCGCTATATGACGCAGACCAGCACAAATCCTGTAAACTTTATGATTTTTGCAACCCGCCCGGAAGTTGTGCCAGAAACTTACATCACCTATCTTAAAAACCGCATCCGCGAAGACCTGGGCTTTGACCAGATTCCAGTTCAGCTGGAAATGAAGGGCAGCCGCCAGAAGTGGGAGCAGCGCGAACGCTAGTTTAGGGGGAAGTGATGACTTATACAATCGGACAGGTTGAACAGCTCACCGGCGTAAAAGCCCACATTCTCCGTTATTGGGAATCTGTAGTGCCGGGCTTTACTCCACAAAAAGATTTAAGCGGACGCCGCCTTTATTCCCAGTCAGAAGTTCAGCTTATCTTCCGCCTTAAATTTTTAATCGGTGTAAAAAAGTTTACCGCAGAAGGCGCAGGTCAGCAGATTCTGGAAGAAGCTCAGACCGTGCAGCAGAATGCAGAGCTTATCCAGATGATTAGGGAAACCCGCTCAATCCTTTCTGAAATTTATGTAAAAAATTTCGCAGAATCATAAAGTAATTAAATAGAAAACCCTTGTTTCTACCGATAATAACTAGTAAATTCAAAAAAAACTAAATAAAAAGGATAAAAAAAATGGAAGAAAAAAGAGAGACTTTGGGCAGCAGATTGGGCTTTCTTCTGCTTTCTGCTGGATGTGCAATTGGTTTGGGAAATGTATGGCGCTTTCCATACATTACAGGAAAATACGGTGGAGCAGCCTTTGTTCTGATTTATCTGGTCTTCCTTGTGATTCTTGGTCTGCCGGTTATGGTATGTGAATTTGCCGTTGGACGTGCATCTCATAAAAGTATGTCTGCCGCTTTCCGTGCCCTTGAACCGGAAGGAACAAAATGGCACTGGTACAGCGGATTTGCAGTTGCAGGAAACTACCTGTTAATGATGTTTTACACTGTAGTTTCTGGATGGTTCCTTAAATATTTCTTTGAAATGCTTGGCGGAAAGTTTGTTGGATTATCCCCTGAAGATGTAGGCGCCGCATTTGGTGCTACAGTTGGTACTCCATCATCACTTTTAATCTGGATGGTTGTTGTAATCATTCTGGGATTTACTGCCTGCTTCCTTGGCTTGCAGAAAGGTGTAGAACGCATTACAAAAATCATGATGTCTGCTCTTTTTATAATTATGGTAGGTCTTGCAATTTATGTTGCCTTCCTGCCGGGTTCAGGTGAAGGTTATGCCTTCTATCTTAAACCTGATTTTAAGAACCTTGTAAGCGGTGAACACGGCCTTTGGGATACAATTTACGCCGCAATGGGACAGGCCTTCTTTACCCTGAGCCTTGGAATCGGTTCAATGGAAATTTTTGGTTCATACATTGGAAAAGAGCATTCTCTTACAGGTGAAGCCATTCGTGTAATCGGTCTTGATACTTTTGTTGCCGTATGTGCCGGACTTATTATTTTCCCGGCTTGTGCCGCATTTAATGTAGAAGCTTCTGCCGGTCCCGGTCTTGCATTTGTTTCACTTCCAAATGTTTTCAATGCAATGGGGCCTGTTGCCGGTCGTCTGGTGGGAGCCTTCTTCTTCCTCTTTATGTCTTTTGCAGCCCTTTCTACAGTAATTGCTGTATTTGAAAATATCGTTGCTTTCCCAATGGATCGTTTTGGCTGGTCACGGACAAAATCAGTTTTAATCAACTTCTGTGCAATCCTGATTCTTTCAACACCTGCTGCTTTGGGAATGAACGTGTGGTCTGGAGTTCACTTTGGTGCCCACATTGCTTCAATTGATGCTCTGGAAGACTTCCTTGTAAGCCAGAACCTTTTGCCGCTAGGCTCGCTCATTTTCCTCCTCTTCTGTACCTGGAAAAAAGGCTGGGGTTGGGACAAATTTATAGAAGAATCTGATTCTGGAGACGGAATTAAATTCCCTAAGAATAAGGCAGTACGCTTTTATTTGCGCTATATTGCTCCATTAATCATTCTTTTAGTATTTGTTGCTGGATATTTTGATATTTTTGGCAAATAATGATTTATAATTTTCCTAAAGAGTGCCTGCTTTCCAAAAGCCTGCACTCTTTAGATTTTCTTTTCTGAATCCGATAATTTTTATATGACTTCAAAAAACAAAAAAAACTTATCCAAAAAAACAAGAAGAAATCTTATTATTGCTTTTATAGCGGCAGTTCTGTTGATTACTGTTATTTCTGTCATTTTATATTTGCGTAAAAAAGAAAATGATCGCTCTGTGAGAATTGCTTTCTGCGGAATTTCTCAGGAACTAAGTGAAATTATAGAAAAAGAAATTCCTGAAATTGATGGTATAAAGATTAATTATTCATATCTGAATAAAGATGATATAGATCTTGGCGTTGTTTCTGAAAAATTTGATTTATTATTCACATGGAGTGGTGAAATTTCAGATACTCTTGGAAAATTTTCTGAAGATATTCCGGGAAAGTTTCTTCAGACAGTTCCTACTTCCCTTAGAAATAAAAAGCAATATCCTATTATGCTTGACCACTATGAAATGGCTTTTTATTCTCCTGTAAGTCAGAATTATCAGCTGGATTTTCCTGAAACTTGGGATGATTTGACTGCCTATCTAAAAGAAGCGTCAAAACACGTATTTACTCCATTTATATGTGAAGGCTCAAATGACCGTACCCTTCTTTCCCTTTTAGGCACTATTATAGAAGCCCGGGGCGGACTTGAATCTTACCAGAAATTTATTGATTCCCTTAAAGAATCTGATAAGCTGGAAGATATTCTGGAAGTTGAACTTGGCAGTGTGGAAGAAGGAAAACTGACCCTTAAATCTGTTCTGGAAATGTTAAAGCAGTGGGCAGATGAAGGTCTGGTGCATCCTTTGTGGTATATTGCTACCCGCAACGATATTTTATATTTTATGGAAGATAAGCAGATTGCAGTGCTTTTTGATTCTCTTACAGAACACAGAACTATTCCTTATTCAATTATAAAGGATTATGAATCCATGCGTGTTCCTGCAGATTATAGCCGGAACCATGGAGTTATCAGTCCTGCAGTTGTCTGTCTGCAGCTTTCAAATAATCTGAATAATGATGATTTAATAAAGCCTTTTACTATGGAAGAAGTTCAGGGCAGGCTTTCTATGCTTTCAAAACTTGGGCCTACCCAGTATAGGGCTGAATCTTATGACAGACAGGCTGATGATGTCCGTTTCTGGGCTGCATCCTGCAAATACGGTGCCTTGCCGGATATTTCACTTGCAGTTTATCAGAGAAATTCAGAAGGCATGAAAAACTTTGCAGCAGAAATCAGGGCCTATTACAAGTCCATTTCGAGGTAACCTTTTATGAAGCTGAAAACACTTTTTGATTCTCTTCCAAAACGAATTCTTTTTGCCCTTATGCTTTTGTTTACCTGCTGCTGTTTTAAGCTTTGTGCGGCAGATATGAGCCCTGCAGAAGCGCAGGTTGCCCGGGAAAAGTTTGTGGCAGAAACAAAAAAATATGTGGGAAGCCCTTATGTTCTGGGAGCCACCGGCCCGGATACCTTTGACTGTTCAGGACTTATCTACTTTGTTGCAAGAGAGGCACTGGGAATGCAGCTGCCTAGAACTTCACGTGCCCTTTACAGTTATTGCCGCGTGGTTCCAGACAGTAAGAGAGAAGTGGGTGATTTGGTTTTCTTTAAGACAAATAATTCAGCTCCAATAACCCATGTAGGTGTTTATATCGGAAACGGACAGTTTATTTCTGCAATCAGTGATGGCCCGAATACCGGCGTAATTATTTCTTCTTTGAATCAGCCTTACTGGAAGCCAAAATATGTGGCAACCGGGCAGTTTATACGAGGCGGAAACGCACCGGAAGATTCTTCAAAATCTGATGAAGTAATTGAAGAGGAAGTAGTAGTTCTTGATTCAAAAGAGACCGGCAAAAATACATCTTCTGGTAATGCCGCAAAAACCGGCAGTTCTTTTTATGATAATTCTAATGATGGCGGATTTTTAGAAGGTCTTGTTTTTGATGCTTCTCTTTTCTGCGACTGGTCTCTGATTTCTCCAAAGCAGTTTATGCTGCAGTTCCGCGGGGTAGATTTTCAGAGCAATGTGCGTTATGCAAAATGGGTGCTGGAACCGGGCTTTGGCTTTGCCCTTCGTTTTAATTATGGTCTTGGAATTTTTCAGATGCCCCTTCTTTTAAGTGCAACCCTTAACGATTATGTGCGCTTCTACGTGGGCCCTGTTTTTTCTTTTGGAAATGCCACTCAGGTAGATACAGGCGCAGAGTTAAAGCCTTCAATTTTCCCGGGAATACTTGGAGTTTCTTTTTCAACTCCTTCCATAAATATAGCAGATGCAAAACTTCAGTTTGTTCAGGATGTCAGCTATACAGTTTTCAACAAACCTGATAATTCTGCACTTTCTTTTGTAGATTCATTTTCTGCGGGCTTTGTGCTTTATACCGGCGTGCGTCTTACTCTGGGAATGAAATCATTTTTGTAGTATGATGATGATATGAAAAGCAGACGTTCTTTCAGACATGATTTTGGGCAGAGAAAAATACAGGCAGGTTTTATTCTTATTTTTTCTTTTCTGTCCGGGATTTTTCTTTCCTGCGAAAGTCAGGTTTCCCTGGAATTAAAAAAAACAGGGGCAGAGCCTTTTCTTGAAATAAATTTTAAGGGTGAATGTGGAGAGGCCTTTAAAGATTTGATTAATGCCGCAACTGGCGGTGAAGATTTTCTTTTTGATGCCTCAGAAATTTCCAGTCAGCTTGCAGAGTCTGGCTTTTCTGATGTAAAAGTCAGAGCAAATGGAATGTCACTTTCTTTAAGCATGAAAGATGAAGGCTGCAAGTCTTACTTTTTTACTTCCGGTCTTTTAAGTCTGCTTCCTGAACAGACTGGGACAGGTTCCCTTTCAATCAACATCAATTCTACAAGTCTTAAATATTTTTATGATTCCGCAGACGAACAGATAAAAGCCTTTCTTGATATTCTGCTTGCTCCGGTTTTTAATGATGAAAAGATGACCAGCGAAGAATACATTCAGATGATTGGTGCGGTTTATGGTGAAAAAGTCATGACCGAACTTGCCGGAAGTAAAATTATTATTAATAAAAAATCCCTGCCTCTGGCTGACCTGCTTTGTGGCAAACCTGTAGAAGAGCTGGAAAAGGCTCTTTAATCTATATTTGATAAATTGAATTTCCAAGAACTATAGACTTTCATTCAACTTTTCATAGGGGATTCACTGTATATTATAGTCATGGAAAGAAATAATGAATCATTAATACTTGTAAATCAGATTGGCTATATTCCTGGTGAAGCAAAATTTGCCTATATTCAGGCAGATTCAGTTGAAGCAGCAGGAAAGACTTTTTCACTCGTAGAAAAAAACAGCGGAAAATGTCTTTTTTCTGGAGACTGGAAAAAATCTGTAGAAGACGCTGCTGCCGGAGATTCTTATTGTTATGCAGATTTTTCTGACTTTACGGGCCAGAGCGGAACTGAATATGTTATCATTTCTAATGCCGTCACAGGGGCTGCTCCAGTTACAAGTTTTCCATTTAAAATTTCAGATAATATTTATGACGATTTATATTTTTCTACACTGAATTATTTTAAACTTTCGCGCTGCGGTCAGGGAATATGCCATACAGGCAAGGCTGTAGTTTATGGAAGTGACGAAGAAAAAGATGTTCAGGGCGGCTGGCATGATGCAGGAGACTACGGACGCTATGTGGTAGCAGGAGCAAAAACAGTAATGGATTTGCTTCTGGCCTATGATTTTTCTGCTGCCAGATTTAACAGATTTGATATTTTAGATGAAGTTCGTTTTGAGCTGGAATGGATGCTGCAGATGCAGAGGGAAGACGGAGCCGTTTATCATAAGATTTCCTGCTATCATTTCTGTGCATTTATAAATCCTGAAGATGAAAAAGACCAGCTTGTATTGTCTCCTGTTTCTACAGCGGCTACTGCAGATTTTGTGGGAACTCTATCTTATGCGGCAGGCTATTTTATGGATTTGGACGGGGCCTTTGCAGAAAGGCTCCTTGCCGCCGCGCTCAAGGCTCAATCTTACCTTGACACTCATGAAGATGAGCTGTATATAAATCCTCCTGAAATTACAACCGGCGGCTACGGAGACCGGGATGTTTCCGACGAACGTTATTTTGCCCTATGCGCACTTTTTGTCAGGACAGGAAAGTCAGAATATCTGGCAAAGGCGCTGAAAATCCGTCATGAAAAGGAAGCAGAACCCAGAATTGAAGGCGAGCCATGGCGGGGCTGGTTTGAACATTATGGCTGGGGCTGTGTTTCCGGTTATGGAACGGAAATCCTTTTGAAAAACCTGGAACTTGTAAAAAAATCGGCTTGCGAACTTGGTCAGTCTGGAGATTTGCTCGCAGAGGAACTAAAAAAATATTTTCTTCTTCAGGCAGAAAAGTCTCTGGAATTCAGCAGGGCTTCTGTATTCGGTCTTGATATTCCTCATTTTGGCTGGGGAAGTAACGGTTCTGTTTGCGATGTAGCCCACATTATGATGGTGGCATACCGCCTGTGCGGAAAAGAAGAATATAAGACCGTTGCAAGGCGTCAGATTTCATATATTCTGGGTTGTAATCCTCTGAACTTCTGTTATATAACAGGTTCAGGTTCAAAGAGTCCTGTAAATCCTCATCACCGTCCTAGCGGGGCAAGTAAAAAAGTAATGCCTGGAATGCTGGCGGGAGGGCCTTGTGAAGGTTTGAACGACGCTTACGCAAAGAGTCATTTGAACAATCTGCCGCCGCTTAAATGCTATGCAGATGCTGAACCAAGTTACAGTACAAACGAAGTTGCCATTTACTGGAATTCTGCTTTTGTCTATCTGCTGGCTGCACTGTATTTTTAGTCAGGCTTAAAGTTTTATAAGGGCATAAAAATCATCTTTTATCTTCGGACTCTGTATTGCAGTAAAAGAATACGGAGTTCTTCAAGATTTTTGACTCCTACAAGGCGGAAGGCATCGGCCATTTCTTTCTTTACGGTAGAAGTGCTTACATAGTATTTCTGACTCAAGTCATTGTAGGATGAGTTTGAATTCAGAATGTCAAAAATAAAATTCTGCTGGCGTTCATTCAGTCCTAAATCTGAAAGAAGAATTGTCTGACCTGCTTCTGGAAGGGAAATATTCAGTTTTTCTGCAGAACGAAAGGCCGGTGCAATGGAAGAAAGCAGATTTTCCAGTTTTTTATAAATGCAGAAGTAAAATGAAAGAAAAAAAACAGATTCCGCAAAGGCAAGTATGAATCTGAAAAGGCCAAATGGCAGCACACCAAAAAGGCTGAGCAGCAATACTGCTAAAAGGGGAATAAACTTTGCATAAAAATGATTGCGTAAATCCTTGTTGCAGAACATGAGGATTATAAGCGCGGTGAAGAGAAAGACTCCCAGAGTTTCATAGCCTGTAAGAATTGTGGAAACGCTTTGAATCAGCATTACAGAATATGAAATAATATGTTTATTTGGAAAGAAAAACTGAACAAGGGCTGCCAAAGCGCAAAGTGAATTTATTACAGGAATTGTAATTTCCGGGGCGGGCAGAATAGTTCTGGTTTCAGCTTCTACCATCAAGCTGATTACGGCTGCCACCGAAAGGATTAAAAATCCGCCCAAATCTAAAATGCGTTCTTCTGTAAAAAAACGTTTAATCTCTCTTTTCATAAATGCGATTATAACAGAATTTTCTTTTTTTGCAAAAAAAAAGGATGTCTAATAAAATCTGGACTGCGGGCATTGAGCTTGTCGAAATCTGTAAATATTGCGGGTGGTTTCGGCAAGCTCAACCACCGCATTATTTACTTGGAGGAGGGCTGTTTGAAGAAAACCCCATGTATTGCTGCAGACTGATGTAGATTTTGTATACGCCTTTTCAAGTGTATATCAAAGTGAAGGAGAAACTAACCCTTCTTATGAGGATAGTTTTTCTGTCATGCCTTTTCTCATGCAGATCTGGCTTTTCAGGCTTTTTTGATGCCAGAAAGCAGGGGCTTTTATGTGGGGCTGGGAATTTTAAGCGATGGGGGAACTGCGACTGGATGTGCCAGTTCCCCCATCATTAATGTTCTATTGACTTATTTTATACAATTCACTATTTCATCAAAAGAAATACAGATTTCATCACTTATTTCTTTTGTTTCTACATCATAGTATTTACATCTGAACAAACTTGAATCCCATGAATTCAAGAGATATATTCGAGAACCTCTTGAATAAACTGTTTCAGACAAGAAAAATTCAAATGAGGTTTCATATTCAAACCCCCAGTCTTCCATATTTAAGTGATAAATAATTACCTTTACACCGTCTTCATCATTAACAAACAGCAGGTAAGGTTCATTGTCAATAAATACAGTCCGTAATAAAAAATCATTTTCCGATATTTTTTTGGGAATTGGTATTTCTTTTTTTTCAGAGAGATTGTGAATATTACAGATTATAAAATTTTCATAAAAGGGGCTTACACCATCTGACAAAATTGCATAGTCATTTACAATACCATCCAGACAATAATATTCACCTGATGATACTTTATTAATATCTTTTATGAAAAAACTATCAAAAACCTCATTTTTGGCATCATACCTTCCAAGATAGTTTTTATCATCCTGTTGATAGGCTATCCAATAATTTCCATCTCTATCCAGCGATGGAAAACCTATATTATTGTTTAAAACAGGAAGTTCTATAGTTTTAGGGTTATATGTATGTGTCAGACTGTCAAAAAAATTTATATTGTAATATTCGCTGCCATTTTTATAGTCAAAAGAAGGTATAAGACCATATCTGGGACGTATACTATCATTATTGCTGTTCACATTAAGCAGATACCCTTTACATCCAGCGTTTATACTTATTATACATCCGTCTTCTGGATTCAAGCATCCAATAAGACCAGACCCCTGTCCCGCATCATAGTATTTTTCCGGGCTTCCTAATTCTACTGCACGCCAATTAGAAAGCCCATGCATTCCTTCAAAAAATGCCCAATCAAATACTTTATTTCTTTCCCAGTCGAATACAACAAAAATATCACCCTCCCGCTTATAGGTATGCCCCCATTCATCATTCCCCAAAAATCCTTTTCCTTGATAAACAGGCATTGTAATGACAATAGGATTATTTAAATGTGAAAACGAACGCATAGATTTTTTTTCTGTGATGAATGATATGTTTTCTGTATCAAAATACATCTGTTTGCAAGAAATGCAGACTATGTTAACAATGAAGAATACGATGTAAAACACAATCTGAAATTCTTTATTATGATTTGAAACGATATTTTTCATAGTAGTAGTTTCCTTAAACTATAGTTTTAAGAAGTATATATAAAACTTAAAAATTATTTATTTTGATAGTCAATAACACTTCTTGTATATGCACTATTTCTAAAGTGTTCTGGAAAAACAACTGGAGAAAGTCCACATACATCATATTTTACTCCCACTGATAACCAAGAATGCCAGACTAATTGGGAACAATAAAATGTTCCTGTATAATATTTAGCCATTCCAGCTGACGCTACACTTAATGGAGCATTTAACATTGCATTATAATGTTTTCCAAGTTTACTGATAGCATATGCCGCGGCCTTATTTCCATCACTATCAGAGGCATCTATTGAAATAACTTTGATATTAGGTATAATACCGTTCCATTTTACTCGCATAGTTTTATATTTCATTTGCCTAACATAAACTCTATTAGCTGAAGAAGATGCTTTTCCTGCCCAATATGCTAATGGCTCATATTGAACGCCATCAATCTTATTGTCCCACCAGGCTGTTTTACCATCGTCTGGCCATGCAGAAATTGAGCATTGACTATAACCATCATAAGTTCCATTCTTCTGCCAGAATTCTTTCACCATGATTGCAGCATGTCCTAATCCAGTACTTGAAGAACTAGACGAAGGATCATTACAAACAAGAATTCTACCTCTTTTATAATTATCTTTAAGATACATCGCCGTAGTAGCATTTATATCAGATGCTTTTATTGTATTTTCTTCTTTTTTATTGTTACCACTAGAAGAAGATCTGCTGAAATCTTTATTAAGTTTATTTGCAAGTTCATTACGCTTATTTAAATAATAAGCTGTACATAAAGCTTCTGACTGTTTTAGAACTACAGAACGATTTATTGTGCTTAAAGCATCTTCCATAGCAATATTATCAATATTCATTATTTGTAAAAGATTTTCATCTTCTTCCAAAGTTTCTGTAAGACAATCAATCTCATATTGTTGATATGCTTCAAATAATTTATATTGCTTTTGATAGTCTAATTCCGAGAATGAAAATTCTATTTCTGTATCTTCATCATACATTTTAATAGAATCCATCATTTTTCTAACATCATCATCTTCAATAGCATTTCTGCCACTTGTTACACTTATCCAATTATAATTATTCATTATAAAATCTGTTGCAACTTTTCTGGCATCATTATCTGCTTCTTTTATGTCTCCAATTTTTTCATTAAACCCGCTATTACAAGCTGTAAAATACCATCCTACAACGAGAAACGACACCAAACTTCTTCTAAAATATTTCATAAAT
Source organism: Treponema sp. (assembly GCA_017470605.1). Classification (GTDB taxonomy): domain Bacteria; phylum Spirochaetota; class Spirochaetia; order Treponematales; family Treponemataceae; genus Treponema_D. The sequence goes on from JAFUYH010000032.1 coordinate 36,682, forward strand.
TTAAACTCCTTATTAATGATTTTTGTCGCGACTTTCAAATTATTTGGCAAGTACATATAAAATACAAGATGAGATATACAAAAATAACCGAAGTTACCGGGTAACTTCGGTTATTTTTTACTTTTAGAATGAATTATGAAGAAAAAACAGTACTGATTCTGGCTCTCGATTTACTTGGAGGAGGGCTGTTGGAAGAGGGGTGCCGGCGAACGCGTATAACTAGGAAAGTTCTATCTGGGTGCGGAGTTTTTCGTCGGAGCCGAAAATGCAGATGACGTGCTTTCCGTCACATTCTGCGTATCTGCAGATTATTTCTTCGCCGGCCTTAACCCCGGTTTTGTAGGCGATTCGCACGTTACGGAAGGCGGTTCGTTTTTCAGAGTAGATTGCAGCGGGCAGGGCTTCCAGCGCAAAGTCCAGGTATGTAAGGTTGTGGACGTGGTCGTTAAAGTCTATGTCGCTGCGGCGGAGTGTGATTTTTGTCTCACTTGTAAAGGAAGATGAATCAGGTATGGCAATTTTAGGCATTTTTGAATCTTCAAAAACAGCTTTATCTTCCGGCTGATATTTTTCTATCAGTTCCGGGCTTACGCGCAGGGGGCGGCCGCTTTTTAAGTCTACAAGTACCCATTTTGTAAGACCGCGAACACAGCGTTCTCCATTGCAGAAAAGCTCAAAATCTCTCATGCAGGCAAGCGGCTGTTTTACGGTTTCGCTCCATGTCCGGGCTAAAAGTTTATCACCGTATTTAGGGTATGAAGAAATATCAAGCAGCCAGTCTGTTAAAATCCATGCAATTCCACTGCTGCTTCCTTTTAAGATATTATCTCCGGCCAAATCTGAATGTTTGTTGCCGGAATTTTCCAGGATTTTCAAAATAGAAGGCAACTGCAAGGTTCCGTCTGCAGCAAAATCTTCCAGAAGGGGATTATATTCAAAATCTACTGTCATACATAATGAATGACATTTTTTATGTTTTTTGTCAAGATAAACAGCTTGACGCTAGCTGACAGATATTCAAAGCACAGAAACTATCACTCATTTAAAACTGAATCATCGTGTCGCGCGTGATTATTGTGCGGCGGGCTTCTTCCAGAGTTTCGGCTCTGGCTGCAATGTAGGTGGAACCTTCGGTTCTGGTGATAGCAGTATAGGCAATCTGTCGGTTTAAAAGAGGGTGGCCTTCTTTTGATGGCAGAAAAATAAGGATTGCCTTATAGCCGGAGCCCTGGGCCTTATGGATTGTGATTGCATATGCTGTTTCTATAGATTCCTTTGGTAAAATATAAAGCGGATAAAAAAGGTAATTTCCTATTCTAAAAATGCCCCCTTTTATTCCCTCTTCATCTCCTCCTGTTTTTAAATCTTTCTTTATCATAAGATAGTTGAAACTTTCTGTTTCTGAAAGCGGCAGTCCCTCTTTTTTTACAGATACAACAATCCCGGAGTCTCCGTTATAAAGATTGAACATATTATGATTTTTTGTAAGCATAAGCAGCTGTCCCGGAAAATATTCTTCTGCGGCAGAAAAATCATACTTATTCATAATATGCTTATTTATTAATTGATTTATGTATTCAACTCCATGCGGCCCTTTTCTTTCCGCACATAGGATTTTTGCAGAAAGTGCTTTTTTCCAAAGACTGTCTAAATCTGATTCCTGATTTATGATACAGTTTTCAGAAAGGTCATCATAAAATTTTCTGCTCCAATCAAGAATCAATTCATCATCTGCCTTTCCTGGAATTACAGTTTTTACAGGATATTCCTTCCTGTTTTCTGGAATTTCAAAAACAAGTTTATCTTTTTCCGTTATGTTCAGAAGTGAAAAATCAAGAGGCTTTTCTGACTGAAAGGCATCCTTCAGTCTTCCTACTTCTGAATTGTCATTAAACCTGTTTGATTCGTTTAAAGCCACTACACTGTCTGTTTTTTTTGCCAGAAGTTCTCCTAAAACGGCTCCTGCCTTTACAGAAGGAAGCTGGTCTTTATCACCCAAAATAAAAATGCGTGATTTTTCATTAATAGATTCTATTAAAGCAGCAAAGAGACTTATATCTATCATACTTGCTTCATCTATTACAAAAATTGACTTTTCTTCAAACTGAACTTCCCTGTTGTGCATAAAACCGTTTTGCGCAGGATTATAGCCCAAAAGACTGTGAATGGTATGAGACTGCAGTGAATTGAGTTTGCTAAAATCTTTTTCTTTGATTTGTGAAAGAGTGTTTGAAATACTTTCTTTCATGCGTTCTGCTGCCTTTCCGCTTGGGGCTGCAAGGTGAATCGAGTAATCTTGATATTCTTCTTTTTTCAAAAGTTCCCACAAAAGATAGCAGACTACAGTTGTCTTTCCGGTTCCAGGCCCTCCTGTAATAATAAGGTTTTCTTTTTGTCCGCGGATTATGGCTTCTAACTGCCTTTCTTTAAGCTCCATTGGATTGCCGGAAGGCAGGGCTTTTGTGATTGATTTGAAATATTCCTTTAACTGCTCTTTTTCACTTTCAGAAGCAGTAACTTCCCTGTGAATGAAAAGATTCTTAATGTGCTTTTCTATGCTTTTTTTTGCCTTATGATATTTTGAAGCAAAAAGCCAGTCATTGTCTCTTACAAAAGGCTTTGAATAAGTCTGTTCAGAAGGAAAGCCTTCTTTAAAGTTGTTTATAAGATTTGGGAAATCTCCATTTTTTATTTGAGAAATTGCTTTTTCTGCCTGCTGATGAAAAAATGAATTACATTCTTCCTGATTTGCCGTGCAGTCTTCTGCAAGAAGAAGCCCCTTCCATTTGGAAGAAAATTTCTTGCACAAGGAGTCTGCTTCCAGCGGAATACAGATATTTCCGTCATCAAGCAAAGAAAAATACATGATGAAAAAAGATTCTGCTTCTGCAGTCATTCCGTCCTGAATGTATTTTAGGGAATCTGTTACTTTTTCCCAAAGTGGAGAAATGCCTTTTAATTCTTTTAAGGTTTCAAAAAAAGAGTCTGCAGTAAGTTCTATATTTCTGTCTTTATTCATCTTTATTTCTCCATTTTTATCAGTTTTTTATAAATATTCTTGAACTGATTTTCCAGTTCTTCCCAATTATTCCATGTGCGGGCATAAATTCCGTTTGAAGTATCTTTTACGCATCCGCGGATATAAACATAATAAATTCCGCCAAAATGAGAGTTAAATATCTCATCTTCACTCTTTTTTGGATAAAACTGTTTAAGCCAGCGTATGAGGCTGTAAGAATAAAGAACTCTTTGAATGGAATATAATTCATCTGTTACCTTTTTCAGTTTCTGATGATTTGAATAGTCTTCCGGGTTTTCAAAAATATTACTTTTCCAGTCCAGAATGGCGTAAACAGGATTCCCGTTTATTTCCCGCTTGAAAATCAAATCTATAAAACCGTTGCAGTAATTTCTGAATGCTTCTTTTTCTGCCGGATTCATATTGAATTCAACTTCTGCCAGTCTGTCCTGAAGTCCAAGTTCTTTTAGGGCAAAAGTCCTGCCTGTCTGCATATTCCCCAGAACTTCCGGGAATGAAGCGTTAAGGGTATTCCACAAATAGCTTGCAGTCTGGGCTTTCCACAAGGAACTGTCTTCTTCATCAATCAGGAGAGTCTGCTTTTTAAAGCAGTTTTCTATCAGTTTTGAAACTGTCTGGTCTTTTTGGGCGGCCTCTTCTGTTGCAAGATTTCCAGTTACCTGAAAGTCCGTGCGCTCAAATACTTCATGAACTGCAATACCAAGTCTGGTTCCTTTTGGGTATGATTTGGAATAAATCACTGTTTTTGCCTTAGGACTGTAAGAGCAGATGACAGGATTTTCTGAATCATCAAAAGATGCCAGGAAAATGTTTTCGATTTCTTCTTCCTTGTCTATGCGGCCGGCCTTTTCTGAAATCAGACCAAGTTCTGCCCCATGAGAAAGAGAAGAATATGAGTGTTTTCTGATAAGAAGTGAAGGAATTTTATCTGCAAGTTTCTGCACGCTTTGCAGCGCTTCTTTTTTTGTCTGACTTTCTGCTTTTGTTTTATCCAGATTATGATTCAGTATATTCTGAACCTGAAGCTTTAAGATGCTGTCTGATTCTTTAGTTGTATCTGCATTAAAATCTATTTTTTTCCACAGAGGCTTATTTTCTGCATCTTTCATAAAGGAGCTAAGCTTGTTTTTTAGGAAGGAATACATTTCTTGCTTTTTATCTTGTGACCAGGCTGAATAAAAAGGAAGAATCATAAGGGAAGAGGCTCTGGTATATGCAACGTAAAAAAGCCTCTGCCTTTCCTGGACTTCTTCCTTGTCAGAAAATGTTTGTGCCAGACAGTCAAAGCCAAGTTTTGCATTTTTGCCCAGGTGAAAGCTGTATACACTAGCCTTACTTGTATTTTTCCCCTTAAAGCCTCCCGCCGCTATTACAACCGGGAATTCTAGACCTTTAGAAGAATGCATTGTCATTACCTGAACGCAGTCAAAATCTGTTGCCTTTGCAATAGTTTTTTCTTCGTCATCGCTTTCTTCAGAATTGGCAGAAAGCCTTAAAAGTTTCTTGCTGACTTCTTCCAGTGAGCAGTCCTTTTTGTAAAGGTAATCTACAATGTAGTTTCCAATCTGCTGAAACTTTGAAAGTGAAGCCATGCTGTCCAGTTGGGAAAGCCGGTCTTCAAGCCGGGTGTCTTTTAGAATTTTTTCCAGAAGTTTTGCCCACTGCTTCTTTTGGGCAAGCAGCTGCCATGAGATTATTTTCTGCCTTTCAGGGCAAAGAGGGCTGTCATATTTTTCATCATTCAGTTTTTCAAAAGCGACTCCAAAGAACTTAGTAAATAAAACTTCGCTTAGTATTTTTCTGTGCGAGCCGGTAAAGTTATCTGCCGCTATTGCGTTCAGCATGGCAATCCAGTGGGCACATTCAAAACTGCTGAAAAGGCCCCTGTCTTTGTAACGGGAATATGGAATGCCTGCCTTTCGCATTTCTGCTTCAATAGGTTCCATTTCTGAACCTGAGCGGGCAAGAACTGCAAAATCGCTGAAAGTAACATTAGACATTCTGCCTTTTTTAAAGACCTGCAGGGCTGTCTGTTCACTTCCTTCTATATAGGTACAGCAGTCTACTATTGTTTTTACGGCGGCTTTTGCAAAATCATATTCGCTTACACCTTTGTCTTTTGAATCTTCTGAGCCATAAATCCAGAAGGGTGGTGTTTCTTTATTCATAAAGCGGGCATTTTCTTTTTTGCCAGAAACTTTTGAATCTGAAAAAAGGGCTTCATCATCAAAAAAGGAGTTTGTTTTTTCATCTTCTTTTTTTGGTGTAAAAAGTTTGTTGCAGGCATTTACCATTGAATCTGTAGAACGCCAGTTTGTCATTAAAGAATAGGCGCTGTCTGCTTCTTTTTCATAAATTTCTGCAATTGCATTTTCGTAAACGTTAACGTCTGCTCCCTGAAAGGAAAAGATAGACTGCTTCGGGTCTCCAACTACAATAATATTGTGTTTTGAATCCTTATTGCCCTTATCGTCATATAAAAATACTTTTTTAAAAATATCCCACTGCTTTTTATTCGTGTCCTGAAATTCATCTATAATTGCAAAAGTATATTTTTCTTTCAGTTTTTGGGTGAGTTTTGAAGAAGGATTGCATACTGCTTCGCGGACATTTCTAATCATGTCATTATAAGTCTGGAATTTATTTTCTACTTTTTCCTGCTGCCATTTTTTATAAAGGTCTTTCAGCTTATTCAGATAAAATAATTCATCTGTCCCGATTTTTCCTATAGAACTTTTTAAGTTTTTAAAGAATTCAAAAGATTCTTTTATTTCCGGGCCTACATAATTTGCTTTTATTCTGCTTCCGTCAAAGGAAAATCTGTGGTTAACTTCTATGTTTTCTTTGATAGAGGCAATAAGTTCTTCGGCTTTTTTTGCATTCCTGTTTGCATTCAGTTTATCCCAGTTCTCCTGGAAGTCTGGATATTCAAAAAGGTCTTCCACTTTTTCTGGAGATATAATGTTTTTATCAAGACTGATTATTTCTTTGTCTTCCAGACCATTTTGTGAAAGATAGTATTTTTCAATTGCGGGCTTAAAATTCTTTTTTATGTCAGAAATCAGCTTTTCTTTATTTTGAACTTCTAAAAAAAGTTTCTTAAATTCTTCATCATTTTTTAAATCATCCCGAATCCAGCGGTCAATAAAGCTGTCTATCTCATCTTCGCTTATAAGAGCCATAGAGGAAGGCTGCCCTGCCGTAAAAGAAAATTCTTCAAGAGTTTTCTGGCAGAATGAATGAATTGTGTAAATTGGCGCGTTATTTACGTCTGCATCGCAGCCTTCCAGTGTTGAAAGCCGCTGACGGATTCTGTCTTTTAGTTCTCCAACGGCTTTTTCTGTATAGGTAACTATAAGTATTTTTTCAATAGGAATCTTTTCCTGGCTTACAAGGTGAGCAACAATTCCTGTAATGGTATAGGTTTTTCCAGTTCCGGCAGAAGCCTCTATGAACATGGTTTTTCTTCCCTGAGATGTAATTACTTCCGGTGTATATTCTTTTGCAATTATTTTATTCTTCATCATTTACCTCTATGCATTTTATCAGCGATAGCTGGTGGGCTTTTGCTTCTTCAAATTCATTCAGAAAATTGTCTTCTGTATATTTTAAATCTGAGGGCAAATCAAAATAGTCTTTTTTTGAAAAATACAGCCAGACACCACCAAAAGGACTGCTCAGCTGAGTTAAAAAATCATGGAGATTTTGAATTTTAGGATTATTTAAAAATGTGTAGGGAATACAGGTGTAATATTTTTCAACAAACATGGAATAATAAATCTTATTTAGGATTTCCAGTGCTTCTTTTCTATTCAGGGTAAATTCTGCAGGAGGAATGGCTTTTGTACTTCCAAAGGTGTACAGAGAAATATTGTATTCGTTTTCATCGCTCTGCGGGAGTTCTGCAATCAGGGCCAGGGCAGAAATATAGCCAGCAAGGCAGTCTTCTGATTTTTTTATTTCCAATGTGAAAAGATTTCTTTTTCCCTGAGAATCTGCTTCCGTAAAGTCTGAATTATACCAGACGGCACTTCCTTTCAGCTTCCAGTTTCCTATAGTAAGGTTAATGTTTTTACTGAAATTCAGATTGTCCAGAGTCAGGTTTTGCTTTATGATTTTATTGAAAATTTCCAGGCATTCTTTTGTAATTTCATTAAATGCTTCATCTCCAAAGTAGGAATCCGGGAGTCTGTTATTGTTTTTTTGCTCCCTTTTGATTTCTGACTTTACCTTTTTCAGACATTCAGACACTTTTTCTTCCAGAGCAGCACCTTCAAGGAATCTTAAATCATTAATGTCTGGGGAAGACAGGATTTCTTTTATAAAATTCTTTTTTATGCCTGCTTTTGTGACTTTATCAAAAGTGATTGGCTCATATTCTTCAATTTCAGCACTTTCTTCATCATCTCCGCTGGTAAAAACTATGCCTGCCATGTATTGAAATGGGTCTTTAAGGTACTTTCTAATAGAAGAAATATTTACCTGATCCGGGAGAATCTGCTTTTGGGGGACGGAGGAGTCGGGATGTTCTGTATCTGCATTTTCATCTGCTGAGTCCTCTTCTGAGTCCTCTTCTGAGTTTTTTAGTCCCTGCATTTTTATAAAGTTATTCTTATTGCGGAAGGCCCTCTGGGTGAAAAGTTCTTCCCACTTTCTGTTTTCATCTATAGAAATCCTTCTTTCATAAAGAGCCGAACCATTTTCTGTTTTTCCATAAACTGTATTAAAAAGCTGGGCAGCAAGAGAAGAAATGTAGAAATCCTCATCTTTCCGCAGATTTTTGTTTATATAACTTATAAAAAAGCCCTCCTGAGCAGCCATAAGCTGACATAAAAAGGCATTTTTATTTTTTGCAGGAACTGATTCATCGCCTTCTTCCTTATCCCGTAAATCCAGTTCATTCTGGCTGTCTTTACCAGGAAAACTTTTAGAATCAAGGCCGATGAAGAAAACATATTTTGCAGAAAGAACCCTGTTTGATTCAAAATTTGCAAAAGTTATTCCGTTTGCAAGAATTCCAGACTGGTGAAGGGAGGTTGCGTGAGCCCTGTCCAGAAGTGCAAAAATAAAACAGTCTGTAAACACTTTTTCTTTTGCAGTCATAATCTGCCTTTCTATTTCTTCTGTTATGTTCTGATAAATAAAGGTTTCTGTAATCATGTTTGGAGGAATTGTTCCTTCCAGCAAAAGCCATCTGTCTAAAAAAGCATGAATTTTTTCGATTTCACTTATGCTGAGTTCATCTCTCTTATCTTTTTGAGAAAGAGAAATCCATTCTTCCAGTTCGTCTATGGCTTCTACAAAATGGTAGAGCTTTTCATCATCCTGAGTGTCTATGGTTTCGTATGGCTCAAAAGCCTTTTCCTGATTTTCTTCTTTTGTTATGACAAGGTCATCAGAAAGTCTTGCAAGAAGAAGCCTTGTTTTTGCTTTTTTCCAGTCTTCTATAGTCTTGCTGTCAGATTTTCGGTCGCGGTAAATGTTCAGGCTGGAAGCCCAGTCTACCCAGGAAGAAATTTCTTCGTCATCCAGACTGCGCACCTGCTGAACAAGAGAATTCCTGAGGAGGGCAAAAAAGTCGGCGCGGGTAAAATAACCTTTTTTCAGAATGGAAAAGAGGAGCCTGACTGCTTCTGCGGTAAAGGAATTTTCGGCGGAATAGTCTGCGATAATATATGGAAGATAAGGGAATTCGCTGTCATGGCGGTCTGTCTGGTCAAAGACCTGTTCAATGGCAATCTTATAGTCCTGGATATTCTGTGAAACCACAAGGACATCGCCCACAGAGGCTTTGCCTTCTTTGAGCAGGCGGCATATCTGGGAGTGGACGTTTTCTATTTCGCGGAGGCGGGTGGGCGCGGAAGAGAGGGTCAGGCTTTCTTCCTGCTGATTAAAACTTTCCTGAACAAAGGGGCTGTCTTCCAAGATGGATTTCTGGACTCTGTGCAGCAGGCTGTCTTCACTGGTTTTTGTGCTGATTTCAGTAATTCTGCATTCATCATTATCACCTTTTTTTTCAGTCCAAAGTTTAAGACATTCCTGCCCGAACATGGCCCATTCTTTTAGAAAGGGATTCTGGAAATTTTCAGATTTTTTCCCGGTCTGTAGAAAAACTGAAAGACTGTTTGTTTCTGCAAAGTCAGAAAGAATCTTGCGGTAAAGCTGACCTATTCCCGAAAATCCGAATAAATATACAGGTCTTTCCTGAGGCCAGTTAAACTTTCCGCTTTTCCTGTTTTCACGGTAAATCTGAAGAAGGGTAAGATAGCGGCGGTCATTAATGCAAATATCCTGCACTTTTGAATAAAGTTCTTTCTGCCATTTGCTTTTTTCAAAAAGCTGATTAAGGGAATCTGGTCTGGTTTCTTCATAATCCATAAAAAGAGAGGCACTTTCCTGGGCAAAGTCATAGAGTTTGACTTTATTTGTGATATAGCGGTTTACATCTTCGTCTTCCAGTTTTTGTGAAGAAAGATTTGAAATTATTACATCGCGCAAGAGTTCAACGGAAAGTTTTTCTGCGTTGCTTACTGCAGGCGTTTCTGCAATTTCAAAAAGAAAATTCTGCAGCCGCATTGTTTTCAGGCTCATCAAAACGCACTTGTCTGAATCATTTTTTTTAAGCCAGTAGAGTTTAAACCACTGTTCAAGTTTTGCATCTGTAAAAACTACGGCAGGTGATGAAAAAGGATTTTTCCATTCCTTCTGGATTTCATTAATCATCCTGTCTGCAAGTGCTTCCAGACTCCAGGATGAATAAATATTTTTCATGTGAACCTCTTTAAAAACTTTGCCTTACCTTGCGGATAGGGTGGAAAACATGGGATTAAGACTTTTTTAAGACCTCTTTTATTTATATTATATATACGAAATTCAGATTTGACTATAAATAGATATTTTTATATCATCAAATTGCTGAATTTTTAAATAGGGGAGAGCAATGTTTGAAATAAAAAATCTTTCTAAAGCCTACACAAAAAATGGAATAAAAGCTGTAGATTCCCTGAATCTGACTGTAAACAACGGCGAAATTTTTGGCTTTCTGGGGCCTAACGGAGCCGGCAAAACTACAACAATCAGAATGTTGACAGGCATTCTTCCTCCAGACCAGGGCGACCTTTTTCTGGATGGCATTTCCATTCTGGAACGTCCTCTTGCGGCAAAGCGTCAGTTTGCCTTTGTTCCGGACAATCCAGAAACTTTTTCCCGCCTGAAAGCAATTGAATACCTGAACTTTATCTGCGATGTGTATAAAATTCCAAAGGATTTACGCACTCAGCGAATGGAAGATTACTGTGAGCGTTTTGGCATGACTCAGGTAATCGGCAACCGCATTTCTTCTTTCAGTCATGGAATGAAGCAGAAACTTTTTCTGATTGCCAGCCTTATTACTGAACCTCAGAACTGGATTCTGGACGAGCCTATGGTTGGTCTGGATCCTGAAGCCGCTTTTAAAATTAAGGAACTGATGAGGGAGCGGGCCGCTGCAGGAAAAACCGTCTTTTTTTCTACTCATGTTATGGAAGTGGCAGAAAAACTCTGCGACCGGATTGGCATTATAAAGGGCGGGAAACTTCTTTTTTGCGGCACTCTGGAAGAATTGCGCAGCCAGCACGGTGCTGGCAGGGGCAGTCCAGAATCTCTGGAAGAAATCTTTTTGTGTCTTATAGAAGAACCGGTTGCAGAGACTGTTTCAGACTCTGTTGCAGAACTGGAAGGAGAAAAGTGATGTTCTTTTCTCTTCTGAAAATCTACCTTAAAAATCTTTATGCTCCCGGCATCTTTTTTGAAGGTTTAAAAAAAGATGTAAAAACCGCCGTAAAAAATATTATTATAATTCTGATAGCCCTTTACGGAATTTTTGTTTTCCTGCAGATGCTGTTTTTTATGGCAAAGGGCTCCTACAGCACACTTGAAACAGTTGGAAAAGAAGGTTTTATGCCTGCCGTGGCCTTTATTATTTCCGCAATTTCCCTGCTTTTCTTCGGCTTTACTTCCGTTGCCTCAAATTATTACAGCGGAAGCGGAGACGAACAGTTTTTTGCCATGCCCATCAGTGGAAAGACAATCTTTAAGGCAAAGTTTGCCCTTTCTTTTATCACCGATGCAGTCTTTGGCGCTGTTATTCTTAGCCTCTTTTCTTTTGTCTATGCCTTTCATCAGGGACTTTTTGCAAATCCTCTTTTTTATCTGGGATTAATTGTTTTATTTTCCGCTTCTTCCATGATATTTCTTGCGGTAATATATGCGCTTTTAATTTCTGCCCTCCTTCTTTTTCCCGCCCTGCGAAAAAGAAGCCTTCTTACAGGATTTGCAACCGCACTTCTTATTGTTTTTATAATTATTTACAGTTTTTTTGCAGGATTTTCTGGCGGAAATGCCATGGCTACAGCAGATTCCGGCCAGATTTTTATGCCCCTGGCCCTAAAACTTGCTTCTCTTGCAGAAAGAATACGGCCACTTTACTTTTTTTCTACCGCCATTCAAGGAAATCTTCTTCCAATCCTTATTCTTCTTTTGATTTCTGCCGCCATCATTCTGGGAATCCTTCCTTTGCTTGGCAGCCTGTATTTGAAAACCCTTGCAGGCTTTTCTGACGTGAAATCAAAAAAACTTACAAGCGAAAAAGCCGTAAAGGTAATTCAGACTGAATCAAAAACGAATTCTGCATTTAAGGCCCTGCTTTTAAGGGATGTGCGCACCGTGCTTCGTGAACCTGTTTTTTTATCAAACGGCCCCCTGCTTGTTTTTATCTTCCCCCTTGTTTTCATTATTTCTATTGCAATACCTCTTCTTTTTACAGATGACATTTCTTTCGGCACTATTATTGCTTTTGCACAGTCATACATTCAGACTCAGGACCTTGATTCACTTAATAAGATTTACTATTTTGCAGGTTTGGGACTTGCAGGCTTTATCATATTTACAGGTTCCAGCACCAATATTGCCGCCACCGCCTTTTCCAGAGAAGGCAAGTCAATTACAAACTTAAAGGCTATGCCTGTTACTTTTGAAACCATTCTGAAAGTAAAGTTCTGGCATTCCCTCATTTACATTATTGCAGCTTCAGTGATTTATCTTGTAATTCTTCTGGCTTTAAATCTGATTTTTAACGGACTTGTTCCATGGGCAGATTTATTCCACTTTATAGTTTATGTTCTGATTCTTGCTGTTAGCACTTCTATCCTGCTGATTTTTCTGGATTTAATTCTTGATGCAGCAAATCCAAAACTGAACTGGGAAAATCCTGCGGCCGCATTCAAACAGAATCTGAACAGTCTTATTGCAATGCTTTTTTCTTTTTTAATACTGGGAATTTTTGCAGGCCTTGCATTTCTTCTTCCTAAAAAAGAATTATCCATGCTTGTAATGTCACTTTTCTTTATCATTATTGCGGCCCCTCTGGGCAGTCTCTACTTCCGCTATGGAGTAAAAAGACTTCGCGTAATGTAATACTGCTGAAAGTTTATTTTAATAGGAGATTTTTATGATTTTAACTTTGGTGAAAAAACGTTTTACAACTTTTATGATTCTGCTTTCTCTGACTTTTCCGGCTCCTCTATTTGCGGCGGGCGGTCTTTTTTCTGGAGAAAAAGACATTAGAATTGTTCAGACCCAGTGGTTTGATATTATTTATCCTGCCCGCTGTGAAAAATCTGCGGCAATCCTTTATCAGTCTGCTGATAAAATTTTTGAAGAAGTTGCCGCCCTTTACGGCAGGGAACCTTTTATGCGTCTGCCTGTCGTAATCACTCCTGCAACAGACCAGTTAAATGCCTTTTACACTCCGGCTCCTTATAACCGGATAGTCATGTTTGATACATCAGATTCATCTTTGTCTTCCCTTTCTGAATCATTTACCCAGACTTTCCTTACAGTTTTCCGCCATGAACTTACCCATGCAACAACCTATAATCTTAAAAACGGATTCTGGGATTCCATAGGAAAAGTTTTTGGAGATATAGCTGATTTAGGATATGTCTTTCTTTCTTCTGGAATGGCAGAAGGGGCAAGCGTGAGCAGCGAAAGTGCTTTTGGAGAAGGCCGCCTTAATAATGAATTTTCCCGCCATTCTGTAAAACAGGCAAAACTGGAAGGAAAATTTCCTTCTTATTTTGATATGCAGGGTGCTTCTGATATTTATCCTTACGGTTCTTTTTATGATTTTAATGCCGCCTTTCACCAGTGGCTTCAGGAAAAATACGGACTGGAAAAATATGCAGACTTCTGGTATACGCTCATAAATGTAAAAAGACTCGGTGTCGCTTCTTCTTTTAAAAAGGCTTACGGAATAAAATTAAAGGATGCCTGGAAGGCTTTTTATGAAGACTATCAGGTTCCAGAAATTCCTGCAGACCCGGTTGCCGGCGGAATTGTTCAGGACTTTTTTACTCCTGATTCAGATAAATATTCTGCAGACAACACTTATGGGGCAAGATATTACAGTCTTTCAGCTTCAGAAAAGGGGATGATTTGGGCAGAGGCCACCAGCGGTTCCGTTTTCTACCTTCCAAAAGAAAAATATGACACTCCTCAAAAGGCTTCAAAAATCCTGACTTTTAAGAATATGAAGTCTATTCAGACTGCAAGGCTTTCTGCGGACGGAAATTATCTTGCCATATCTTATTTGGCTTCCGGCAAACCGAATGTTTATGCCAGCGTATGCATTTATGACATGAAATCTCACCAGCTTTTTGAAACTCATATTAAGGGCTTAAAAGATGCCCTTGTTTTCTGTGACGACTCTTCGGTTTATCTTGCAGGTCAGCGTTTTGAATCTCCATATAATAATATAGAAGTTTATGAACTTCTGTTTAAGGATGACGCTGCTGCTGGGGGTGAGGGGGCTGTGGAGCCTGTAAGCAGGGGGCGCATTAAGGCTCTTGTTCAGAAGGCCTGCGTAAAAGAAGACCTGAATGTTTTTGCCGGCAGTTTTACAGACTGTACTCAGGGTCGCTTTGCCTTTATTCAGAAAAATGGTCTTGAATATTCAATCTGCATTTATTCAAAAGAGGGTAAGGAACTTGCCCGCCATGCCCTGCCTGAAGGAACTTATGTTCAGGAACTTTCTTATGCTTCTGCTGAAGGTCTGGCTCAGGGGGCAGGGGAAAGACTCTGCTTTAACTGGGCAAAAGCCGGCAGTCTTCCGCGGCTGGGAATTTTAAGGGAAGACGGCACTTTTGAATTCAGCCAGCAGGATATTTCTGGCGGTATTTTCTGCCCTTGTATAGTACAGGGAGAACTTGTTTATATAGGCGAATTTTTCCGTGAAAACCGGCTTTTTAAAATCCCGGTACAGGGAGAATCTTTTTTCACAGTCCAGAGCACTGCAGAAGTTGAAGCAGAAAACGCTTCTTTTGCAGTTGCAGAATCCTTTCTACCTTCTCTTGAACTTGATTCAGAGATTGTTCTGGATTCAAAAAAATATAATCCTTTTAAGTCTTTTACCCGGGGAATCCTTATTCCTTTTAGTGCTTATGAATCAGATTCCTTTGGAATTAACACAGGAAAAACCGGAACAAATTACGCTCTTCCTTTTGGCGTAACTTACACTACAGGTGCCCCATGGTCTTCTAAGGGAGACAGCATATATCAGATTTCTGCAGGCTGGGGCAGTTATACAAATTCCTTTGGATTAAGCATAACTGGAATAGAAGGCAGTGCAACAGACCTTCTCAGTGCCCAGTATTCTTTAAAAACTGAAGTTGACTTTAATGGCTGGAAGCAGAGCGGGGCAAATCTTCAGCTTAATTCATACCTCCCGGCGGGCAGGCTTTCTTATATCGGAATCGGATTTCAGACAGACAATAAGATTGGAAAACAGAATGAGGCCATGCCTTCTACAGAAGAACTTTTTGATTTAATGATGAATTCCAACACGCCTTTTTATGCTGTCGGGCTCTGTTCACCTGCAGACAATACAATTTATTACAGATTTGCAGATTCTCTTTATGTTCTCTATTCAAATATTCATTCTGCGGGGCCTGGCCGCTTTGAAAATGCAGGCTTTTCTCTTGGAGCAGGGCTTTCTTACCTTTATGATGCTTCACTTCCATCTTCTGAAAAATCGTCAGTCATTTTCCAGAATACTCTAGCCCTTACTGCAAGTGCCACGGCCTATATTCCTCATCTGCTTCCTTTTGAGTCATTATACGGCTTTACATATAATCTGCCGCTCCGTCTTGACCTTTCTCTTTTCCCTTCATCTTCTAATTATGGCTATGCAGTTTCTTCTGATGAATCTTTTGGAATCGCAGTAGCAGATTTTAAGACGGAAACTGTTCTCTTTGGAATGGATGTTCAAAAGGCTCTGCCTTTCTTTACACCGCTTTTTATTCATGATTTTTATATTACTGCAGGCTATTACGGAACTTTTTCTGCCTATAAGGCTTCTAAAAATGGTTTTCAGCCGGGATTTCTTGGGGAATATTTTTCTGCCCTTAAAAATGGGGCTGCCCTTTATCAGGATTCGCTTTACTTAAAATTTGCTCTGGAATTGAATCCTAACATTGGAATCTTTGCAAGCTCTTCAAACAAGCTCAGTATTGCGGGGGGAGCATCTTATTCCCTTCACACTCTGGAAAAAAGATTAGTTCCTGTAAACATGATTCTGGAATTGGGCGCAAGTTTCTAAACCTGTGATGGGTGGGGAGATGATGGCTGACACTTTCGGGCGTGCCCCCTGGCATGCCCTCTCCCGGCAATGCCACTTAGACAGCAGGTTATCGATTATGTAGACCAACTCGATGACGAGCGGGCAGAAATGGTGCTTGTTTTTACACAAACTTTGGCTAATTCAAGTGATAACTTGCACAATTCAAAGACTCCTGCTGAACGCATACAGGCGGCAAAAGCACTTGCTGAACTTGAAAGCATGAACTTTATACCTAATGCAGAAGTAAGCCTTGACGGACGAAAAGAACGAGCTGAAGCCCTCTGGAGAAAGTATGAAAGTCTTTCTTGACACAAAAATTTTTCTTCAAAACCACACCTTCGAGTGGTGAACGGCTTTTAAAAATGCGTTATAATCTCTGTTATGGAGAAAGTCGAACTTCAAAAACCGCATTCTTTCTCAATAATCACGAAAGCCCTTGAAGGCTCAAGGAGATTTGCGTGAGGGAGTTGATGGGGAAAATTGCATGAGAAATGGTTACGACTTAATCTCTTTTTCCCATAAATCCAAATAAAAAATAATCTTCTCAAGCTTATAAATATAATGCTGCATCAAGCAATATGCAGCAGGAACCGCAATAGAAAGAGAATAAGCTATAATTCTTAAAATGTTATCAGATTTTACTACTTCATCAAACCCTTTTATGCTATTCATTACTATGGTGATGATGAACAAAATACCACCTACTTCTTTTCCTTCAAACATAAGTGGCATACGTTTTTTTATTAAACCAATTCTTTCTTTCAATAAATTATGATATTTTGAAATTTCCCCAGAATTACTATTTTCAATTTCATTACAGATTTCGAATACGTCATTTTTTTATTTTTTCATCTGTTTCAAGAGCAGAATATAGAGTATTAACAAAATTAGGTTTTAATTTTATATAATTAACTATACTTCGAATAATTAGAAAAAATAAAAAACAAAAATCAAGCAGATAAAAAATCATTATAAAATAAAAACAGATTTGTTTTTTATGCAGATTGTTCAGATTCTTTCCTACAATAGCAGTAATCATAATTAGCAGAAAATCTATTGTTATAAAAACTAATTCCCAGGACAAAACAGATTTAATACGGCCTTTTGGATTTTCTTTACCCAATAAAATCAGTGAAGCCAATCTCTTAAATTGCTCTTTGTTCATCATTTCTTATCTCCTTAAATTTTCTTCAAAAACTCTTTCAACCTCTCCCGGTCTTCCTCAGTTTTATCACCCTTAAAATAAATCTCAACAAAGGTAACTGTGCATATCTTTTCCTGCCATACAAAAACAATTCTGATGCCAGATTGATTTCCTCTTCCTGGCAAAGAAAGACATGCAAACTTTCTTACTTTATTTGAAACATAACTCTCACTGCAAAATCCTTCAATAGGAACAAAGGCTGTCGTTGGAATATTCTGTTCATAAAAAGTTTCTATTGTGAATTTCTTGAATGTCGCAAAATCATTTTCCAGAGTTCTGAACCGCTTAAGAAGAGATTTAAAATCTTTGTCAAACTCAGGCAATGTTTTGTAATTAATCATCTTCCTCGCAATAAGCCCTTACCGAAGTTTCTGGTGTTCGATAAAAAACAGCTTCATAATCTAAAACTTCCTTATTCTTTGCACCAATCCATGGAATATCTTTGTGCGAAATATTTGATAATTCCGTAGCTGTTTTTCCGGCATGTTTTTCAAGTTCTGAATCAATGAATTCAAGTTCCTGAGCAGAAAGCAGTTCAAGATTTGGTTCTTTGAGGGGTAGGTATTTTGTCATGTCGTGCTTGTAATACTCAGTTTTTACTTCCTCAATCAGGCCCTCTTTTACCATCTGTCTGCTAAGCTTCGCAAAGTCAATCGGGGTTGGACCAAATGTATTTTTTATATAAGACAGCCCCATAAGCTGTTTTTCATACAATTCGTAATAATCAAAATCAATAAAATAAAGCAGCTTATACAAAACTGTCTGTCCTACATTTGGTCGTGCCCCAACTTTTGCAAGAATATATAGAAAGACCTGTTTGAATTTTTCAATGTTATTTTCTGGAATGCTGATTCGAATATCTGATTGTTCGGCGATTTTTTCTGATTTTTGTATTTTGTACGAAGGTTCAACAGGCATTTTATTATCGATGATGCAAGAATAATCTACTTCAAATAATATAGATAATTTACGAACAAGCTCCAGTGGAAGTTCCACACTTCCATTTTCATATTTAATATATGATTGGCGTGAAACTCCAAGTTTTTGAGCCAGCTCCTCTTGAGAAAAGCCTTTTTCTTCCCTAAGCGTTTTGATAATAGAAGTCATATTGATAGAATATATCTATTATTATAGTATGTCAAGCAAAAGTTACTGCAAGTTGTAAAGTTTTAGATACATTGTCGGTAGGGAAATGTATCAAAGCTGCTAAGAGCTTTGCTTTCTCTCCCCGCCGCATAAACTGCGGCAATGACAGCGCAATGTCTGCATGAAAATGACGAAAATTTTCTTCAAAACCACCCCTTCGAGTGGTGAACGGCTTTTAAAAATGCGTTATAATCTCTGTTATGGAGAAAGTCGAACTTCAAAAACCGTATTTTTTCTCAATAATCACGAAAGCTCTTGACACTCGCACTGTCCGCCATATAATTCTTCGGGCTTCGGGCTTCGGGCTTCGTGATTCGGGCTTCTGGCTTCGGGCTTCGTGCGTCGGGCTTCGGGCTTAGTGCTTCGGGCTGTAGGGGCAAAGTCTGCCGTTAACGCAAAATCATAC
>JAFUYH010000033.1 GCA_017470605.1 Treponema sp.
AGGCTGAAAAGGCTTTGAGATTTTTGGCGACTGCCATAGAAGAAATCCGAGGATTTTTGCTTGCAAAAACCGCAGGATTTCCTCGCAAAAAATGCTCAACCGCCTTTTCCAAGCCTTGGTGTAACGGACATCCATCAGATTAAAATGTGCAAACTTTATAATGCGTCTGTCCTGCCACAAATATAGTCTTTTTGACTCTTTATCCCACTTTGTCCTTTTCCCTGTATTTTTCAATTGAAACTGCCTCTTCTTTTCATTATATTTATAGTATGAATACAAAATCACTTTATACATCACCTCTCTTTGATGATGAGGAAGAAGAAAAAAAACAGAAAGCTCCAGAGCCTTTTGCAGAAAGATTTTTAAAGACTCGTCAGGTTATTCTGACTGGTGAAATTAATAAGGAACTTGCAGATTCAATTTCACGTCAGCTTCTTATTCTTGATTCTGAAGATGAAAAAGCACCAATTTATATGTATATAGATTCTCCTGGTGGCGATGTTGATGCCGGATTTGCAATTTATGATGTTATCCGCTTTGTAAAAGCTCCAGTTTATTTGATTGGAATGGGACTGATTGCTTCGGCTGCAACTCTTATTCTTATTTCAGTTCCAAAAGAGCGCAGAATCGGACTTCCAAACAGCCGCTACCTTATTCATCAGCCTCTTGGTCAGATGCGTGGAGTTGCTACGGATATTGAAATTTATGCAAAGGATATGGAAAAAATCCGCGCAAAGTTGAATAAACTTATTTCTGAAGCAACAGGAACTTCTCTTGAACAGGTAACAAAAGATACTGACCGCGATTACTGGCTTGATTCAGATGAGGCGGTAAAGTACGGACTTATCAGCAGGATTGTTGAACACAGGGCTGATTTGCCTAAATAAACTATGACATTTGCTTTGACGGATGAACTTACCAGCAGCATTATCTCGGCCATGGAAAATCAAGATTGCAGATTTCTGGTTGATGCCGGGCAGGGGTGTCTGGTAGAAGCCCAGTGCAAAGCTGATGATACAAGATTTTACGATTTACCGGATTGGAATGCTGCAGACGGCTATACAATGAGGGAAGCCTTTGTTGCAAATCTTCATGCGCCGCTTGCAAAAGATGAATTGCAACAGGTTTTACATTCCGGAAGGGGGGTATTTAGAAATTTCAGAAACGTTATAAAAAACTATCCTGAAGTTGATAAACGATGGCATATCTTTAAGCACAATACTATGTCAGCACGTATCAACAAATGGTATGATTCTTTATGTGAAATATGGGGATTAGAAAAACTAGACCATTTATCAGATTCAGATGAATCCTTGGTGCATGATGATTTTTCATTCAGTGATTATGATTCTTCTGCTGATATGGAACAAATCCTTTTGAATATTTCAAATTTTTTTAGAGATGACGAAAGTCTGCCTGAAGACGTACAAAAATTAAAACATGATTTGTGGTTGGGTAGATTTAAAACTGCTGATTCGGTCGGGCAGGATGGCATAGTCTGCCGTTCCCTTTCTGAAGATTTTGCAGGCTGCATTACAGCGTCATCATTTTCTAGCAAACAGGAAAAAGTGATGTATGTCACTTGTCTTTTTGTTACAGAACAATACCGCGGACTTGGAGTTGCAGCAGAGCTGATTGCAATGCTGATTAATAGATGCATGAACTGCGGAAAAAAATGGATATTTATGCCGGAAGAATTTATACCCGAGATTATTGAGCCGTTATTAATACGTACAGGCTTTGAAAAAAAACTTGGTGGATACCTTCTGGCAATGTAAAAAGGTAAAGCTAAAAAATTGCTGCATCGCAATTTTTTTTTAACGCTTTGCTATAGAACACCGGGCGCTCTGACCGGCGCCCTTACACAGGAGAATAAAAAATGGCTTACAATCGTGAATTTGAAATTAACGAAGCCCAGATTGCAGACTATCTTGCAAATGCTACAGAGAGAGTAAAGACAACAGAAAATGTTGATATTCTGAGTGATTTAAACAAACTGTTTAAGAAAAATGTTCCACTCACAGTAAGAAAATATGTTATTGCTTATATGCTGAAAGAATCATTGAAGCACTATCATTTTTCTAACCATCGCCGTCCAGAAAGAAGTGAACGCTATGACCGTCAGGAGCGTACAAATAAAAACCGCACAGATTATAGAACAACTCGTTCAGAAAATCAGGAAGTTTCCGCTGAACTTTCTTCAGAAGAAAGACCACGCCATCCTCGTGTAGAAATTCCTGAAGATAAGGCCAGTTCTATCTTTATCAATATTGGAAAAAATCGCCGCGTATATCCACGTGACCTTGTTGGAATCCTTATTGCGGTTGCAGGAATTGAACGTGATAGAATCGGTGACATTAAGGTTCTGGCTCAGTATTCTTTTGTTCAGCTTTACAGTGAAGATGTTCAGACTGCAATTGATAAACTTAACGGTTATGAATATCGCGGAAGAAAACTTGCCGTAAGCTATTCAAAGCAGAAGGGAAGTGAAGATTCTGAAGAAAGTTCTGAAATCCCGGCAGATATTCCTGCTGCCTATACAGATTCTCAGGTTTCTGAAGAAGAAATGGCTGCAGAAGATGCTGCCGCTTACGCTGCCGCAGAAAAAGCCGCTGCAGATAAAGAGCCTTTTGGAATGTAATTTATAGAATGAAACCGCTTTATGTAATCCGTACAGGCGTTTTTGGGGTGAATACACTGGTTATTCCTCTGGAAAATGGGAAATGCTTTGTTGTAGACCCGGCCGCCTGTGCTTTGAGTCGGGATGAAAGCAAAATCACAGACTTCCTGCGTTCAAAGAAACTGGAATGTGCTGCAATTCTGCTTACACATTCCCATTTTGACCATGTTACGGGAATTGCCCCCTTAAAAAAGGCCTTTCCTGCAGCACAGGTTGCCATTCATGAAGCGGAGTTTTCTGAAATGCAGAATCCGCCGGGGCCAATGGGTTCGGCGGTAATCCGTTTTTTTGGTGCTCTGGAACTTCTTGATGAAGTTGCCAGGCAGCCTCCAGCAGACTTGTCCTTAAAAGACGGTGACAATTTTTATGGCTGGAAGGTCATTCACACGCCGGGGCATACTCCCGGTTCAATCTGCCTGTATAATAAAGAATTCAATGAAGGAGAAGGTGCCCTTATTTCCGGCGACACTCTTTTTGATTATGGCGGTTATGGCCGTACAGATATGTATGGTGGTGATGAAGTTCAGATAATGCATAGTCTGGGACTTCTAAGAAAAACAATTCCTTCTGGTACAAAAGTTTACCCCGGTCATGATTCTTTTGGCTTTTCCTTTTAAGCTGAACTACATTATCGGCATCCAGATTTCATAAGTATCACTTCTGATAAAAGCCACATCTATAAAATCTTTCCTAAAAGTTGCAATTGCAAAGCCTGCGTTCTGGCTTCCTCTTGGCCTTGAACAGCTTCCTGGATTTATAAATCTGTAATTGCCTGCAGTCTGGAATGATGCAATGTGTGTATGCCCGTAAAAGGCTGCATCATATCCGCCGGCTTTCATGATAAGTCCCAGTCTTTCCAGTCCGTAATCAACTCCATGTGCATGACCATGAACAAGCAGAACTTTATGCCCGCATACCGTAAGGCTTTCTTCAAGGGAAGCTTCCAGATGCTTGTTTTTTTTCATAGGGAAGATTTTTGGATCACAGTTTCCGCCTACACAGGCAATAACTTCTGGAATTGATTTCCTTAATTCCTTATCATTTTTTGATTCAGTTAAAAGTTCTGCAATATCACAAAGACCGTCTCCGCAAAAAAATAAAGCGTCACAATCAGAGCCATATTTTTCAACTATCGTTTTTACTATCGTACTGTTTCCATGAGAATCTGAGATAAGCAGAATGCGGGCAGATTCCTGATTTTCAAGTGCTGAAATCGCTTTTTTCTGTCCAATAATCATTGTAAGGCTCCAATGCAGTCTGTTTTCAGGATTAATTCAATACAAAATGATTTATTGCCTGTAGTCCTGTTTCAGGGTCTGTGTAATGGTGAATTTTTTTACCATGATACATCTGCAAAACATGATTCTGTATGGAAGTGTTCTTTTCTAGAGGGCCGTTTAATTCCAGAATATAATCTATTGTTTCTGTAATGATTTCCGGTGCCTCTGGAAAGGCCTGGGCAGTGGTTTCGTCCTCTACTGTATCACCCTTAAGACCTGCCGTAAATCCTTTGTCTAATACAATATCGCAGGTCGCTTCAAGTCCCAGAATGTCGTCCTGAGGAAAAAGTGCAATTACCGGGTATGGAGTGTCCTGCCATTCATCCTGATTTCTGGCTATTGCATAATGAGTGTTTTCTGGGGCACCTATAAGAAGAACTCCGCAAAAATCATAGGTAGAATCCTGCAGTATTGCCAGCAAATCACTGGAATAGCCTCTTGTTCCATGGCGAAAGTCAGAAGGATAGATGTAAGGCAGAATCAGCCCGCCGTCAGAATCAAGACCATAGCGTTCTTTCAGAATAGAAAGAATCGGTTCATAAACCTGAGGTGTATTAAAATCATAGCCGAAAAGAACAAAAAGTCTTTTATTCGTAATATGCCAGCGTTGTGGAGTTGAAATTAATTCCTTTTCATTTCCATCTGAAAGTTCAATTGTGTTTATAGAATTTTCTGTAACCGGTATTTCTTCTTTAGAACAGCCTGCTGCAAAAAAAGTCAGACTTAGAATTCCACTGATACATAAAAAAGTGTAAAGCGATTTAATCTGTTTTTTCATTTCCACACCTGTGGTTGGTATAGCAAACCGTTTTTAGGTTTACTTCTTTATTCTACAATATTTAGCCATCCTTGAAAAGACAAGGATTTTTCGTTATAGTTAGGAATATGAATATCGTCCAGCCCATTTTAGAGCTTATTGGCAGTCTTGGATTCCTGCTTTATGGAATGAAGCTGATGAGCGACGGTGTGCAAAAAAGTGCAGGTGAATCCCTTCAGCGAGCTTTAAGCGTTCTGACTGGAAACCGTTTTATTTCTCTTCTTACAGGACTTGTTGTTACCATGATTATTCAGTCATCGGGAGCAACAACGGTTATGGTTGTTACCTTTGTTAATGCCGGGCTTATGACTTTAACCCAGTCGGTGGGCGTTATTTTTGGTGCTAACATTGGTACTACGATTACAGCCTGGATAGTTGCAATCTTTGGTTTTAACTTTAAGATTTCTG
This sequence comes from Treponema sp., assembly GCA_017470605.1. GTDB lineage: Bacteria > Spirochaetota > Spirochaetia > Treponematales > Treponemataceae > Treponema_D. The sequence continues at coordinate 5,186 of JAFUYH010000033.1, forward strand.
CTTTTGCCATTCCGCTTTTTGGTGCAGGTTATTTTCTTTCGATTATAAGAAAAGGTGCCTATAAAAACTGGGCTCAGGCAATAATGGGATTCGGTATGCTCTTTCTGGGACTTTCAGGACTTTCTGATGTCTTTACCCCGGAACAGCTGGGCTGGCTTTTTAAGATTCAGGGCGACGGCATTTTAGCCATAATGTTTGGTTTCTTTATAGGAATTGTAATTACAGCCCTGCTTCATTCTTCTTCTGCCTTTTCTGCAATTGTAATTACAATGGCCTTTAACGGACTTGTAAACTGGGAACTGGCAGCCGCCATGACGCTGGGAAGCAATATTGGTTCTACAATAGATGCCGTTCTTGCGGCTATGGGAACAAATGCAGATGCCCGCCGTTCTGCCCTTGTACACGTTCTTTTTAATGTGTTCGGTACAATTATAGTTCTCTGTCTTTTCCATCCTTTCTTGAATCTTGTGATGATGCTTACACCAGGCGGTCAGCATTCAAATATTGCAATCCGTATTTCAATGCTTCACACAGTTTTCAAAACCCTTTCAACCCTGATATTCCTGCCTTTACAGAATCCTATTGTTAAACTTACAAAAATCCTTATTAAAGACGACGAAAAAAATACTTCAAATATATACAAACTGGAATTTACAGGCCTTCTTTCAAAAGACAGCGTAACAACTCATATCATTCAGGCAGAAAAAGCAATTGCAGATATGACAGATGTTGTTACGGATATGTTTGATAAGATTCAGATTGGAGTTACAAAACGCAATAGCGATTTTATAGAAAAATATCGTGAAGAAAGTGTTTTAGCAGAAGATTATGTAGACCAGATGCATGAACAGATAACTCACTTCCTGATTAAATGCGAGGCTCTTCCTGTTACGGAAAAGCAGTTGAATCACATTTCTAACATGATTCAGATTGTAGACGAACTTGAAAATATGAGCGACAGCTGTTATGCCACAATCATGCTTATAATCAGAAGTATAGAAAAGAAGATGAAGTTCCAGACAGAAGATATGGAGCGTCTTCTTCCATACATTGAACTTGCCCGCCAGTTCCTGCAGTTCATCAGAATAAATATCAATAAAACTCTTACACCTGAAAAACTGGAACTTGCCAGAGAACTGGAAGACGGCATTGATGCTTTCCGCAAAGACTTAAAGAAAGTTGCCCGCAAGCGTCTTGAAGGCGGTGCGGACGTTAAATCAGAGCTGCTTTACATTGATATTGTTCGGACAATCGAACATATTGGTGATAACTGCTTTAATATTTCTGAAACTCTAACTGCTGTCTGAGCTTAAAAATCCTTTAATTCTGGAAAAGGAATAACAGCCTTTACCTTCTCTGGCGTTTTGGACAGTTTCTTTTCCATAAAGGTCATGTCGTACCATCTGCCGAATTTATATCCTGAATTATGGAAATGCCCGGCCTTTTCAAAACCCATGTGCTCATGAAAATGAGGGCTGTTGTTTGTAAGGTAGGGGTCGTCCTGGTGCTGAGTATAGGCAATGCAGGCATAAAGATTAATGATATTCATCTTTTTTAAGATTTCTTCCAACCTTTCGTAAAGTTTTCGGCCAAGCCCCATGCGGTGCATGTCATTCCTTAAATAAATTGAGGCTTCTGCATCCCACTGGTAGGCTGCCCTGGGGTGAAAGGCTGAAGCATAGGCATAGCCTGCAATTTTTCCGTCTGCTTCTGCTATAAGGTAGGGGTATTTTTTCAGGGTGTTTTCTATGCGGGAGCGGAATTCTTGCAGGGAAGGAACTTCATATTCAAAGGTGATTGCCGTGTTTTTTACATAATATTCATAGATTTTTAAAAGTTCTGCAGTGTCTTCCGGTCTTGCAGTTCTTATTGTTATTTTTTCATTGGTCATATATTTATTGAATATATCATATAGGAAAATAATATAAAAGCGATTTTTGATAACCTATTGACACCGTAGGTTATAAAGTCTATAGTCTTCTCAAAATAAAAAAAAGGTGAGGTATCTTATGAAGAGTGAGATTAAAAAAATTTTAGCGCTTGCCCTTGTATTTGCATTGGCTGGAAGTCTTTTTGCAAAGACAAGAAAAATTCATGTTGCACACACAATTACAAATGTTCCTTATGATTTTCTTGATGAAAAAGGAAAGGCCGACGGCTTTGAAATTGCAGTTCTGCGTGCAGTTGATGAACTTCTTCCTCAGTATAAGTTTGTTTTTCATGGTGTTTCTGATGAAGAACTTCTGATTGGAACTGAATCTGGAAAGTACCAGGTTGGTACAAAAGGTGCCTGGTTTACGGAAGAACGCGCAAAGAAATTCATTATTCCAGCCCAGCCTCTTGCAGCCAGCGTAATTGGAATTGCATTCCGTGCAGAAAATAAAGACCAGATTACAGATTTGGAAAGTTTTGCCCGCTATTCAGGAAAATTAATTCCGATTTCTCCTCAGAGTGCCCAGTATTCTGTAATTCAGGAATATAATGAAAAGCATCAGGATAATCAGATTAAGCTTGTTCCTTCTGATGTATTTGATATTGCAGACTCTTATCTCTGGGTTCTGGAAGGCCGCTATGATGCCTACTTTGTCCTTAAACTTTCTTTTGAAAAGAATGTTGTAAATGAAAAAGGCCCTTATCATCAGTTTGCAGATAAACTAGCCTATGTGCCTTACAAGGGCATTCCAACCTGGCCGCTTTTTAATAAAAAAGAGGCTCAGCTGGCTGCAGATTACGATAAAGCCGTGCAAACTTTGCAGGAAAATGGTACTATATCAGAACTGTCACAGAAGTATTTTGGAGAGGATGTATTTACTTTTGTTACAGATTAAGATTATCTGCATGAGTGAGGTATGGAATGGCTAGACCCTTTTCGGGGATTCAAATCTGGAATAGTTTTCTGACAATCATTCCATACTTTGGCGTTACACTTGGAGTAGTTCTGGGCACTGTGCTTCTGGGGCTGCTCCTTGCAATCCTGCTTTTTGTGTGGAAGCTGAGTCACCGCCGTTTTTTGAACCGGCTTTCTGATGTTTATATAAACATAATCCGCTGTACTCCTTCCATAGTCCTTTTATTTATTGTCTATTACGGTATTCCAAAGCTTTTTCTGGGGCTCTTTAATGCTGACTTAAACTTTGCTCCAAAAATCATCTATGTAATTATTTCCCTTTCCCTGATTTATTCAGCGTCACTGGCAGAAATCATGCGTTCCGTTTATCTTGCCATGGGCAAAGCGCAGTATGAGGCCGCTTTAAGCGTGGGGCTTTCTCCTTTTCAGGCTGTATTCCGCATTATGCTGCCCCAGGGCCTTGTAATTGCCCTGCCGAATCTTGGGAATTCTCTGATTGCCCTTTTTAAGGAAGGAAGCCTTGCCTTTACAATCGGGCTTATAGACATGATGGGGCAGGGAAATCTGATAATTTCACGCAATTACGGGGCTTATTCTCTGGAAACTTATATTGCCCTTGCCATAATTTACTGGGCACTTACCCTTATAATAGAAGAAATCTTTCATCAGCTGGAAAAGAAACTTTCTCCTCAAAAATCTGCCGCAGGGGGGAAGGCTTAATGAACTTTGACTGGTCTTATTTTGTAAAAACTTTCTGGCTCTGTCTGCGCTCTCTTCCTGTTACTCTTGAAATTACCCTTGTTTCTCTGCTGCTTGCCCTTATTCCTGCTTTATTGATTGCTCTCTGCCGCCTTCATAAGGTTCGCATTTTGTCTCCACTCTGTACAGTTTTTGTTTCTTTTATACGTGGAACCCCGATTGTCTTACAGATTCTGATTGTTTACAGTCTTTTTCCAAGTCTCTTAAATGCACTGGTAAAGCGCACGGGGCTTTCCATAAATGTTTTTGACATAAACCCGATTATTTACGCTTTTACGGTTTTTGGAATCAATTCAAGTGCAGTCTTGTCTGAATGTTTCCGTTCTGCGATTGCTTCTGTAGATAAGGGGCAGATGGAAGCCGCTTTAAGCGTGGGAGAAAGTCCTGTTCTGGCCTTTTTCAGAATCATTCTGCCTCAGGCTGCGGTATCGGCTCTTCCAAACCTTTGTACCCTCACAATCATACTGATTAAAAACACGTCTCTGGCCTTTATGATGACCGTGCGGGAAATTACCGCCGTAGCAAAAATAGAAGCGGCCTACGGCTACAATTATGTGGAATCTTACGTTGATATTTTTATTATTTATATTATTATATGCCTTGCGGTTCAGTTTTTATTCCGCAGGGTAGAAAAAGCACTTGTATTCAGAGGTGTAAAATGCTCAAAATAAGTGAAGTTTATAAATCATTTGGAAAAACTCAGGTTTTAAAGGGCATTTCGCTGGAAGTAAAAAAGGGGCAGGTTCTTGCGATAATCGGACCTTCTGGTGCCGGCAAGACAACTTTGCTCCGCTGCCTGAATTTTCTGGAAAGTGCAGATTCCGGTACTATGGATTTTGATGATTTTCATATTGATTTAAGCAGAGTTTCTAAAAAGACCATGCTGCAGGTGCGCCGTAAAACTGCATTTGTTTTTCAGAATTATAATCTTTTTGCAAATAAAACTGCCCTGGAAAATGTGATGGAAGGTCTGGTGACTGCAAGAAAAATGCCCCGCCTCCAGGCACGTGATTGCGCCATGGAAGCCCTTGCAAAAGTGGGCCTTGCCGACAGGGCGGATTATTATCCTGCAAGCCTTTCAGGCGGCCAGCAGCAGAGGGTTGGAATTGCAAGGGCTTTTGTCTTGAATCCTCAGGTCATTCTTTTTGATGAACCCACGTCTGCCCTGGACCCTGAATTGATTGGTGAAGTGCTGGGGGTAATCCGCCACCTTGCAGAAGAGGGCGTTACGATGGTAATAGTTACTCACGAAATGTCTTTTGCCCGCGAAATTGCCGACCGGGTAATTTTTATGGAAGACGGTCAGATTGTAGAAGAAGGCAGTCCGTTACAAATCTTTGAGAATCCACAAGAAAATCGCACAAGAGAGTTTCTTTCACGCGTTTGTGTTTCCTCATTATAAATTTCCCCTTCCAAAAAAAATGGCTCCCAGTCACAAAAACGGCTTTTCGAAAACCGTTTTGTTCCTTCGCGCCATTTTTTTAGATTAGGATTGTGTATTAATAAGTAAAACATTCGAGTTTGCGAAGCAAACTCGCAAAACCAGGAGCACCGAAGGTGCTCCTGGTTTATTACCTATCAACCTACTAGAAACATCTTGTTGATTCTCGCCAAATCTGTTATAATCACCATATGATAGTTTCAACTAGAGGACGTTATGCCCTGCGCGTTATGATTGATCTTGCGGAACAGCATGCAGATACCTATGTTCCTCTTAAGGATATCGTTCAAAGACAGAATATTTCTCAAAAATATGTAGAAGCAATTATGACTCTTCTTTCCAAAAATGGTTTTGTTATAGCCCTGCACGGAAAGGGGGGCGGCTATAAACTGAACAGAAAACCTTCTGAATATAAAATTGGCGAAATTCTGCGGCTTACAGAAGGCACTCTTGCCCCGGTTGCCTGCCTTGAATGTGGGGCTGAACCTTGCGAGCGGGCTTCCTACTGCCGCACTCTTCCTTTGTGGAAAGAACTTGATAATCGCGTTTCTGGTTATCTGGACAGCGTTACCATTGCAGATTTTATGCATGTGTAAGGCCTCTGAGTGCTGACTGCTGGTCACTGGCCGTTGCCCTCTGGCGCCGTTGTTAAATAGCCCGGACTTTTTTAGTTTATTTTGGAGTCTTCATGGAATATACAAATCTTAATATGCCGGCCGCCGGCGACACAGTAGTTGTTGGAATGTCAGGCGGTGTGGATTCAACTCTCACTGCTTATCTTTTAAAATCCCGCGGCTGCAGGGTAATTGGCGTTACTATGTCTCTTTGGGATGATTCTTTTCCTATTGCCCGCGAAGATGATGGTACAGCAAAGGCTGTAAAAGATGCCTGCTTTGGTCCCGGCGAAGCTGATGATATAGAAGAATGTAAGCGCTTTTGCGAAAAATATGATATTGAATATCACGTTATCGATGTAAAAGAGCAGTATAAGCGTGATGTAATTGAATATTTTAAATCTGAATACCGTGCCGGCCGCACACCAAATCCTTGTATCCGCTGTAACCGCATGATAAAGTTCGGCGCACTTTTGCAGGGAGTTGAAGCACTTGGCATTAAATATGACTATTTCTGTACAGGACACTATGCAAAGATTGTCCGCCCGGAAGAGGGACTCTTTTGCACAGATGTAAGACCTGCAATGATTGCAACTGCAAGTGATATTTCAAAAGACCAGACTTACTTTCTTTATCGGGTTCCTTCTTCTGTTCTGGAAAAGGTACGCTTTCCTCTGGCTCTCATGAAGAAATCTGAAGTTTTTGAACTTGCCCGACAAGCCGGCCTTGAAGCCGCAGAAAGAGCCGAAAGTCAGGACTTTATCAGTTCTGAATATTTTGACCTGCTTTTTGCAGACCTGCCTTCTAAGCCTGGTGATATAATTGATTTGGACGGTCACGTAATTGGAAAGCACCGCGGAATTGAGCACTACACCGTAGGTCAGCGCCGCGGCCTTGATGTTGCGGTTGGCTATCCGGTTTACGTTCATTCCATAGACGCTAAAAATAATGTGGTTGTTCTGGCTCCAAATTCTGCCCTAGATTCAGAGGGCCTTATTGCAGATGATTTTGTCTGGGCAGGGGATGTTGAGCCTCCTGCTGCATCAGAGGGAAGTGAAGACCTTGAAGTGATGGTAAAAATCCGCCTTGCAAGTAAGCCTGTTCCTGCCCGCATTGAACGCTACCAGCCAGCTGCCGAAGACTCTTTTGCTTGGCGAGGCACTGCCTGGCGCATAACATTTGAAGCACCTCAGCGGGCCGTTGCCCCGGGGCAGTCTGTTGTCCTTTATAAAGACGGCGTAATTCTTGGCGGCGGCGTGATTGTAAAAGGGATTTAAAGTGGTAAAGCTAAAAAATGCTTTCGCATTTTTTTTAACGCTTAGCTATTTAACACCGGCCGCCAGCGGCCTAACACACATCACCAAAATGCCAGCGGTATTCCTGTGCCAGAAGAAAATCAATGATTCTGTCACCGTCTTTCATGTCCGCAAGTTTTTTTCTGGCATTCTCAAAAATCACTTTGTCTGTTATGGAAAGACCGTGAAAAACAATTTTTGAAATTCCCGTTACGCTTGCACAGAACATCTGCATCAGATAAACAAGTTCCTTGTCATTTCCAAAGGCCCCGCAGCCCCAGTTCCCTGTGTGGATTACGCATTCTTTCTTCTTGCTTTCACTTGTGCATTTTGCAGCCCCTCCAAAGCCTACCAAAAGACAGGTGAGTAAAAGGATAAGTTCCTGCTCTGTGTACAAATCATTGCCGTATCCGCTGCTTGGAGCGGCCATTGCCAGAATATTATGTTTTTCTTCCCTTTCAATCAGTGTAAAAGCCCTGCTGAAAATCTCTCTGGCAATCTGTTTATCCTCACTTTCTGTTTCTGATTCAGCATATTTTGAGGCGATAGAAAAGTTTCTTCCATATACGTTTGCTGTTTTTCCATTTTTCAGAACAGGATTTGTATTCACCTGAATCCAATAAGGCACATTTTCTATAATGTAAGGTGTGGGGATATGAAGAATCCTGTGTTTTTCATCATTTGTGCGCTCTTTTACCTCTGTTAAAGGTTCAAGCCCGGAAATCTTTTTGGCCTCAAGATATTCTGACACAGAAGCCAGCAGAGGGTGTTCAAAAGTCTGAATTTCATCCTGGGCAAAAAGATTTGTGTCGTAATAACCGAACAGTAAAGGGTCTGCAAAGTTCAGATAAAAAACACGGCTGTCTTCTGTGTCATTATCTGAATAATCAAAGAATTTCGGGTCATTTTCTATGACTGTAGCCTGCTGAATCAGTTCCAGTGGGGATTTTCTTTCATCTGCAAAACGCCAGCGGGAAATTTTTATAATCCCCTTCTGGTGGCGGTGTATGTAGGCCGCCTTTTCGTAATACTTTCTTTTACTTGCATTCTTGTATTCAGGCGGAAAGTTTTTAATCAGCTCTTGAACCTTCACACTTTTTTTTGCCATACATACAGCCGCTTTCTGTCCCTTTGCTTTCATCCTGCTTCTCCTTTGCCCTTCTTTCTTAGTGACTTAAAATCCACTTTTTATTCATCAGCCCCCACTGCAGCCAGTCGCGGTCTGTCATGGAAAAACAGAGCCCCATTCCATCAAGCAGGTCTTTAAGCAGTGCAAAAGATTTGTTTCCCATGTTCCGTACATGTGAAAAATCTTCTTCGCTTAGCGCAGTCAGTTCACAAAGTTTGTTGATTTTCATGTTTTTTAAGCAGTTGCAGCATCTTACAGATAATTCCAGATTTGTTACCGGCATGTCCATTACTTCTCTAATTGTTTTCATAAAATCTCCTTGATATAGTGTGAAAAGCCTGCGCACTGCCTTTCAGTTCTGCATTATAACGCAGTTTGAAAATATGGCAACAGTCAGCAGACTGTGTTTTTGGAAAATAAAGCAATGCAAGTGTATAGTAATTAGAGTGCAAAACCCATTTGCCGCGCAGTGTTAGAAACAAGTTTTTCATTCCTGCACAGTTCTTCTATTTCATAAAAGGCTGGCCTCTGTCCGCTTACAATTTCCTTCATCTGGGCTTTTCTGACTATATTGTCTATTTCTCCTCCAGAAAAATTAAAGGCGCCCGCCAGTTTTTCTACCTGACTGCTGCTTAGATAGCTCATCTTGTTTTTCCAGATGGCCTTTTTTGCTTCTACCGTAAGATTTTCAAAACGGATTTTAAAGAGAAAGCGGCGTTCAAAAGCAGGGTCAAGATTTTCTGTAAGGTTTGTTGTGGCAATCAGAATGCCTTCCAGTTTTTCCATTTCTTCCAGAATGATGTTCTGCATGGCGTTTTCCATCTGGGTTGTATTGGAATGAGAAACATTCATTCTTTTTGAAAAAACTGCATCACATTCATTAAAAAGGAGAATTGGAGTTCGACCCTTAGGCTGCCCTTCAATCTTTTTGCATAAATCTCTGTAATCGGTAAAGACTTTTTTAATCAGTTTTTCACTTTCTCCAACCCAGCAGCTTTTTGTTTGAGAAATATCTACCTGAACAATGCAGCGTCCTGTCTTTTTTGCCAGCTGATAAACTGTTTCAGTTTTTCCGCAACCAGGAGCTCCATGAAGCATAATGGCAATTCCTCGGGGTAGGGCTTGCTGTTCCAGTCTTTTTGTAATCTGCTTGTATTTGGACTGAGAAAGGATTTTATAAAGGTCTTCAACCTGTTTTTGATTCTGTGGACTGTAAAAGAGCTTTTTACTCTTAATGCTTTCCGGCTTTTTTAAAAGCTTATCATCAATATTCGAAGCATATAGCTCGTAATCTTCATCAAGAAAAAACTTCTTGCCCTTTTCTGTAATTCTAAGAGTTGCTTCCAGAAGATTTCCCTTTTTTTCGAATTCAAAAAAGCCACAGGTAATAAGAAGGTGTTTTTCATCAAGAAATTCTTTTGCAATAAAATATTTTTCACTATCCTCATAAATGTCTTCAATGGTGCTGGCAAGGCAGGAAGGCATTCCGCTAAGGCTGTCATTACACATATCATAAAACATAAATCGTGTTTTATCGTCCTGAATAAAATCTTTGGAACGCATGATAAATGGAATATCTGCATTTTTATCTTCCAGTTCTTTAAGCTGGTCTGCAAGCTGGTCGCAGGTATCATCCGTGTATTTTCTGCCCTCATATTTGTGGGCGGCTTTTGCAACAAAATCAAGGTATGTTACTCTCTTTCTTTCCGAAGGCTTTAGAATTTCATTATTTAAGACCGCTTTTATTACCTGACCAGTAATTTTAAAAGAAGAGTCAGTTTCGGAATAATCAATAATATTTCGATTTTTAAGACTGACAAAATCAGAATTCATTTCAGCAATTTTTAGAACACTTGTTTCAACAAAATTTGCAAATTCACTAAGCTGAATGTCACAATTAGTAGTAAAATGATTAAGAATTGCAACGCAAACAATCCAGGTTTGAGCCTCATTTGTATTAAAGTATTCGCTTAAACGCTGCAGCGTTGTCTGGTAAAGACTTGTGCGCCTGGGTTCAAGTGCGCTGTTTACCAGAGAATCCAGCAGTGTATGAATGTGGTTCAGCACATTCCATCTGATTTTCTGAGAATTGTCTGTGCTTCTTGTGAGTGATTTTTCCATAATATATCTCCTTATGTAAATCTTTTATTTGCAAAGTGTAGTGCATGAATTTTTTTTTTAATGTAACCCTATTATATGGGGACTTAGAAAATTAACATGCACCTGACGGGGGAAGTGTCCGGTCTTTTGGGGAAAATATACTAGGTGTATGTCAAGTGGATTTATCCTAAAATAAAGGCTTTAGGCTCTTTCTGCAGACTTTACATATAAAAGAAAGTCGATTATAATTTATCTATGGAAAAAGGAGAGTCATCAGCCCGCATCGCATCGCATCGCATC
>JAFUYH010000053.1 GCA_017470605.1 Treponema sp.
CGAAGAAACAGAAACTGTAATTGTAAAAGATGAAGCAGCTGAACCTGCCAAGGAGGAAGAGTAATATGAAAAAGTTCTTTGTAATTTTAAGTGCCACCCTGCTTACAGCATCTGCTTTTGCAGTAAGCTACAAGAACAACACTTACCAGAAACTTGCAGATGAATACACCCGCAAGGCAGAAGTTGCCCTTGATGCCGGTCAGTATGATGATGCTGTAGAATATTCAAAGAAGGCAGAAGAAAATGCCGCTCTTTCCAAGGCTTACATTGAAATGATGATGGCCCGTAACGAAGCCGAAGAAAATATCAAGATTGCAAAGAATAAGATTATCTGGGCAGAAAGCATTGATGCTCCTAATACATTCCCAATGGCTTATTCTTCTGCTAAAGAAAACCTTACAAATGCCGAATCTTCTTTTGAATCAGAAGACTATCCAAAGGCAAATGAATATGCTAAGGCTGTTCTTGATTCTCTTGAAGGTGTAAGAGAAATCACACCTCTTCCTGAATACTATATCGTAAAGCCATGGGCAGAAACAAAAGACTGCTACTGGAATATTTCAGGCAGACACTATGTTTATAACAATCCGCTTTTGTGGGAAAACCTTTATCAGGCAAACAAATCTGCAATGCCAAAGCCAGAAAATCCTAATCTGATTCATCCTGGTATGAAGATGCAGATTCCAAGCCTTACTGGTGAATACCGCAAGGGAACTTACGACCCTAAAAAAGAATACGAACCTTACGGTGAAAATTAGTAAAAAAAATAATGCGGTGGTTTGAGTCTCCTGAAACCACCGCATAAGTTTCAAACATTCATTTTGACAGGCTGAACTTATTAGACATCGCCTTTTTCCTAAAGTTTTAACTCAGAGTTTTTATAGCGCAGATAAAACATCATTGCGGTAGACATTATTGCATGAGGAAACTGTTCAGTCCCGATTCCTTCAAACACTTCCTTTTTTGAAAGTTCCATGCAGTTTATAAATTCATCTTCATCCAGATGCTGTTTTCCAGTCGGTTCAAGATTTTGAGCCAGATAAATATGCACATGGTTATTAAACAGGGCAGGATTAGGGCTTAATTCCCCCAGTTTTATAAGTTTTCCTGCCTTGCAGCCTGTTTCTTCTTCCAGTTCACGACGTGCTGCCGCCTCTGGTTCTTCACCCTTATCAACTACACCCCCAGGAAATTCTACGCTCAGGGCTTTTATTCCATGCCGCCACTGCTTTACCATCAAAAATGTCTCTTCTTTTTCCGGAATAACAATTGCCCACTCAGGAGCATCCATGATTATATAATCTCCGCTGACTCCGCTGGCAGAAGTATTGTGATGAGAAGTAATATCGCAGACAACAGTATGAAGAATTGTTTTGACTTCACCTTCAGTCCACTTTAATTTTTCATCATCCTGTGTAAAGTAGTTTTTCATAAATCACCCTTAAAATTTTGACAGAATCAAAATCTCGTTTTATTATAAATCAGAGGTTACGTTATGGCAATAATTACAATTTCAAGACAGGTTGCAGCACATGGTGATGAAGTAGCAGAAATTCTTGCTAAAAGACTCGGATACAAATTCGTTACCCGCAAGGAAATTGAAGCACGCATTGTAGAACTTGGCTTTCCTAAAGAAAAACTGTCAAAATATGACGAACGGAAGCCTGGATTCTTTGCTTCCCTTGCAAAAGACCGTGACGAATACCTGAATTATGCCCAATATGCCATTCTTGAAGCCGCCGAACAGAAAAATGTAATTATTATAGGGCGGGGAGCCTGGGCCGTACTGCAGAACGTTCCGAATAATATTTCAGTCCGCCTGATTGCAGATGAACGCACCCGTATAGGCCGTCTTCGAGCAGAATTTAACTGGACAGAAAAACAGGCCCTGCAGCGCATTCAGGAAAGTGATACAAACCGTGCAGGTTTTCACAGCAGTTTTTATAATATAGACATAAATGACCCGACATATTTTCATGCCGTATTTAATACCGGCCGCATGGAACTTGAAGTTGCCGCAAATCTTATTGCTGAACTTGTAGAAGAAAAAGTTACAGTAAAACAGGAAGAAGACGGCAATCAGATGATAGAACAGCTTCTTGAAGCACAGAAGGTTTTGAACAAGCTGACTTTTGATTATCATCTGAATATAGAATTTATGCATGTAACAATAGAAGATGATACAGTAATACTTCATGGAGTTTCAGATTCTCCTGCAATTGTAGAGCAGGCTCTTCAGATTATAAAACAGGAAATGCAGGGCTATGATGTAAAGTCTGCGGTAAGCATTGTTCATGATTTTAAAGGGTTTTAGTTAGTCTTATCTACTTCTAAAGGCAATACTCAGGCGGTTAGGGCAAACGCATTATAATGCGTCTGTCCTGTAAAAAGTGCGGGAACGTGCAGTGGTAGCACTTTTTACAGTTTCAGCTCTTTTATAATGCGTTTGCCCTGCTCAGGCGGTTCAGCCTTGACTTTTCTCTTTAGATTTTAGATAATTTGTCTGATTATGAAACTCTCAAATAAGTTTACTCTCACTCGTGTGATTTTTGCTCCTGTATTTTTTCTTTTGTATTTTATCCCAATCTGGACAGGAAAGTTTGCTGCACTTTCAATGTATATAGCAATTCCTTTACTTATTTTTGCTGAATTTACAGACTATCTTGATGGGCATTATGCCAGAAAACATAATGAAGTAAGTGATTTTGGAAAGATGTTTGATCCTTTTGCAGATGTTATCCTGCATCTTACGTCATTTATCTGTTTTATAAAATCTTTCAATCCAGAAATATCTTACATGCCGCTGACAGTTTTAATGCTTATTTTTATACGTGAGTTTTCACAGAATTTTTTGCGTATGGTTTCTGCAAAACAGGGAGTGGCAATTGCTGCTAGAAAAGGCGGAAAGTTTAAGACTGTAATGTACGTTGTTTCTGAATTTTATGCAGTTTTTCTGGAGCTTCTTGTAAGAACAGAAAATATCCCGGAATGTTTTGGCGGATTAAAAATCGCCTCTCTTGTTCTTTTTATCATCTGTGTAATCTGCAGTTACGGTTCGTTTATAGATTATTTAGTTCACTTTGGAAAAATCCTGAAGGATATCTAATTTATCAATAATAATAAAAAAAGCCATGCACTTCATTCAATATGTGAAGCGCATGGCTTTTTTCATTTAACAGACTTCAAATTAGCCTGCAATTACTGCAATCTGTTTTGGAGCGGCCAGTTCCTTTTTCTTCATGGTAACTGTAAGGATTCCGTTCTTAAAGGAAGCAGCAATTGAATCTGAATCTATATCCTGAGGCAGAGAGAAGCGTCTTGTAAAGCTTGTTGTACGTCTTTCCTGCAGAAGGTACTTCTTGTTTTTCTTGTCCTTCTTGCTTTCTTTTTCTTCTTTCTCTTCTTCTGTCTTAGAAGCGATTGTCAGGTTGTCATGGTCAAGTTCAATGTTTATATCATTTTCAGTTCTTCCAGGAAGTTCCATTTCCAATGTATAAGCATTGTCTTCTTCAATTACGTCTACTTTTGGAGCGGTAAAACCAGTACGGCACAGAACTGCTGGAGCGGCATTACTTCCTCCAAAAACATCATCAAAAAGTGAATTAAAAAGTGAAAGTTCGTTCATAGTATTACCTCTTATTATTTTTATTTTTGTAAGCATTCATTGCTTACACTATACTTTAAGCAAGTTTCGTGCCAACTTATCAATCTTTTGACGAAATTTTAGAGAATTTTAGTGATTTTTCTGCCTGGGCGTATTTATTTTTCAGAAAATTCAGAAAAAATGGGCAGATTTTTGATTTTTTGAAATTTTTTGATGTTCTTTTGGGAACGACTTCTGATTGGATATTTGCAGACTGCTGTGTCAAAAAGTCTCAGTTTTTCAGACAAATTTGACACAGTCCTGTCCTAAATGACCCTTATTTTTTAAAGATTTCCCTTACCAGGGACTTAATATCCCCAACTTTAACAAGGCCATCTTCATCATCCGGGGTGATGAGGTTTGTAAACCCCAGATTTTCAGCCGCTTTTACTCTTTGTTTTGTTTTTCCAACCGGGCGAATCTCTCCGGCCAGGCTCAGTTCCCCGAACACCGCAGTATTTGCCCCCACCGCAAGGTCTGTCCTTGCAGAATAAAGAGCCGCCGCCAGAGCCGCGTCAATTGAACTTTCAGCAAGCCTTATCCCGCCCGCAACATTCACATAAATATCCTGATCCGAAAAACAAAGTCCGCAGCGTTTTTCTATTACAGCCGCCACGCGGGCAACGCGCCCCGAATCAATTTTTTCGCTGTAAATGCGCGAAATACTGGCCTTGGCAGGCACCGTCAGTGCCTGAATTTCTACCAGAAATACCCTCGTTCCTTCAAAAACCGGTGTACAGGCCACTCCCGCAGGCTGTTTATCCTTTCTTTTTGTTAAAAACAAGCTGGAAGGATCGCCCACCGCAATCAACCCCTTGTCTGTCATGCTGAAAATCCCGATTTCATCAACAGAGCCAAATCTGTTTTTCTGGGCATGCAAAAACCTTACGTCATCACTGTTGTGCTCAAAAGAAATTACGGTATCTACCATGTGTTCCAGAGATTTAGGTCCGGCAATCGTTCCTTCTTTTGTAACGTGAGCCGTCATTATAAGAACACTATCCCTTTCTTTTACCCAGGAAATAAATTCATTTGCGCAATATTTAAGCTGATTTACCGTACCCGGGACAATACCTGCTTCAGCAGAATAAATTGTCTGAATGGAATCAATAATAACAAAAACAGGATTCAGGCTGTCCAGAGCGTCCAGAGAATCTTCCAGTCTTGAAGTACACAAAATCTGAATGTTTGAACAGTCCAGCCCCAGTCTGTCTGCCCGCTCTCTTATCTGTGCCGCAGATT
Organism: Treponema sp.; assembly: GCA_017470605.1. GTDB lineage: Bacteria > Spirochaetota > Spirochaetia > Treponematales > Treponemataceae > Treponema_D. The sequence continues at coordinate 4,886 of JAFUYH010000053.1, forward strand.
CTTCTCCGCTGATATATAAAACTTTCTGACTGTTGCCGGACTTTTTTAATTCTGTAGAAATACTTGCTGTAGTTTGAAGAAGCAGGGTAGATTTTCCAATTCCAGGTTCCCCGCCCAAAAGAATTGCTGAACGTTTTGTAGCACCGCCTCCAAGAACGCGATCAAATTCTTCAATTCCCGTAGAAAATCTTGAATTTTCCTGAGCCTTAATTGTGGCAAGGGAAACAGGTTTCTGCTTCTGAACCTGCTCAGAGCCTCTTCCCGCTGCGGTAACAACATTTTTATCTATGATTATTTCTTCCAGAGTATTCCATTCACCGCAATCAGGACATCTGCCCAGCCATCTGGGCTGAGAATATCCGCAGTTTGAACACTTGTACATAATAGAGCCGTTTTTCTTAGCCATGAAACTTTCCTTTTTGCGGTTTTTATAAAATATTTGAATTATTTTTTATAATATATGTTGACAATTTTTTTTTCTAGTAGTATATTCTAATCAGCTTGTAAATAAGCTGATAAACTCTCTCCGATGTCCAGCAACGCTGGACGGCAGGCTTCCCTTTTAGTGTTACTGGTTGGGAAGCCTGTTTTATTTTAACACTGTTTGACTAGCAAAAATGCGTGAATCAAACAATGGTGTTTACGACATTGCTTGATTTATCCTGATATTTTTGATTATTTTTCCTGTGTAAATACAGTTCCCGCAGGAATAGACTCTGTTACCCAGGTATTTCCGCCTATTACGCTTCCTTTTCCAATTACAGTATCGCCGCCAAGAATTGTCGCGTTTGCATAAATTGTAACATCATCTTCTATTGTAGGATGACGTTTTTTATTTTGGAGGGTTTTCTTAACGCTCAAGGCACCCAAAGTTACTCCCTGATAAATCTTTACATTATTTCCTATTATACAGGTTTCTCCAATTACAACGCCTGTACCATGGTCAATAAAGAAAGATTCTCCTATCTGGGCTCCAGGATGAATGTCTATTCCAGTTTTTCCATGAACATGCTCACTCATGATTCGCGGAATGATAGGCACTCCGTTTTTGTAAAGAAAGTGGGCAATCCTGTGAACAAGAATGGCTTCAAGTCCAGGGTAAGAAAGAATTACTTCTTCGTTGCTTTTTGCCGCAGGGTCTCCGTTAAAGGCCGCAACAGTATCAAGCTGAATCATTCTGCGGATTTCCGGGATTTCTTCTATAAGAGCAAATGCTGTATCTTCCGCAAGTTTAAAGCAATGGGAAGAGGTAATGTCATCATCAGCATCCCTGCATTTTTCTGTAGTGTTTTTTATATATATAAGTGACTTTTGGATTTCTTTTGTCAGCTTTGCAATAATATTGTTTACACGCTGTCCGGTTACATATCTGATATTAACAGGTTCAATAGCCTCTGCAATTCTAAAGCCGGGGAAGACCAAAAACTGAAGGTCTGAAAGAACTTCAACTACATTCTGGCGGTTGGGAAAATTTCCGTTATCAGAACGGTTTATCAGACCATAACGGTCGTAAGAGTCTAGAATCCCATCAATCAGCATATCAATATTCATGTGAACCTCTTTATAAAATAGTGAAAATAATATATCATACTTGCAATAAAATATCTATTTGATAGGTTGATACTCTTTGAATTCTTGCTGAATTTTGTATAAATTTTAATTGAATTTACGCAAATTCATCTTTGAATTTATTGACAAGATTTTTATCTTAAACTATAGTTCTAGAACGCATGTTTTCTATACGAAGTGCGGGAATTCACTTTGCCCCAGTAGCTCAGTTGGTAGAGCACCACATCGGTAATGTGGAGGTCTGCGGTCCGATTCCGCACTTGGGCTGTTCTAAAACATCGAAGATTATTTTAGGAGTTATATAAAATGGGAAGCAAAAAGAAGGGTGCTGTAGAAATTATTGCATTGCAGTGTACAGAATGCAAGAGAAAGAATTACACTACTTACAAAAACCGCAAGAACATTACTGGTAAGTTGGAAAAGAATAAGTATTGTCCTTTCTGCAGAAAGAGCATCTTGCACAAAGAAACAAAGGCTAAATAATTTTAGCTGATTAAAAGTTGATATTTTACTGGCAATTGTCAGTTTAATATATAGGGCAGTAGTTCAGCTGGTAGAGCAGCGGTCTCCAAAACCGCCTGTCGTGGGTTCAAATCCTGCCTGCCCTGATTTATAAGGAAATGGTATTATGGCTAAAGTGATTCAATTCTTCAAAGAAAGCAGAGCAGAACTTAAGAAAGTAGTATGGCCTACAAAGGAAGATGTTTTTTCTTCAATCAAGGTTGTAATTATTTCTACAATCATTGTAGCCGTAGTACTTGGTCTTCTTGATCTTGGCTTTACAGAGTTGTTCCGCTTGATGATGAAATAGGACGGAAACATGTCTAGAAACTGGTACATTCTTCACACTTATACAGGCTATGAAGGAAAAATCGAACGCACAATTAAATCTTTGCTTGAAAAAGGCGATGTTGATAAGGAAGTAATTCTTGATGTTCGCGTTCCTGTTGAAGAGCTTGTAGAAATTAAAGACGGAAAAAAGAAAACACGCTCAAATAAATTCCTTCCGGGATATATAATGCTGGAAATGGATTTGCCTGAAACTGGATGGAAGGCAACTTGTTCACAGCTTTATCGCATTCAGGGTGTTACCGGTTTTGTCGGCTGTATTAACCGTAATCAGAGACCAATTCCAATTACAAATGATGAAGCAAAAAATCTTTTGCAGAAGTCTGGTGTAATCAAAGGTGAAAAACAGGTTCATGTTCGTCAGTCATTTAATGTTGGCGATGTTATTAAAATTACAGAAGGACCTTTTGCTTCATTCACTGGTACTATTAAAGAAATTAATATTGAAAGAGAAAAGCTGTCTGTAGAAGTTCAGATTTTTGGACGTCCTACACCGGTTGAAGTTAATTTCCTTCAGGCTGAAAAGGCCTAAGTTCTAAAAGAGCAAAATCAGGGGTTTGTATCCCAAATACAAACCGTTAATCCTGTTTTTGGGAGAGGTGCAGGTCCGTTGGACATAGGCATCTCGTTAGAGTAAGCCGCTTGCGGCGACTCACACCAATATTGGGAGAAACAAAATGGCTACAAAAAAAGTAACTGCCGTTATCAAATTGCAGTGTCCTGCAGGAGCAGCAACTCCAGCTCCTCCAATTGGACCTGCACTTGGACCACATGGCGTTTCAGCTCCAAAATTTGTTCAGGAATTCAATGACCGAACAAAGACTATGGAAAAAGGTCTTGTTATTCCTGTAGTAATCACAGTTTATCAGGACAAATCTTACACATTCATCCTTAAGACTCCTCCTGCAGCTGTTCTTATTAAGAAAGCTTGTAAGATTGAAAAGGGTTCTGGAAATCCTCTCCGCGACAAGGTTGCAACTCTTTCAAAGAAAGATTTGGAAGAAATTGCAAAAACAAAGATGCCAGATATCAATGCAAACGATATCGAAGCAGCAAAGAAAATTATTGCCGGTACTGCACGCAGTATGGGTGTAGAGGTGGAGCAGTAATATGAAACATGGAAAGAAATATAACGCAGCCGCTGCAAAGTATGATCTTTCAAAGAAGTATGATGTAGCTTCAGCTTGTAAAATGGTTCAGGATATGAAGTTTGCTAAGTTCGATGAAACTGTAGAAGCTCACGTATCACTTCGTCTTGAAAAGAATGCAACAGTTCGCGATACACTCGTATTCCCAAATCAGTTTAAGGGTGAAAAGAAAGTTCTTGTTTTCTGTAAAGGAGACAAAGTAAAAGAAGCTCTTGATGCTGGTGCAGCTTATGCTGGTGAAGAGTACATCGAAAAAGTAAAGGATGGCTGGCTGGACTTTGATGTTGCAGTTGCTACTCCTGACATGATGAAAGATGTTGGTCGTCTTGGTATGGTTCTCGGACGCAAAGGTTTGATGCCTAACCCTAAGACTGGTACTGTAACACCTAACGTAGCTCAGGCTGTTGCTGAACTTAGAAAGGGTCGTACAGAGTACCGTGCTGATAAAGCAGGAATTGTGCACATTGCCGTAGGTAAGTGCTCTATGGATGCTGATAAAGTTGTTGAAAACGTAAAGACACTTTTGTCTGAAATTTCACGCAAAAAGCCAGCTGGTTCTGCAGCAGGATTTGTTCAGTCAGTTTCTGTTAGTTCATCTATGGGCCCAGGTGTTTGGGTTGATTATAAGGAAGGCGAATAATGGCAGTAAGAGCAAAGAAAATTCAGCCTGCAAAAGCAGAAGCTATTGAAAACGCAAAAAAAATCTTTTCTGAATATAATGATTTTATTTTTGCTGATTATCGTGGACTTACTGTAGAGCAGATTACTGCTCTTCGCGACAAGCTCCGCGAAAAGAACGCTGTTCTTAAAGTTGTAAAAAACAACTTTGCCCGCATCGCTTTTGAAGACATTAAAGTAGAAGGCGTTGCTGATTATCTTTCTGGCCCTACAGTTATTGCTATGGCTAAGGAAGATTCTAACGAAGTTGCAAAGATTCTTTTTGACTTCGCTAAAGATGCTCCAGCCCTTGCTGTAAAAGGTGCAAGCATTGAAAAGGAAGCTTATGATGCCGCTAAGATTGAAGCTTACTCAAAGGTTCCTGGAAAGAAACAGCTTTATGCTATGCTTATGTCTGCAATGAACGGCCCGGTTCAGAAACTTGCCGCTACATTGAAGGCTTACGCAGACAGCAAATCAGAATAGTACCTGGTACTAAAAAGTTCGGTTAGGCTTCATAGCTGTCGACTATCCGAACTAAATGCGGAATGGCTCAGTTGAGTAAAATACCGCAGCCACTCACAGAGTGGAATATATTAATTTAAGTGGAGAAGACAATATGGCAGCTCTCACAAATGATCAGATTTTGGATGCAATCGCATCAATGTCAGTTCTTGAAGTTTCAGAACTCGTAAAAGCAATGGAAGAAAAATTCGGCGTAACAGCAGCTGTTGCTGTTGCCGCTGGTCCTGCTGCTGGTGCAGCTCCTGCAGCTGAAGAGCAGACAGAATTCACTGTAACTCTTGAATCTTTTGATGCAGCAAAGAAGATTCCTGTAATCAAGGCTGTTCGCGAAATCACAGGTCTCGGACTTGGTGAAGCTAAGGCTCTTGTTGAAGGTGCACCTAAGACTCTTAAAGAAGGCGTAAGCAAGGCTGACGCTGATGAGTTCATCAAGAAGATTGAAGAAGCTGGTGGAAAGGCTAGCAAGAAATAAGTCGGCGTAAGCTGACTCTTGACTGCCATCTGGCAGTCTGATTTAGGGGATGTTCGGTATTCAGGTACCGGGTATCCCCTTTAGTCGTATTAAGGAAAAAATGCAATCTTTCCCGCAATGGGATTTTTATATCAGATTTTTCTGTGCTGTACAGAGTTTCTAGTATGTAGCAGAAAATAATCTGAATCTACAAAGACAGGGGGAGCTGATGTTCGCAAAAACTCGAACAATCAACCGTCAATACTATGGAAAAGACATCCAGGCAGCAATGGATGTTCCTAACCTCATCGCAATCCAGACATCATCTTATGAAAGTTTCCTTCAGGCAGACAGACTCAAGAAGGGTGAGCCTCTTTTGGAGCAGGGATTGCAGGATGTTTTCAATTCAACATTCCCGATCGAAAGTCCGAACGGCGATATGTCATTGGAATATGATTTTTATGAATTGGACTGGGATAATCTTAAATTCTCAGAAATTGAATGTAAGCAGAAAGGGGTAACATATTCGGTTCCTCTTAAAGCAAGAATTAACCTGAATTTTCAGAGTGGAGCAATCCTCCAGAAAGATATTTATATGGGTGATATTCCGCTTATGACAGATCGCGGAACATTCATCATTAACGGAGCAGAACGTGTAGTTGTTTCTCAGATTCACCGTTCTCCTGGAGTTATTTTCTGTCATGATAAAGGTGTATACTCAAGCCGCATTATTCCTTACCGCGGATCATGGCTTGAATTTGAAATTGACCAGAAGAAAGAATTGATTTTTGCAAAAATTGACCGCAAAAAGAAAATTCTTGGAACTACTTTCCTTCGTGCATTAGGTTTCAGCACTCGTGAAGAAATTATCCGCTGTTTCTATGATGTAGAAGACATTAAAGTAGAAAAGGGCGATGCTCTTGTAGATAAGGTTCTGGCTTCAGCTGTAATCATTAAAGATGAAAATGGCGAAGAAAAACGCCTCTTCAATGCAGGAACAAAACTTCACCCACATGATGTTGATGATTTAATTGCAAATAACATTGAAAATATTTGTATAATCCGTTTTGATACACGCGATAATCCTCAGAATAAAGATGAAGTAAACAATTCTCTTGATTCACAGATGATTATCAACTGTTTTGAACGCGAAGAAGTAAAAACTCCTCCAGAGAATATGGAAAATGCGGAGCCAACAAAAGAGTATTGTCTTGCAGAAGTATATAAAATCCTTCAGCCAGGCGAACCAATGACTGTAGAACAGGCAGAAAAAGACCTGAATACACTCTTCTTCTCTGAACGCCGCTATGATCTTGGACGCGTTGGACGCTATAAGCTTAACAAGAAATTTGAATACAAGGATGATGTAAAAGACTTCACCCTTATTAAAGAAGATATTATCAATACAATGAAGTTCCTTATCAAAGTATATATTGGTGATGAACAGATTGATGATATTGACCATCTTGGAAACCGCCGTATCCGTTCTGTTGGTGAATTGATGACAAATCAGCTCAAATCTGCTTTTGCCCGCATGGAGCGCATTGCAAAAGAAAGAATGAGCATGAAAGAAACTGATACAATGAAGCCTCAGGATTTGATTTCCATCAAACCTATTGTAGCTGCAATTAAAGAATTCTTTGGTTCATCTCAGCTTTCTCAGTTCATGGATCAGATTAACCCTCTGGCAGAACTTACTCATAAACGTCGTCTTAACGCTTTGGGACCTGGTGGACTTTCTCGTGACCGTGCAGGTTTTGAAGTTCGTGACGTACACTATTCTCATTATGGACGCATGTGCCCTATTGAAACTCCTGAAGGTCCGAATATCGGTCTTATCGTTTCTCTTGCTATGTATACAAGAATTAACGATTATGGATTCCTTGAAGCACCGTACCGTAAGGTTGTAGACGGAAAGGCAACAAATGAAATTGAATACCTTTCTGCTATGGATGAAGATAAATATTACATCGGTCAGGTTGTAGAAGGAATAAAAGAAGACGGTTCATTCCCTACAGAAACAATTTCCTGCCGCAATCGCGGTAACTATACTCAGCGTTCTCCAAAGGATGTTCAGTATATCGACGTTTCACCACGTCAGGTAATTTCTGTTTCTGCTTCTTTGATTCCATTCCTTGAGCATGACGATGCTAACCGTGCGCTCATGGGTTGTAACATGCAGCGTCAGGCTGTACCTCTTCTCTTCCCGGAACCACCTCATGTAGGAACTGGTATGGAAGTAAAGTGTGCCCGCGATTCTGGTGTGCTTCTTAAAGCCAGACATGATGGCGTGGTAACTTATGTTTCAAGCCAGTATATTAGAGTTAAGGTTGATGGTTCAGAAACAGAAGATGAATATCAGCTTCTTAAGTATCAGAGAACAAATAATGATACCTGTAACCACCAGCGTCCTACTGTAGAAGTTGGCCAGAAAGTAAAGAAAGGTGATGTTCTTGCAGACGGACCTTCTACATTTAATGGAGAACTTGCTCTTGGACGTAACATTCTTGTAGGATTCGTTCCATGGAATGGTTATAACTATGAGGATGCCGTACTTATTTCTCAGCGTGTAGTTCGCGAAGACTGGTTTACTTCTATTCATATTAAAGAATTCCAGATTGAAATTCGTGAAACAAAACTTGGGCCAGAACGCATCACTCGTGATATTCCTAATACTGCAGAAAAAGCAGTTGCTAACCTTGACGCAGACGGTATTATCCGTATTGGTGCTAAGGTTCGTTCTGGAGATATCCTTGTTGGTAAGGTTACTCCAAAATCTGAAACTGAAACAACTCCAGAATTTAAGCTTTTGAACTCTATCTTCGGTGAAAAAGCCAAGGAAGTTCGTGATTCTTCACTCCGTGTTCCTCATGGAATTGAAGGTGTTGTAATTGATATTCAGCAGATGAGCCGTGCAGAAGGCGACGACCTCTTGCCTGGTGTTGATAAGGTTGTAAAAGTTCTTATTGCCAACAAGCGTAAGCTCCGTGAAGGTGATAAGATGGCCGGACGCCATGGAAATAAAGGTGTTGTTTCCCGCATCCTTCCAATTGAAGACATGCCATACCTTGAAGACGGTACTCCGCTTGACGTTTGCTTGAACCCTCTTGGTGTACCTTCCCGAATGAACATTGGTCAGATTCTTGAATCTGAACTTGGTATTGCAGGTAAGTATCTGAACCAGTTCTTTGAAGCTCCTGTATTCCAGTCCCCTAGTCAGGAACAGATTGCAGACAAACTTGAAGAAGCTGGACTTCCTAGAAGCTGTAAACAGATTGTTCACAGCGGACAGACAGGTGAACCATTCGTAAACCCAATTTTTGTTGGTGTTATTTACTATATGAAACTTCATCACCTTGTTGATGATAAGATGCACGCTCGTTCTACAGGTCCATACTCACTTGTAACTCAGCAGCCACTTGGTGGTAAGGCTCAGTTTGGTGGTCAGCGTCTTGGAGAAATGGAAGTTTGGGCTCTTGAAGCATATGGTGCTGCAAACTGTCTGCAGGAAATGATGACAATCAAGTCTGATGATATGAACGGACGTACAAAGATTTACGAATCAATCGTAAAGGGCGACCCTTCATCTCCTATCGGAATTCCAGAATCTTTCAATGTATTGGTTCAGGAAATGCGAGGTTTGGCTCTTGATTTCACAATTTATGATGCTAAGGGTAAGCAGATTGCTCTTACAGAACGTGATCAGGAATTGATAGATAAAGCTGCTTCCGGTTTTGACAAGGAGGATGTAAATGCGTGATGTACAGGATTTTGACAGCCTTAAAATTAAATTGGCTTCACCTGAAGTTATCAGATCATGGTCTTATGGCGAAGTAAAAAAGCCAGAAACTATAAACTACAGAACTCTCCGTCCAGAGAAAGACGGTCTTTTCTGTGAAAGAATTTTCGGTACAACAAAAGAATGGGAATGCTACTGCGGTAAATTTAAATCAATTCGTTATAAAGGATTGATTTGTGACCGTTGTGGTGTTGAAGTAACTCACTTCCGTGTTCGTCGTGAACGTACAGGACACATTGAACTTGCTGCTCCTGTAAGCCATATCTGGTATTACCGTTCAGTTCCAAGCCGTATGGGTCTTTTGCTTGACCTTCAGGTAGCCGATCTTCGTTCTGTACTTTACTATGAAAAATACATCGTAATCGATG
>JAFUYH010000034.1 GCA_017470605.1 Treponema sp.
CTGTCTCTGTCTCTGTCTCTGTCTCTGTATCTACATCTTCATCAGAATAAGGAATAGAACCATCTTCTTCATCTTCTGCCTCTGCAAGTGCATTTTCATAGCGGGCGATTGCAGGGGCTGTAATAATGTCAAGAACATCTTCTTCTTCATAAGGAGTTCCAGCAGGAACTTCATCTGAAATATCAGATTCTACAGGCTTTTGAGCATATTCTTCTTCTGCCCAGACATCATCAGGAATAACTACTTCCCATTTTTCTTCCGGAACATATTCAGTGACAAGTTCTTCGGCAGGTTCTTCTTCCTCAGCCTCTGCTTCCTCTGATTCGGCTTCCAAAACAGGTTCTGCAGGCTCTGTTGATTCAGCAGGTTCAGCAAGTGCTTCGGATTCGGCATAGGCTTCTTCCTGTTCAGGCTCTTCTGAATCTTCAAACTGCTCGTCTACAGCCTCATCTTCATATTCATCATAATCTTCATCTTCTTCGTATGCTTCTGCAGCGATTGTCTCAAATGGTTCATCTATTTCAGCAGCAGGCTCTTCTGCGAAGTCTTCTTCTGCAAAATCTTCTTCTGCTACAGACTCTTCCGTGAATTCTTCGTCATCAAATTCTTCAGTTTCTTCAGCAGGGGCTTCCGTTGCAGGTGCTTCCTCCGCAGGACTCTCTTCTGCAGGGCTTTCTTCTACAGGAGCCTCTTCAGGACTTGCCTCTTCAGCTGTTTCTTCAGGACTTTCTTCTTCCAGAATATCTTCTTCTTCAAAAGCGTCTTCTTCAAAATCATCAAAATCTTCTTCTGCAATATCAAAATTAAGTTCTGATGATTCAGGAGCGGTGTTCTGTTTTGCAATTACCGCAGTACCGTAAACTCGTTCATTCTGACCGTTTCGTTTTGTAATCTTTACGATATTATTATCATTCTTATTAATACCGATTGCCGCAGCCGCTTCTGGAGAAAGCATGATTGCAATTCCATCAGAAGGATCAAGAGCTCCGATAACAAGAAGGTCAACAGTGGAATCTCCGGTAATATTTGCTACACTGATTATATCTCCCGGAAGGTAGCCGACAGTTTTTGCAAATAATCCCTGAGGGAAAACTCCCTGTTCAACAACAACTGCCCTTCCATCCAGAGAAGGACTGAAAGATGCAAACATCAGACAGGTTGCGAGAATCCCCAGAATCTTAACAAAAGTCTTTAATTTATTTTTCATATTCTTACCCATCCTCAGGTCTATCTAGCCTTTAAAGCAGAATTAATTTCTGCAGCAAGTACAGAAGAAACTTTTTTCATATCATCTTTTTTATGCTCCAGCTTTATGTCTGTAATGGAATGTTTTTTTAATTCCTCTCCAGTTTTAGCAGAAGCAAGTGTCCAATCTATTTTTTTCAAATCCGGAACTTCTCCGGTCTGATTTACCTTATCGTAGAAAAGCTTTATCTGGATAAAATAATCTGAAAAACCGTCTACAGCCTCTCCTATTCCTGAATTATAGAGTTTTTCATCCTGTGAAGCTGATGAAGAAACGGCTGCATTTGAATTGGTTACGATATATCCATAATCAAAGAATTTAGTCATCACTTCATCTTCTATAGAAAGAGACTGTTCTGAAACATCAGAAGTTCCGCCATGCTGGATAATCTGGAAGGAAAGCTGTCTTGCAGAGCAGTAGGCGCTTCCCAGCAGCATAAGAAATGTAAAAATCAGAATTTTATGTTTCCCCATAAAAACACCCCAAAAGTTTTTTCTACTGTCAATATTTACATCGGAAAATTTAAAGGTGAGGTTTAGACTTTTTTATTACAAGATTGAGATTTTCACCTGCTTGTGATAAAATAAAGATAGGGTTGGGAAATGGAAAAACGAATCTATATAATTGGTGCAGGTTTTGCCGGGCAGACTATTGCCGATGATATTAAACGCAAGAAAATCTTTGGAAAAGTAAATGCATTTCTTGATGATGACAAGGCTCTTATAGGAACAACAATTGACGGAATTCCTGTTCTGGGACCAATTTCTAATGTAGCCTCTGTTCTGGGAAATTCTGCCGCAGACGAGGCAATTATTGCAATTCCATCAGCCCCTACCGAACGCATCCGCGAAATATACGAAAGGCTTTCTAAAAACGGGTTTTCTCACATAAAGATTCTGCCAGGAATAAGTCAGGTAATAGAAGGTTCAGCACATCTGGTTCAGACAAGAGAGATTGACCCTCTGGATATTCTGGGACGCACGCCGGTTGCAATATCATTAAAAGAAAGCCTGAATTATCTGAGGGGAAAAAGAGTCCTTATTACAGGTGCAGGCGGTTCAATCGGTTCTGAACTTGCACGTCAGCTTTTGAGCGGTGGTGCGGAAAGACTTTATCTTTTTGGGCATGGCGAAAATTCCATCTGTGCAATTTACCGAGAATTAAGGCTTTTGCAGGCAGAAGGAGTTGGAGAAAAAGCGACTATAGTCCCGATTATTGGTGATATGAGGGATTGCAAATATGTAGATTATATTGTAGGCAAGACAAAGTGCAATGTGATTTTTCACTGCGCGGCTTATAAGCACGTGCCAATGATGGAAGAAAATCAGGTTGCGGCAATAGAGAACAATGTTTTTGGAACTAAAAACCTTCTGGATGCAGCCCTTAAACACAAGGTTGACCGTTTTGTTTTAATTTCCACAGATAAGGCTGTAGCCCCTGTCAGTGTGTACGGGCTTTCTAAAATGCTCTGCGAAAAACTTGTTCTTGATGCCTCAAAAGAAGCAGACAGAAGTCAGGCTATTATGTTTGTCCGCTTTGGCAATGTACTTGGAAGCCGGGGTTCCATTCTGCCTATGTTCCAGAATCAGATAAAAACAGGCGGGCCTGTAACTGTAACAGACAAAAAAATGGAGCGTTTTTTTATGACTATCCCGGAAGCCTGTTCTTTAGTCCTTCAGACTGGAGGGGTTGGAAAAAACGGAATGTCTTACCTGCTGGATATGGGGGAACCTATTAAAATTATAGACCTTGCAGAAGAGATTATAAAATGTTCGGGTCTGGAACCTTATAAGGATATAGACATAAAAATTGTGGGGGCACGCAAGGGGGAACGCTTTACAGAACCTCTCTGGCTTGCAGAAGAAAAACCAAAAGCGACAAAATACAAGAAGATTCTGGAACTGGAAAATCTTCCTTATGAACATGAAAGGCTTGAAAAACTGCTGGCAGCCTTAAAGCCAATCTGTTTTTATAACGAAGAAAAAGCAGAAGATTTCCGGAACAAGGATAAACTGCTTTCACTCTTGTGTGAAGACTGCAAAAGTCTAAAAGAATATTACGAGGAAGTTCAGAATGATGGTGAACTTCACACCGATTTGCTGTAAATTTTTAATAGTATAACCGAGGACTAAAATGGCAGAAATAAAAGTGCCTTTTCATAAGGCTGCAATTACAGAAGAAGAAGAAAATGCTGTTCTGGACGTACTGCGTTCAGGCTGGCTTACTACAGGAAAATATGCCCTGGAATTTGAGCGTCTTTTTTCTGAAGCGGTGGGCTCTACAGAAAAGAGGCCAGTTTACAGTCTTGCGGTGAATTCAAATACGAGCGGAATGATTCTTGCCATGGAAGCCTGTGGAGTGCGCGAGGAAACTGCAGTCATTACAACTCCCTACACTTTTGTTTCTACGGCGACTTGTGCCCGCCATCTGAATGCAGACGTTTACTTTGCAGACATTGAGGCTGACACTTACAGCATTGATCCCAATAAAATAGAAGAAATCTTAAAAAAAGATGCGGAAAAAGGCGGCGTGGACGGTAAAGGCAGCCATAAAGTAAGGGCTATCGTGCCTGTTCATATTGCGGGTAATGTCTGCAACATGAAGCGCATAATGGAACTTGCAGAAAAATACAGCACGGCCGAGCACAAAATATATGTAATTGAAGATGCCGCTCACTCTTTTCCTTCTCCGACTTCTTTGGGGTATGCGGGCACTATTGGGGACGCAGGGGTTTTCAGTTTTTATGTTACAAAAACGATAACTACTGCGGAAGGGGGCATGGTCTGTACCCGTTCTCCAGATCTTGCAAAAAGAATGACGACAATGCGTATGCACGGCATGGACCGCACCACCTGGGACCGCTACACTTCTCCGCGGGCGTCATGGGAATATGACATTGTTGCCCCGGGATACAAATTCAACCTGCCGGATATGCTTGCCGCCTTGGGCTGTTGCCAGGTAAAGAGGGCAAATCTTTTTTATGAACAGAGAAAACATATTGTAGAAAAGTATAATGAAGCATTTTCTAAACTGGATTTTATTCAGCTGCCGCCAGACGGAGAAGGAAATGCATGGCACCTTTATCTTATGCGCCTTGTTCCCGAAAAACTGAAAATAAGCCGGGAAGCATTTGCTAAAAAAATGCAGGAAGCGGGTCTTGGAATTTCCGTTCATTTTATTCCGATTTTTCATTTTACTTACTGGAAAAATCTTTACCCTGATTTCTGCGCAGAAAACTTTCCGAATGCAGAAAGGCAGTACAGTAGAACCATTTCAATTCCTCTGTATCCAGATATGACGGATGAACAGGCAGAATACGTAATAAAAACAGTTACAGAAATAGGAAAATCGAATATAATATAGAATTATATAGAAAGGAATGTTATGGCAGCCAGAAAGAAGAACTCACAGGATAAGATGATTCGCTCGCTTGATACAGAAGGTTTTTACAGTGACTTTTCAAAGCCTGGAATGTTATATGCAAAACTTATCCGAAGTCCTTCTGATTCCGGTAAAATAAAGAAAATTGAACTTGCGGATATGCCGGAAGACTTTTTTCTGTATACGGCATCTGATATTCCGGGAACAAAATCAATCAGCATAAACAAAGCATCTTCTGATATTTTCGGGGAAAAAAGCATTTTATACAGAGGGGAACCTGTAGCAATTCTTTTAGGGCCTGATGAAAAACTTGTGGAAGAACTTGCAGACAAGGTAAATATTTCTTTTGACGTAGGAAACTTTGAAACTGCTCTGGATAATGTAATTAACAAACATAAGACAGAAAAACAGATTCTGGCAGAAGAAACCGGGCTGGAAGAAATTGATGTTTCAGACATGGCAGATTTGATAAATGACATGCCATCTTTAAACAATGTAATTGACAAATCTCATTTTGAAGAATTTTCTGCAAAAGAAGTTGCTTCAAGAGAAATAAAATACGGTCTTTATGAAGAAATGTCTGTTGAAGAAGCAGATACAAAACTCTTTAATGAGTCAGGATTTTTTACCACAAACGACACCTGGCAGCAGACAATGATTTCTCCAAAATGGCAGGAAACAGAAGGAGCCTTCAGTTATATGGAAGGAAAAGACCTTCATATTTACATTCCAACCAGATGGACCAGTTTTGTGCAGAAGTCAATTTCTGAGTCATTAAAAATTCCACTTGAACATATTTTTATTCACAAAACAAAAAGTGCCAGTATTTTTCCAAACGGATTATGGAGGACAACGCAGACAGCCGTTCAGACTGCCGCCGCAGCATATCTTTCTAAAAAGCCGGTTAAACTGGTTCTTTCACAGGATGAGCAGGATCTGTTCATGAAGCCTGGGGTAATCACAACTGTTACTTATAAAACAGCCCTTGAGCCTAACGGAAGAATTTACGCACTAAAGATTCTTATTGATATTGATATAGGGTCTTCAAATCCTTTTGCACAGGAAATAACAGACAGAATTACCCTTGCTTCATTCAGTTTTTATAAGCCAAAGAATCTTTACATAAAGACTGTAACACATACTTCTAAAAAATCTCCGACAACAATCAGCATTCAAAATATAGATTCACAGGCATTTTTTGCCATAGAAAATGAAGTTCAGAAAATCTGCAATCAGATTAAAATCTTCCCTGACGAATTCCGCCTGATAAATTCAATTGAAGACATTCCTTCATCAAAAAACATTCAGTATAAGCCATTCCCATTTGACATTACGATAAGCGGACTGGACAGCACTCTGCAGTCAGTTTTAAAAGACAGTGATTTTAACAGAAAGTACGCCTCTTTCCACATGGAGGCCATTGACAGAATAGAAAAAGACAGCAAGCCTTTCTTTGCCCTCCCCCTGCGCGGAGTTGGACTGGCAAGTGCCTACGCAGTTTCTGGCTATAGCGGAGTAACATCATTTTCCTATGATTCCAAAATTGAAGTAACCTTATATAAAGATGACAGACTGGTAATTCACGCAATAAAGCCTTCTGCTGTAATTCAGGAAATCTGGAAAAAATCTGCAGCCGAAATTCTGGAAATTCCTCAGCAGAACGTGGAAATAGATTCTAATTTTTCTATTGAAGATTTGCCTGCTTCTCCAGAAGACACTTTTACTTCAATTGGAATAATGAATGAACTTATAAAAAAATGCTGCAGTGAAATTCAGAAAAAAAGATTTCATCAGCCTCTTCCTATTTCTTCAAAAAAAGGAGTTCAGAAAAACACAAAGAAAAAGTGGGATAAGGAAGCCTTTACAGGCACGCCATTTTATACAACTTCCTTTGCAACAGCAGCAGTAGAAATTGAACTTGATACCTATACATATAACGAAAAAATCAAAGGAATCTGGATTGCCATAGACTGCGGGGAACTTTTTGATGAAGCCGCAGCCATGAGGACAGTAAGGCTGGAAGTTCAGCAGGAACTTACCATGCTTGTACGTGATAAAACAATCCGCTGTGACGCGATTCATATAAAATTCATGAAGTCTGATAATAAGTCAGGTCAGATTGGAGGACTTGTTCACAACACTCTGCCGGCAGCATTTTCTTCTGCACTTTCGCTGGCCCTTACAAAACAGCTTACGACCCTGCCATGTACGGAAGCCAGACTTTTTGCGCTTATAAAGAACAGGACTAATATTCAAAGTAAAACAGGAGACGCCGAAAAATGAAAATCTCTTTAACTCTTAACGGTGTAAAAACTGTGTTTGAAGCCCATCCAGAAGATTCATTAATGAAAACCCTCCACAAAAATGGCTGTACTTCTGTAAAAAGCGGCTGTCAGGGAGGTTTTTGCGGAACCTGTGCTGTTCTTTTTGATGACAAGCCGGTTGCTTCCTGCAAAATGCCTACAGGACTTGCAAAAGACGCCCACATTGTTACTCTGGAAAGTTTTTCTCATACAGATGATTACAAAATTATTATGGACGGTTTTGAAAAAGCCGGCATAAAACTTTGCGGTTACTGTAATGCAGGAAAGATTTTTGCAGCCTATCAGATTATGAAAACCAGCAAAAATATTACAAAAGAAGAAATTCTTGAGCAGATAAAAAATCTTTCTCCCTGCTGTACAGATAATGAAACTCTTGCAAACGGAATAATTCAGGCAATCAAGCTTAAGACAAAGAAAATAAAAAGGATAACATCGAATGAGTAAGACGATTCTATACGCAAAAAATTCATACGAGCTTATCAAACTGCTGACAAATAACCCCGGAACACAGGTTGTCGGTGGCTGTACGCGCATTCAAGAACTGCCTGATAAATTTATTTCGGTTTTCGGAATAAAGGACCTTTCGCAGATTGTGAGGCATGAACGCTTTATTGACGTTGGGCCGGGCACTACCCTTGCAGAACTCTTGAATATAGGACAGACTCATCTTCCTCAAATTTTATGTGAGGCTCTGGCTTCCATTGCAAATCCAGAAATAAGGAATGTTGCTACTGTGGGCGGAAATATCTGTAACTCTGACCACAAGCTGACTCTTTTTGCCCCTCTTATGGCTCTGGATGCCCGCCTTGAATTTAAAAACCAGACGGAAACAAGAAACGAAAACATAAGGAATTTTAAGGGAGTTCCGGAAGGATTCATTCTTTCAAATATCAGAATCCCGATTCTAAAGCCGGAACTTTCTATTTTCAGGCGAATCGGGCCAGAACAGGAAGTAAATCATCAGTCTGCATCCTATGCTTTTCTTGCTGATATGGAAAAAAACTCGCTTTTGAACGTGCGTCTGGCTTTTGCGGGGCCTTTCAGTTTTCACAGCAAGGATTTTGAAAACTCGCTGATGGGAAAAAGGCTTCCTCTGAATCAAAAAGAGATTTCTCAGATAGAAGACTTTATTCATCAGGAATTTGACAAGGCTTCACAGGATCAGATGATTTCTGACGTAATGAGGCAGCAGTTTTACAACATTGCCCGCTACAGTTTTGAGCAGTTGACCTAGCCCAGTCCTTACCTGATAAACATACAGTCTCTACGTTCGCTTCGCTCACTACCAAGTTTTGCAAGCAAAACTTGCTCTAGCGAATAAACATACAGTCCCCGTAAGAAAAGAAGCGGTAGCGGTTTTCCACGGCTTTCTTGTAGGCGCTTAAAATGTGGTCACGTCCGGCAAAGGCAGAGACCAGCATAATCAAAGTGCTTTCAGGTGTATGAAAGTTTGTGAACATCTTGTCTACAACCTTAAACTTAAAGCCCGGGTACATAAAAATGCTGGTAGAACTTGTACCGGCCCTTACCCACTCCTTACGCTTCTGCAGTTCTTCATAACCACCAGCTTCTTCTGCAAGTTTCTGGGCCACGCTTTCCAAAGTTCTTACGCTGGTAGTTCCAACCGCAAGAATCGGGCGGCCTTCTGCCTTTGCCCTGTTTATTGCATCAGCAGTTTCTTTTGGAACTGTGTACCATTCCTCGTGCATCTTATGATTTTCAATGTTTTCTTCGCGTACCGGAAGGAAGGTTCCAAGACCAACGTGCAAAGTTACAAAGCGACGTTCAATTCCTTTTGCGTCAAGACGGGAAAGCATATCTTCTGTAAAATGAAGACCCGCTGTAGGACAGGCGGCAGACCCTGTATCGGTGGCATAAACATTCTGGTAGCGTTCAGAATCTTCTTCCGTATCACCGCGTTTGATGTATGGCGGAAGAGGAATATGTCCGTTGCGTTCAAACCAGTCTTCATCAATTGCAAAATCAAACTTGAGGGCACGGAATTCAGTTCCGGCATTTCCTTCGTGTTCAATTATTTCTGCAACAGTGCCGTCTGGAAATTTGTAATGCATTCCAGGCTTCTGTTTTTTTGCAGATTTTACCATGGTATTCCAGATGCAGCATTCTTTATCAATCGTATTAAGAAACATGAATTCAGTTTCGCGGCCTGTAGTTTCCTTTATTCCGTAAACGCGGGCACGGCGCACCCGGCTGTTGTTAAAAATCATAAGAGTACTGGGCTCTATAAGCTCCGGCAGGTCGTCCATCATGTGGTGCTCAACCTGGCCACTTACCCGATTCAAAAGCATAAGTTTATCCTGCCCCCTCACTCCGCTTGGATGCTGGGCAATAAGTTCTTCGGGCAGGTCAAAATTAAAATCAGAAGTTAACATGACCTTAGTTTAGCACAAATCGCAGGGAATGTGAAATGAGATGGGCAAGCACATTATAATGTGCTTGCCCTGCTAAATGCACAGGGCAAACGCATTATAAAAGAGCCGAAACTGTAAAAAGTGCTACCACTGCACGTTCTTGCAAACCGCATGGTATAAGCCGTATAGGAAAATGATTAAAAAGGCTTCGCCTCGGCTTATAAATGCGTTTGCAATCC